>JAESRE010000007.1 GCA_016764775.1 Alphaproteobacteria bacterium
TTCAAACATTCTCTCACGACGCAGTGTTACCTTGCAGCCGATTGCCTGACCGTCACGGATCTTGAACGATGCGTTTGACTGACGGGCTTTCGTTACAACCGGCTTTTGACCGGCGATCAGACCCATGTCATTCGTCGCGTTCTCGATGTGCTTACGATCTTGTGTAGCTTCACCGACGCCCATATTCATGACGACTTTTACAAGCTTCGGCACTTCGTGCTTGTTCTTGTATTTGAACTTTTCCTGCATGGCAGGAACGATTTCTTTCTCGTAAAGCTCTTGATAGCGAGGTTTGTAATCTGCTTGTGCCATTCTTCTTACTCCACCGTCTCGCCAGATTTCTTAGCGACACGAACTTTTTTACCGTCTTTCAGTGTTGTGTAACCGACGCGTGTAGGTGTGTCCTTTTTAGGATCGGCCAATGCGACGTTAGATACATGAATTGACAATTCTTTTTGCTGAATACCGCCTTGTGAGAACTGTGTCGGGCGCTGGTGCTTTTTGACCAGATTAACGCCTTGAACAATTACGCGACGTTCGGCAGGCAGAGTTTTTAAAACTTCACCTTTTGCGCCTTTGTCCTTGCCGGTCAGAACGATGACTGTGTCACCCTTCTTGATCTTCAGCTTGTTCTTAATTTCTTTCTTCTGTGCCTGAGCCATGACTAGAGCACCTCCCCGGCTAGTGAGATAATTTTCATGAAGCCTTTGGCGCGCAGTTCACGAGTAACGGGGCCAAAGATACGTGTTCCGATCGGCTCGTTGTTGTTGTTGATCAAAACGCATGCATTTGTGTCGAACGCGATTGTCTCACCGTATGGACGGTTCAGACCTTTTTTCGTACGAACAATCACTGCGCGCTGAACAACACCTTTTTTCACGCGGCCGCGGGGAATAGCTTCCTTAACGGATACGATCACAACGTCGCCAACACTGGCTGTACGGCGCTTGGAGCCACCCAGTACCTTAATGCACTGAACCTGACGGGCACCGCTGTTATCAGCCACTTCCATTCTGGATTGCATCTGAATCATGACTTATTTGTCCTTCTTCTTAGCAGTTGTCTTTTTAGCGGCAGTTTTCTTGGCTGCCGGCTTCTTGTCAGCTTTTTTGTCGTCTGCTTTTTTAGCAGCGGCTTTCTTAGGAGCAGCTTTCTTTGCTGTTTCCTTTTTGGCTGTCTCTTTCTTGGCTGCAGGCTTCTTGGCTTCTTCCTTCTTAGGAGCAGGCTTCTTGCTTTCAGCTTTCTTAGGCGCTTCTTTCTTAGCAGCCGGTGCGTCACCTGTGATCACTGTCCAGGTTTTACGCTTTGAAATCGGTGCACATTCCTGAATGCGAACGCGCTCGCCAATCTTGACGGCGTTGCTTTCATCATGCGCCGCGTATTTCTTGGATTTCTTCACGAATTTTTTGTACAGCGGGTGCATAAAACGACGCTCAACAAGAACGGTGATCGTCTTGTCCATCTTGTCGCTTACAACTTCGCCTTCAAGTATACGTTTTGGCATATCGAGTCTTCCTTATGCAGCTTTCTTCTTTGACGCTTTTTTCTTCGGAGCAGGTTTTGTCTCCTCAGGCTTGGCAGTCAAAAATGTTTTAATACGCGCAATCGTGCGGCGCACTTTGCGAATTTCGGCTGTGTTTTCCAGAGTACCGTTGGCACGTTGGAAACGCTGGTTGAACTGCTCTTTTTTCTTTTCAAGCAGCAACTTTTTCAGCTCGTCAGGTGTTTTTGTTTTTAGATCTTCAGCTTTCATCTTAAGCGGCCTCCTGATCCATACCCACGCGGGAAACGAATTTTGTTTTAACCGGTAGCTTCATCGCGGCCAATGCGAGTGCTTCGCGGGCCATTTGCGGTGAACAACCGTCCAGTTCGAACATTATGCGGCCTGGTTTAACGCGGGCTGCCCAATATTCAGGTGAACCTTTACCTTTACCCTGACGAACTTCCAGAGGCTTGGATGTTACGGGAACATCAGGGAAGATACGGATCCAAACTTTACCCTGACGACGTAAGTGACGGGTAATCGCACGACGGGCTGCCTCAATCTGGCGGGCCGTTACACGGTTCGGGGTCAGGGCTTTCAAACCGTAAGCGCCAAACGCCAACTGTGCTCCACCCTTGGCGTTGCCATGGATGCGGCCCTTATGCTGCTTACGATGTTTAAACTTCTTTGGTGCGAGCATTGCTCAATTCCTCAAATACAAAAAGTTTCAATCACATGGACTTTTCTTTATCTAAAAGAGAGTTCCCATATGGTTACGTTACTCAAACGTTTCAATAAGTTGGCGCTTTATACCCTATCGATTCGTGAAATGCCAGTTTTTTTTGACCATTTTCACAAATTTTTAGAAACGCCGATTAGTTACGGGGTGCGCCCCCGCCTTGTGCCTGCATACGCTTATCACGGGCCATTGGATCATGCTCCATGATGTCGCCTTTGTAGATCCAGATCTTAACGCCGATAATCCCGTAAGTTGTCAGGGCTTCGGCTGTACCGTAATCAAGATCGGCACGAAGTGTGTGCAAAGGCACGCGGCCTTCACGGTACCATTCCGTACGGGCGATGTCGGCACCACCCAAACGGCCGGATACGTTAATACGAATACCTTCGGCGCCCAAACGCATCGCGCTTTGAACCGCGCGCTTCATGGCACGACGGAAAGATACGCGGCGCTCAAGTTGTTGAGCAACGTTTTCAGCGGCCAGTTGAGCATCCAGCTCCGGCTTGCGAACTTCAACGATATTCAGGGAGACTTCGTTACCTGCGCGACGGGCCAGTTGGTTGCGCAGTTTTTCGATGTCGGCACCTTTTTTACCGATGATCACGCCAGGACGGGCTGTGTGTACTGTCACTTTTGTGTTTTTCGCAGCACGCTCGATGATTACTTTTGAAATGCCGGCGGATTTCAAATGCTCTGTGATGAACTCGCGAAGTTTCAAATCTTCGACAAGTTTGTCGGCGTAATCACGGTTGGCATACCAACGGGAGTCCCATGTACGGTTGATGCCTACGCGCAGACCAATTGGATTAACTTTCTGACCCATATCTCAAAAGCTCCTTTATGCTTCTTCTGTTTCTCTGACGATGATCGTCATGTTTGAGAATTTCTTTTCAATACGTGCGGCACGGCCACGGGCACGTGCGCGGAAACGCTTCATCTTCAATGTTTTACCGACGCTGGCTTCAGCCACGACCAGACGGTCAACGTCCAGACCATGATTGTTTTCAGCGTTCGCAATAGCGGATTGCAAAAGCTTGCGCACATCTTGTGCTGCACGGCGCTTGGAGAACTCGAGGTCCACCAGAGCACGGCCTGCGTTCTTGCCGCGGATTGTCTGCGCGAGCAAGTTCAGCTTTTGCGGGCTTGTCTGGAAGTACTTCCCGTAAGCCATCGCTTCATTGTCATTTACACGTCTTGGGTTTTTTGCCTGTCCCATGATTCTGTTTCCTTATACTTAAGCTTTTTTGGCTTTCTTATCCGCGCCGTGGCCCTGATAAATGCGGGTTGGTGCGAATTCGCCAAGTTTATGACCGATCATCTGGTCGCTAACGACAACCGGGATGAATTTCTTACCGTTGTGAACACCGAAAGTCAGACCGACGAAGTTAGGCAGAATTGTCGAACGACGTGACCATGTCTTGATCACTGTATTCTTGCCTGCATTGCGGGCTTCTTCAACCTTCTTCAGAAGGCTTTTTTCTACAAACGGACCTTTCCAAACACTACGTGCCATTATTTCTTCCTTCTTCTAATAATGTATTTGTCTGTCGCCTTGTTCTTACGTGTGCGGTAACCCATAGTCGGCTTACCCCATGGTGTACATGGGTGACGACCACCGGCAGATTTACCTTCACCACCACCAAGTGGGTGATCAACAGGGTTCATAGCCACACCGCGAACAGATGGGCGCTTACCTTTCCAACGCTTACGACCGGCTTTACCGTCGTTGGTGTTCATGTGATCCGGGTTGGATACGGCACCAACTGTAGCGAGGCACTCACCGCGAACGATGCGCAGTTCACCGGATGTCAGTTTGATCTGGGCGTAACCTTGGTCACGACCGACGAGCTGACCGAATGTACCGGCAGCGCGGATCATTTGTGCACCCTTGCCCGGCTTCATCTCAACATTGTGAATGATTGTACCGACAGGCATGTTTCTCAAAGGCATGCAGTTACCCGGCTTCACGTCGACTTTTTCACCGGCAACAATCTTGTCACCGACGTTCAAACGCTGAGGCGCCACGATGTAACGCTTCTCGCCGTCTGTGTATTCGATCAAGGCGATAAACGCTGTGCGGTTCGGGTCGTATTCCAGACGAACAACTGTTCCTTCAACATCCAGCTTGTTACGCTTCCAGTCGATGACACGGTAACGACGCTTGTGACCACCACCGATGTGACGGGCTGTCATACGGCCATGGTTGTTACGACCGCCTGATTTTGTCAGACCTTCAGTCAAGGTCTTTTCAGGCTTGCCCTTGTAAAGGTCCTTACGGTCAATTTGCACCAATTGGCGCTGACCTGGGGACGTTGGGTTAAACTTCTTTAATGCCATTTTCTTCTTCCTTCTTTTTGGCCCTACCGCTTACGCTATTTGAGGACCGTTGCTCGTTCTCGGCGAAGCCGCCATAGTTTGCACTTAAACTTTTACTTAGACACCTACACCAGTATCGATCGTTTGTCCTTCTTCAAGCGTAATGATGGCTTTTTTGAAGTCGCTGCGGCGACCGATAATGCCTTTGAAACGCTTGTTTTTACCTTTTTGCACCATTGTGTTTACGGCTTTTACCTTCACATCGAACAGCGCTTCAACAGCTTGTTTGATTTCCGGCTTGGTCGCATCCTTCACAACTTTAAAAGTCACCTGACCGTGCTCGGAACCAAGCGTTGCTTTTTCCGTGATATGCGGCGCAAGAATGACGTTGTAGTCGCGTTCTGTTGCTTCTGCTTTTTTTGCTTTAGCCATTGTCTTTTTCCTTTGTCTATCGCTCTCAGCGTTTGAGAACGTTATCCCTTCAACTTATCTGTAATGTCTTTAACCGCATCTTTTGTCAGGACCAGAACATCACGACGCAGAATGTCATAAACATTCGCACCGGCTGTCGGCAGGACATCGATACGCGGCAAGTTGGCTGTTGCGCGGGCAAAGTTCACATCAACTTCGTTGCCGGCGACGATCAAGGCGTTGCTCAGTTCGAGCTTCTTCATCGCTTCAGCCATCGGCTTTGTTTTGTGGTCTTTGGCTTTCGCGTCATCCAGAATGATCAGCTTGCCTTGAGCCGCTTTTGCGGACAAAGCAGACTTCATAGCCAACTGACGGATTTTCTTAGGCAACTGTGTTGCATGAGAGCGAACAACAGGACCATGAACGGTTGCACCGCCGCGGTCGATGTTACGCTTCAAGTCACCCGCACGTGCGCGACCTGTACCCTTTTGGGCCCAAGGCTTTTTACCCGTACCGGAAATCTCGTGGCGTTGTTTCGCCTTGTGGTTTCCGCCACGACGCTTTGCCAATTGGTAATTCACCATCTGGTGGATTACATCCTGACGAGGCTCGATGCCAAAGACATCCTTATCAAGCGTAATATCGCCTGATGCTTTACCTTCAAGTGTTTTGACTGCCATCTTCATGATTAGTCGTCCTTCTTCTCTTCAGATGCTTCTTCAGCGTTGTCTTCACTAGCTTCTTCAGCTTTAGCTTCAGCAGCTTTTAAAGCTTCTTCTTGTTGTGCTCTTCTTTCGGCTTCGGCTTGCGCTTCGGCTTCAGCAGCGGCTTCGTCCAGCTTTGCCTGCTCTTCTTCGATTTTCTTTTCGTCAATCTTCAGACCGGCAGGGAAAGGTGCATCTTCATGCATCGGCTTTTTAACAGCGTCGTTGATCAGAACCCATCCTGAACGGGCGCCCGGTACGGCACCTTTAACAAGGATCAGGTTGTCTTCCAGATCAACAGCCACGATCTGCAGGTTTTGCGTTGTTACACGCTCGTTACCCATTTGACCGGCCATTTTCTTGCCTTTGAAAACCTTACCAGGTTCCTGACACTGACCTGTCGAACCGTGTGAACGGTGAGAGATCGAAACACCGTGTGATGCACGCAAACCGCCAAAGTTATGACGCTTCATCGCACCGGCAAAACCTTTACCTTTGGATGTCGCTGTTACGTCAACGAACTGACCGGCAACGAAGTGGTTTACACCCAGACGGGCACCGACTTCGAGAACGTTTTCATTCGCTACGCGGAATTCAACAACCTTTTTCTTCGGCTCGACTTTGGCTTTCGCGAAGTTCGCACGTTGAGCCTTGCTCACACGCTTGATCTTGGCTTTACCCGCACCGAGCTGAACAGCTGTGTAGCCGTCCTTTTCTTCAGTACGCACACCAATAACGTGGCATTCGTCCAATTTCAGAACAGTCACAGGTACATGACGACCATCTTCATCGAAGATACGTGTCATACCTTCTTTGCGGGCAATCAAACCTACTCTTTGTTTTGCAACAGTCATTTTCTTTTTCCTTCCTTAGAGGTTGGTGCTCATCACCAACTTAAGTTTCAAATACGTTCCGGTTTATTAAGCGGCCTGCATTTGACCAATTTTAATTTCAACATCCACACCGGCAGGCAGGTCGAGCTTCATCAAAGCGTCGATTGTCTGAGGCGTAGGATCAACCACGTCGAGCAATCTCTTGTGAGTCCGCATTTCGAACTGTTCCTGAGAACCTTTGTTCACGTGCGGTGAGCGAATAACGGAGAAACGCTTGATACGGTTCGGCAAAGGTACGGGTCCGCGAACGGAAGCACCTGTGCGTTTGGCCGTATTCAAGATCTCCGCACTGGCAGTATCCAGAATGCGGTGATCGAAAGCTTTCAACGTAATGCGAATTGTTTGAGCGTCCATTTTTATATTCCTTTATTCGCTTTTCTATTCAATTACTCGATAATTTTGGAGACGACACCGGCGCCGACTGTACGGCCACCTTCGCGGATCGCAAAGCGAAGACCTTCGCTCATCGCGATCGGAGCGATCAATGTCACTTCCAGTGAGTTGATGTTGTCACCAGGCATCACCATTTCTGTACCTTCAGGCAACTTCACTTCACCGGTCACGTCAGTCGTACGGAAGTAGAACTGTGGACGGTAGTTTGTGAAGAATGGTGTGTGGCGGCCGCCTTCATCTTTAGACAAGATGTAAGCTTCTGCCATGAACTTCTTGTGTGGTGTGATCGAACCAGGCTTACAAAGAACCTGACCGCGCTCGACTTCCTCACGCTTCGTACCACGAAGAAGTACACCGACGTTGTCGCCCGCTTCGCCGCGGTCAAGCAGCTTACGGAACATCTCAACACCTGTACAAACAGTTTTCTGTGTGTCCTTGATACCAACGATTTCAATCTCGTCGTTCACGTTGATCACGCCCTGCTCTACACGACCGGTAACAACTGTACCGCGACCGGAGATAGAGAATACGTCTTCAACTGGCATCAGGAAGTCTTTGTCAACGGCACGGTCCGGCTGTGGAATGTACTCGTCAACGGCTTTCATCAGTTCAGCAATCGCGTTGTCGCCAATCTCAGGATCACGACCTTCAACAGCGGCCAATGCAGAACCTTTGATGATAGGAATATCATCGCCAGGGAATTCATAAGAAGACAGCAATTCACGAACTTCCATTTCAACAAGCTCGAGAAGCTCTTCGTCGTCAACCTGGTCAACTTTGTTCAGGAATACAACAAGAGCAGGTACACCAACCTGACGGGCAAGCAGAATGTGCTCACGTGTCTGTGGCATTGGACCGTCCGCTGCGTTCACAACCAGAATAGCACCGTCCATCTGCGCCGCACCCGTGATCATGTTCTTCACGTAGTCTGCGTGACCCGGACAGTCAACGTGCGCGTAGTGGCGGTTGTCTGTTTCGTATTCAACGTGCGCTGTAGAAATCGTAATACCACGCGCTTTCTCTTCAGGCGCCTTGTCAATCTTGTCAACTGACTCACCAGCACCGTACTTCATTGCAATCGCTGCCGTCAGCGTCGTCTTACCATGGTCAACGTGACCAATTGTACCGATATTCGCATGCGGCTTCGTTCTTTCAAATTTTTCCTTAGACATCTCTTAGTCTCCTTCTTTTTTAATCTGATTTGCTCTTAAGCACCCAGGCTTTCTTTAACTTCAGCGGCGATCTGTGCAGGCACAGGCTCGTAACGGTCAAACACCATTGTGAACTGCGCACGTCCTGAAGACATGGAGCGCAATGGGTTGATGTAACCGAACATGTTGGCCAGAGGCACAGCAGCCGTAATCACTTTGGCGTTACCACGGTCTTCCATGGAAGATACCTGACCACGACGGGAGTTCAGGTCACCGATAATGTCGCCCATATATTCTTCAGGTGTTACAACTTCAACCTTCATCATCGGCTCAAGAAGTTGAGGACCGGCCGCTTGCATACCTTCTTTGAAGGCTGCTTTGGCAGCGATCTCAAACGCCATCACAGATGAGTCAACGTCGTGGTACGCACCGTCTTTCAGTGTCACTTTGAAGTCGAGCACAGGGAAGCCGGCGATAATACCTGTTTCCTTGGCCATCTCCAGACCTTTTTGAACACCGGGGATGTATTCCTTAGGAACAGAACCACCGACAATTGTGTCTTCAAAGATAAAGCCTGTGCCCTGCTCGCCCGGTTCGAAGATCAAGTCGATCTTAGCGAACTGACCGGAACCACCGGACTGTTTCTTGTGCGTGTAGCTGATCTCGGCAGTTTTCGTGATCGATTCACGGTAAGCTACCTGAGGAGCACCGATATTCGCTTCGACCTTGAATTCACGCTTCATGCGGTCAACCAGAATGTCGAGGTGCAGTTCGCCCATACCCTTCATGATTGTCTGGCCGGATTCATGGTCAACATGAACGCGGAAAGACGGATCTTCAGCAGACAGACGCTGCAGAGCTTGAGACATTTTCTCTTGGTCAGCTTTTGTTTTCGGCTCAACCGCGATCTCAATCACAGGCTCAGGGAATTCCATACGCTCAAGGATAACTTGTGAGTTCTGGTCACAGAGTGTGTCCCCGGTTGTTGTGTCCTTCAAACCAACGAAAGCTACGATGTCACCGGCATGGGCAACATTTAGCTCTTCACGGTTGTTTGAGTGCATCAACAACATACGACCTACACGCTCGCGCTTTTCTTTTACTGTGTTCTGCACGTAAGAACCGGATTCGATTGTACCGGAGTAAATACGGGCAAATGTCAAAGAACCAACGAACGGGTCGTTCATGATTTTGAATGCCAGAGCGGAGAATGGTGCTTCGTCATCAGCGTAACGTTTGATCGGTGTTTCACCGTCCATTTCAACGCCTTTGATCGCGCCAACATCCAGAGGGCTTGGCAGGTATTCAACAACAGCGTCCAGCATTGTCTGAACACCTTTGTTTTTGAAGGCCGTACCACACATAACAGGCACGAATGCGTTAGCGATTGTACCTTTACGGATACAAGCTTTCAGTGTTTTCTCATCAGGCTCGTTACCTTCGAGGTATGCTTCCATAGCATCGTCGTCTTGCTCAACCGCCAGTTCAACGAGCTTCTCGCGGTATTCAGCAGCTTTGTCAGCCAGATCAGCAGGAATGTCTTGTTCGGAGAAAGATGCACCCAGAGCTTCACCGTCCCAGATGATCGCTTTCATGCGAACAAGGTCGATGTGACCGGCATAGTCGTTTTCAGCACCGATAGGCAGCTGAATAACGGCTGGTGTGGCACCCAAACGGTCGATGATCATCTGAACACAGTTGTAGAAGTCAGCACCGATTTTATCCATTTTGTTGATGAAACACATACGTGGCACCTGGTACTTGTCACCTTGGCGCCATACAGTTTCAGTCTGTGGCTCAACACCGGCGTTGGCATCGAAAACAGCAATCGCACCGTCAAGTACACGCAAAGAACGCTCAACTTCAATTGTGAAGTCCACGTGTCCCGGTGTGTCGATGATGTTCAAACGGAAACGCTGACCATCGAATTGGCCTGACTTAGGTGCGTCCCAGAATGTTGTTGTCGCAGCAGATGTGATTGTAATACCACGCTCTTGCTCCTGCTCCATCCAGTCCATGGTCGCAGCACCGTCATGCACTTCACCGATTTTGTGGGATTTACCTGAGTAAAACAGGATACGTTCTGTAGTCGTTGTTTTACCGGCATCAATGTGAGCCATGATCCCAAAGTTACGGTAGTTCTCAATTGCGTGTTCGCGTGTCATTGTAATATCAATCTTTCTCTAAACTGTTCTGTAAATTCTTGCTTTAACTCTTACCAGCGGAAGTGTGCGAAGGCTTTGTTCGCTTCGGCCATCTTGTGGGTGTCGTCGCGCTTCTTAACGGCGTTGCCGCGCTCATTGGCAGCATCCAGCAATTCATTAGCTACACGGTCAACCATAGTGTTCTCACCACGGCGGCGGGCGGCATCAATAAGCCAGCGCATTGCAAGAGCAACTGCACGCTCGTGACGAACCTCAACAGGCACCTGGTATGTCGCACCACCAACACGGCGTGAACGAACCTCAAGGCGAGGTCTTACGTTTTTCAATGCGTCATGGAACAGAGCCAAGCCTTTGCTTTTCTGTGCTGCAGCTGCGATTGCGGAGTCATCAGCGTCGCCTTCGCCGCTTTCTTCATTATTCTTGTTATCGTTACCGGCTTTCGCTTCCAGAATATCGATCGCTTTATATACGATACCTTCGGCAACGGACTTCTTGCCGTCCAACATCAGGTTATTGATGAATTTAGACAGTGTCAGATCCGCAAATTTCGGATCAGGCAGAATTTCTCTTTTTTCAGCTCTATGACGACGTGACATATATAATGTTCCTTATTTAGGCTTCTTCGCACCGTAACGGGAGCGAGCTTGTTTACGATCTTTAACGCCTTGTGTATCCAGCGTTCCACGAATGATGGTGTAGCGCACACCAGGCAAGTCTTTTACTCGACCGCCGCGTACCAGACACACAGAGTGTTCCTGCAGGTTGTGACCTTCACCCGGAATGTAACAAATCACTTCGTGACCTGTTGTCAGGCGAACCTTTGCCACCTTACGCAAAGCGGAGTTCGGTTTCTTTGGTGTCGTTGTGTATACACGTGTGCACACGCCACGACGTTGCGGGTTGCTTTTCAGCGCCCGGTTTTTCTTTGCTTTAACAACTTTTTGCCGCGGTTTGCGGATCAACTGTTGAATGGTTGGCATAAGTCTAAGCCTCTTTTATTAATCTCAAAAAATTTCATATCCTGGGGGATGGCTGCAATAAACGCTAGAACGCGTTTGAAGTCAATCACTTTTGCGGAGCAAAGCTCGCACGTGATGACGTCTCTTGCAGAGCATCCCGTTTTGTTCAGGATGTTGCACCAAAAACGGCATATTCCGTATGGCCCAACTGAATCGTGGCCGGACAATACCCAAAAGACACCATGGCGTCAAGAAAAAAGGCCCCGTTTAGAGGGCCTTTTTGAAATTCTTCGCAAAGTCGCGGAATTTAGCCGTTTGCGGCTTCCTTCGCGTCATCGTCAGAAGTACCGTCTTCGCTTGTAAGAGCCGGTGCATCGGCCAGACCGTCTTCGATCTCTTCGGCAGGCTGGCTGTCGATGATGACCTGATCACGCTCGGCGGCAACTTGCTTGACGTCGGCTGTGTAAGAGCCCGTACCCGCAGGGATCAAACGACCCACGATGACGTTTTCTTTCAGACCGATCAGCTTGTCGACCTTGCCTTGTACGGCCGCTTCGGTCAGGACACGTGTTGTTTCCTGGAATGATGCGGCAGAGATGAAGCTGCGTGTTTGCAGGGATGCTTTCGTAATACCCTGCAGGACAGGCTTACCGACTGGCGGACGCTTGCCGTCAGCTTCGTACTTGGCAACGAGTTCGTCGTATTCACTGCGTTCTGCGTGCTCACCTGTAAGGTAAGTCGAATCGCCGACTTCAGTGATCTCGATTTTCTGCATCATCTGGCGAACGATCACTTCAATGTGCTTGTCGTTGATCTTCACACCTTGCAGACGGTAAACATCCTGCACTTCTTTCGTCAGGTAATCAGCCAAGGCCTCAACACCCATAACATCCAGAATGTCGTGCGGAACGAGCGCACCGTCGAGGATCGGGTCACCTTTGCGGACGAAGTCGCCTTCGGCCACGGCCAGGTGACGACCTTTCGGTACGAGGTACTCGCGTACTTCACCGTCATCAGCATTTGCAGGTTTCACCGCGATACGACGCTTGGACTTGTAGTCTTTACCGAATTCAACGTAACCGTCGATTTCGGAGATAACCGCAAAGTCTTTCGGCATACGGGCTTCGAACAGTTCGGCCACACGTGGCAGACCACCAGTAATGTCACGCGTTTTCGATGTTTCGCGTGGGATACGGGCAAGAATGTCACCGGCTTTCACTTCCTGCTCGTTTTCAACGGACAGAATAGTGTCCACGGACAGGTAGTAGTTCGCAGGCAGGCCGTTTGGCAGGTTGATCACTTTACCTTTCTTATCGAGAAGAGAGATACGTGGCTTCAAGTCACCGCCTTTAGGCTGTGATCTCCAGTCGATGATCTTCTTGGATGCGATACCTGTCGCTTCGTCGACATCATCAGTAACGGAGACGCCTTCAACCAGATCGAAGTAGTGTGCCACACCGTCTTTTTCGGTGATAACAGGCAGTGTATACGGGTCCCACTCGGCCATCTTATCGCCGGCTTTAACCTTACCGCCGTCTTCGACCAGAAGCTTCGCACCATATGGAATACGGTGTGTCGCTTTCTCGGAGCCCTTCTTATCCTTCAGAACGATTTCTGTGTTACGACCCATAACGATGTTCACACCGTCAGAGTTCTTAACCACGTTCTGGTTACGGATTTCGATCGTAGCTTCCATGTTGGCATCAACATGTGAACGCTCGGCACCTTTCTGCGCAGCACCACCAATGTGGAAGGTACGCATTGTCAGCTGTGTACCCGGCTCACCAATAGATTGGGCGGCCATAACACCGATCGCTTCACCGATATTCACGGATGTACCGCGTGCAAGGTCACGCCCGTAACACTTGCCGCAGATACCGTTGTTTTCGGCTTCACATGTCAGAACGGAACGAACCAGAACTTCGTCGATACCGGCTGTTTCGATTTCGGCGGATGTTTCTTCGTTGATCAGTTCACCGGATTTCACGATTGTTTCACCGTTCAGCGGGTTCTTGATCTCGATCGCTGCCGTACGGCCAAGAATACGCTCGGCCAGAGAGACAACAACATCGGCACCGTTCATAACAGCGCGCATTGAAATACCCTGCTCCGTGCCACAGTCATGTTCTGTAACAATCGCATCCTGTGCGACGTCAACCAGACGACGTGTCAGGTAACCGGAGTTCGCAGTTTTCAAGGCTGTATCCGCAAGACCTTTACGTGCACCGTGTGTAGAGTTGAAGTATTCCAACACGGTCAGACCTTCTTTAAAGTTGGAAATAATCGGGTTCTCGATAATTTCACCGGACGGTTTGGCCATCAGACCGCGCATACCGGCCAACTGACGGATCTGCGCGGCAGAACCACGAGCACCGGAGTGTGCCATCATGTAAACGGAGTTGAGGTTACCGCCTTCGACGTCTGAAATTTTCTTCATCATCGCGTCGGCAACGTCATCCGTACATTTTGACCAGATGTCGACAACCTTGTTGTACTTCTCGCCTTTAGTGATCAGACCATCCTGATACTGTTGCTCGAATTCCTTGACCTTTTCATTGGCGTCGCCCACAAGCGTTTCTTTTTCTTCAGGAATGATCAGGTCATCCTTACCGAAGGAAATACCGGCGATACAGGCGTTTTTGAAACCAAGCTTCATCAAACGGTCAGCGAAGATCACAGTCTCCTTCTGGCCGCAGTGACGGTATGAGGTTTCGATTACGCTTGAAACTTCTTTCTTGGTCAGAACCTGGTTGATCATTGAGAACGGCAACTCAGGGTGACGCGGCAGAAGATCAGAGATCAGGATACGACCGGCTGTTGATTCCACAATTTGTGTAATCGGTTCGAAGTTTTCGTCAACTGTGTGGTAGCGACATTTGATTTTCGCATGCAGTGACAACACACCTTGCTCGAGAGCGTGTGTGATTTCACCGGCGCCGCGGAAGATCATGCCTTCGCCCTTTTCACCGTCCAATGCCAATGACATGTAGTACAGACCCAGAATGATGTCCTGTGTAGGCACAATCACGGGTTTACCACTCGCAGGCGAGAGGATGTTGTTTGTCGCCATCATCAGGCAACGGGCTTCCAGCTGTGCTTCAACAGACAGAGGTACGTGAACGGCCATTTGGTCACCGTCAAAGTCGGCGTTAAAGGCTGTACAGACCAATGGGTGAAGCTGGATCGCTTTACCTTCAATCAGGATCGGTTCGAACGCCTGAATACCGAGACGGTGCAATGTAGGCGCACGGTTCAGCAATACAGGGTGTTCGCGGATAACTTCTTCGAGAATGTCCCAAACTTCAGGACGTTCCTTTTCAACCATCTTCTTCGCGGCTTTAACCGTGGAGGCCATGCCGTAAAGTTCAAGCTTGTGATAGATGAACGGTTTGAACAGCTCGAGCGCCATCTTCTTCGGAATACCGCATTGATGGAGTTTTAGCTCCGGACCAACCACGATCACCGAACGACCGGAGTAGTCAACACGTTTACCGAGAAGGTTCTGACGGAAACGACCTTGCTTACCTTTCAGCATGTCTGAGAGGGATTTCAGAGGACGCTTGTTCGCACCCGTAATAACGCGGCCACGACGACCGTTATCGAACAGCGCATCAACAGATTCCTGCAACATACGCTTTTCGTTACGAACGATGATGTCCGGTGCGCGCAGTTCGATCAGACGCTTCAAACGGTTGTTACGGTTGATCACGCGGCGATACAGGTCGTTAAGGTCAGATGTTGCGAAACGACCACCATCCAGAGGCACCAATGGGCGCAGCTCAGGAGGAAGAACAGGCACGATGTCCAGAATCATCCATTCAGGACGGGCGCCGGATTCAATGAAGCTGTCGAGCAGTTTCAGACGCTTGACGAGTTTCTTACGCTTGGCTTCGGAACCTGTCTCGCGTAGGTCTTCTTCAACCTGTACTTTTTGCTCTTCGAGGTCGAGGTCGGACAAGATTTCCTTCATCGCTTCGGCACCGATACCGGCGCGGAAGTTGTCTTCACCGTATTCGTCCTGTGCGTTGTAGTATTCTTCTTCGCTCAAGAGTTGGTATTGCTTCAGCGGTGTCATGCCCGGTTCGATAACGATGAAGTTTTCGAAGTAGAGAACACGCTCAAGTTCCTTCAGTGTCATGTCCATGATTAGACCGATACGTGAAGGCAGTGATTTCAGGAACCAGATATGCGCCACAGGAGAAGCAAGGTCGATGTGACCCATGCGCTCGCGGCGGACTTTTGTGAGTGTGACTTCAACACCACATTTCTCACAGATAATCCCTTTGTACTTCATGCGCTTGTACTTACCGCACAAACATTCGTAATCCTTGATCGGGCCAAAGATACGGGCACAGAAGAGACCGTCCTTTTCAGGTTTGAAAGTACGGTAGTTAATGGTTTCAGGCTTCTTGACCTCACCAAACGACCAGCTGCGGATTTGCTCCGGCGACGCGATCGAGATGCGAATGGAATCGAAGCTTTGTGGCCCTGTAGGTTGGCCGAAAAGGTTCATGAGTTCGTTCATTGTTTTCTTCCTTTAAATATCTGTTTCGCGCGCTCTAGTTATTGCTTCCGCTTTGTTTCAAATCAACGTTCAGGCCAAGGGCTTTCAGTTCTTTCGTCAGAACGTTAAAGCTCTCCGGAATACCGATTTCGAAGTTGTCTTCGCCGCGAACAATCGCTTCGTAGACTTTCGAACGGCCGGCCACGTCATCAGACTTAACCGTGAGCATTTCCTGCAAGGTGTAGGCGGCGCCGTAGGCTTGCAGTGCCCAACATTCCATCTCACCGAAGCGCTGACCACCGAACTGGGCCTTACCACCCAGAGGCTGTTGCGTAACAAGAGAGTACGGACCGATTGAACGGGCGTGGATCTTGTCATCAACCAAGTGGTGCAGTTTCAGCATGTACATGTAGCCGACTGTCACATCACGGTGGAAGTATTCACCGGTACGACCGTCGATCAAGCGAACCTGACCGGATGTCTTCAAGCCTGCTTTATCAAGCAACTCGGAGATGTCGCCTTCATGCGCACCATCGAAAACAGGTGTCGCCATCGGCACGCCGTCGCGCAGGTTGTTGGCCATTTCCAACAGTTCTTTGTCGTCCAGCTTGTCGACCTTTTCCTTGAATTCGCGGTCACCGTAAGCATCTTGCAACTTGGCTGTCAGCTTCTTCTTCTCGGCATCGGCCATTGTTTTCTTTTCTTTGAACTGGTCAATGATGTCGCCGATCTGGTTACCCATGCTTGCGGCAGCCCAGCCGAGGTGTGTTTCCAAAATCTGACCCACGTTCATACGTGAAGGAACACCCAGCGGGTTCAACACGATGTCTACAGGCGTACCGTCTTCGGTGTATGGCATGTCTTCCTGCGGAATAACGCGGGAAACCACACCTTTGTTACCGTGACGACCGGCCATTTTGTCACCGGGCTGCATTTTACGCTTAACAGCCACGAAGACTTTAACCATCTTCATCACGCCCGGAGGCAGTTCATCACCACGCTGGAGTTTTTCAACCTTGTTCTCGAAACGCTCTTTCAAGTTGTCGACAGCGTCATCGAAGGTCTTGGACATCGCTTCGATTTCTTCCATCACGGCTTCTTTTTCAACCGCGATTTTACGCCACAGACCGCGCTTCTCGATCGCTTCGAGGTCGGCTTTCTTCAGCTTTGTGCCTTTTTTCAATTTAGTGTCTTTCGGCGCGCTGGCAACGGTCTCACCGTTCAGCAAGTCCATCAGGCGGCCATAGAAGCCGTCTTCAAGGATTTTACGCTCGTCGTCACGGTCTTTTGCGAGACGTTCGATTTCCTGTGCCTCGATAGAGAGCGCACGGGCATCTTTGTCTACGCCGCGACGGTTGAAGACGCGAACATCAACGATTGTACCGACGGCACCCGGCGGCAAGCGCAGGGATGTGTCTTTAACATCGGCGGCTTTTTCACCGAAGATCGCACGCAGAAGTTTTTCTTCCGGTGTCATCGGAGATTCACCTTTAGGTGTCACTTTACCAACGAGGATGTCACCCGGACCGACTTCGGCACCGATGTGAACGATACCGGCTTCGTCGAGGTGGCGAAGGGCTTCCTCACCGACGTTCGGAATGTCACGTGTGATTTCTTCCGTACCCAATTTCGTATCACGGGCCATCACTTCGAATTCCTCGAGGTGGATGGATGTGTATACGTCGTCGC
Organism: Alphaproteobacteria bacterium; assembly: GCA_016764775.1. Lineage (GTDB taxonomy): Bacteria > Pseudomonadota > Alphaproteobacteria > Micavibrionales > Micavibrionaceae > TMED27. Next base: position 17,408 of record JAESRE010000007.1, read on the forward strand.
GCACGATACGCTCGGAGATCAGAATAGAGTCCTCAAAGTTATAACCGTTCCAAGGCATGAAGGCCACGAGAGCGTTCTTACCCAGAGCCAGTTCACCGAATTGTGTTGAAGGACCGTCAGCGATGATGTCGCCGCCGCGAACCTTGTCACCCACTTTTACAAGCGGCTTCTGGTTAATACATGTGGACTGGTTCGAACGCTGGAATTTGGACAGCTTGTAAATGTCAACGACAGGCTCGTCAGAACGCAGCTCTTCCGTTGCCTGAATAACGATACGTGTTGCGTCAACCTTTGTGACTTCACCTGCACGACGTGCAGAAACGGCCGCACCGGAGTCACGGGCAACCGTGCTTTCCATACCGGTACCCACAACAGGAGCAGCGGATTTCAGCAGCGGCACAGCCTGACGCATCATGTTTGAACCCATCAAAGCGCGGTTCGCATCATCGTTTTCCAAGAATGGAATAAGGGATGCAGCAACCGATACCATCTGTTTCGGAGAAACGTCGATGAATTCGATCTGGTCAGGAGGTGACATCACGTTTTCACCCGCCTTACGACAGGAGACGAGGTCATTTGAGAATTTGCCGCCATTGTCGAGTTCTGAGTTCGCCTGCGCGATCATGTATTTGGCTTCTTCCATCGCGGACATGTAGACCACTTCTGGAGTTACCTTGCCGCCTTCAACCTTACGGTACGGGCTTTCGATGAAGCCGTACTGGTTGACGCGGGCAAATGTCGCAAGGGAGTTAATCAGACCGATGTTCGGACCTTCAGGTGTTTCAATCGGGCAGATACGACCATAGTGTGTCGGGTGCACGTCGCGGACTTCGAAGCCTGCGCGTTCACGTGTCAGACCACCGGGACCCAAGGCTGAGAGACGACGTTTGTGCGTGATCTCGGACAGCGGGTTGGTCTGGTCCATAAACTGTGACAGCTGGGATGAACCGAAGAACTCACGAACGGCTGCTTGTGCAGGTTTGGAGTTGATCAGGTCATGCGGCATGTAAGTGTCGATTTCGACAGAAGACATGCGTTCGCGGATCGCGCGCTCCATACGGAGCAGACCGATACGGACCTGGTTTTCCATCAATTCACCGACTGAACGGACACGACGGTTACCCAAGTTATCGATATCGTCGACTTCACCCTGCCCGTCTTTCAGACCGTGCAGGTATTTCAGGATCGCGAGGATGTCGTCTTTGCTCAATACGCGGAACTGGTCATCAGCATCGAGGTCCAGACGGGCGTTCATTTTCACACGACCAACAGGAGATAGGTCGTAACGCTCGGGATCGAAGAACAGTGACTGGAACAACGCATCGGCGGATTCAACCGTAGGCGGCTCACCCGGACGCATCACGCGGTAGATATCGATCAACGCTTCTTCGCGTGTATCACATTTATCCAGCAACATTGTGTTGCGGACATAAGCACCAATATTCACGTGGTCGATCGCGAGGATTGGCAATTCCTTGATACCGGCTTCATCGATCAGACCAAGGTCTTCTTCGGTGATTTCGTGACCGGCTTCATGTGTAACCTGACCTGTTTTAGAGTCGAACAAGTCGGCAGCCAGATATTGACCAACCAACTGATCACCCTGAACCAGAATGTCTTTCAGGCCGTCTTCAGCCAGTTTCTTGGCTTTGCGTGGTGTAATTTTGTCGCCTTCTTCGGCTACAACCTTGCCTGTCTTCGCATCGATCAGGTCGCTTGTCAGCTTCACGCCGCGGAAACGCTCACCATCGAAAGGTGTTTTCCAGCCCTTCTTGTCTTTGGCGTATGTCAGTGTTTCATAGAATGTGCTGAGGATTTCCTCATTGGACATGCCCTGAACCATCAACGGATCAACGACTTCGTCTTTTTCTTCGCACTCAGCCTTGTAGTCAACTGTCTCAGCGGAATCCAATGCACGCATCAATGTTGTCACAGGCAACTTACGGCGACGGTCAATACGGACATACATCTGATCCTTGGCGTCGAATTCGAAGTCCAACCATGAACCACGGTAAGGAATTACGCGGGCGGAGAAGAGGTATTTACCGGAAGCATGTGTTTTACCGCCATCATGATCGAAGAACACACCGGGTGAACGGTGCATCTGGGATACGATCACACGCTCGGTACCGTTCACGATGAATGTACCGTTATTCGTCATCAATGGCATGTCGACGAGGTAAACGTCCTGTTCCTTGATGTCGCGGATAGAGCGCAGGCCGCTATCCTCATCAACGTCGAACACGGACAGGCGCAGTGTAACACGCAAAGGCGCAGCGTATGTCATACCGCGTGTCTGACATTCTTCGGTATCGTATTTGGGGGCTTCGAGCTCGTACTTGACGAAGTCGATTTCCGCTTTATCTGAGAAGTCTTTAATCGGGAAGACGGTCGCCAGAACTTCCTGCAAGCCTTCAAGCTTACGGTCATCCGCAGGCGTGTCGTCTTGAAGAAACAGCTCGTAAGAACGGCGCTGAACCTCGATCAGGTTCGGCATTTCCGCAACTTCTTCGATGCGACCGAAATTACGGCGCACGCGTTTGCGGCCTGTAAAGCTCTCGATGCTGTTTGCTGTAGAATTTTTCGTAGAGGGTGTTTTCTTTTTTGCTGCGCTCATGGTCGTCCTGCTATCGCTTTTCTTTATTCTGTATGGAGGCTTAATTGCCTAATTCCATAATTTACGTGCTTTTGAAAATCGTGATCTCAAAGCACAAAATCCGCTTCATCCCTCCTGCCTGAAAGGTTGATGCGGTAAAAAGTCAGTTTCTTGGCGGTTTTCCGCCGTAAAATCCGTGTACTTTATGTTGGGTCGCCAATGTAATTCCCGAAAGTTTGATGGATATATGGCGTAAGCGTTGCGTCTTGTCAACAGCATTCGCCAAGTTTTTCAAACACAAAAAGCATTCCCCGCCCTTGGGCAGGAAATGCTTAATGTTATTTGAAACGCTTATTTAAGAGCTACAGTCGCGCCGGCTTCTTCAAGTTTCTTCTTGATTTCTTCGGCTTCGTCTTTCTTAGCAGCTTCTTTTACAGTCTTGCCACCGGCTTCAACCAGTTCTTTGGCTTCTTTCAAGCCCAGGCCTGTAATTGCGCGTACTTCTTTAATCACGGCGATTTTGTTACCGCCTGCGGCTTCAAGAACGACATCGAATTCGTCTTTCTCTTCTGCAGCAGCAGCTTCACCGCCAGCAGCAGCAGCTACAGCAACAGGTGCAGCAGCAGCAGCTGTAACGCCCCACTTCTCTTCGAG
>JAESRE010000008.1 GCA_016764775.1 Alphaproteobacteria bacterium
AATGCACTCGCTATTGCGATTCGCTGTCTTTGCCCTCCGCTATCTTGTAGTTTCCGATTGATAGAAGCGGGTATTCGTTGAGGCGAATTTAATTAGGGACTACTCTTAGGTGAGGCCAGATTCATCAAATGCGGTACGAGTGGTCACCATCCTAAATCCTCTCTGACCAATAGGACGGTAATTCTACCGATCTGTGTCTCCTTCTCCAATATAAGGAGCTTGCCGATTGGCGCTGAGCCGATACCTTTCTCTGCTAACCATTCGTCATGTTTGTTAGTGGAATACCCGCGGACTCTCGAAATTGCATCGCTGAGAGATGGGCAAATCTTTTGCGTACCCGAGACTAATATTACGTGTTTCGCACCGAAAGCATATGCGCTAATCTGGCTGCCAGAAGAACTAGCGACTACCACTTCTCCCGTCTCTGATATCGCCTGCGCGCTACCTACGTAATATTTGGATATTGATGATAAGCGGCGAAGCTCTTGTTTATTTTGCGGATCAGATTCCGATTCAAACTCGCGATCCAAACTTCGATAGCCTGGATTATTGTGGATATATTCTGGGAAGCCAATGCTGGTTAGCGTTTCTGATGTACCGCAATACACTTCAGATCCGCTGGGAACCAAAGACACGAGAAGCCTTAATGCCTCGACCGTACTGTCTACAACCAATGCGTTTATGTTCCTTTGAGTAAGCGATTCTACTGTTTTAAGAATCGACGTCTCACTAGCCAATGGGCGGAAAAAATCCTGAGCCATGATTAATCTTTGCCTAGAGATTGAAGCTTGCAATTATTCTGATTGTAGAGCTTTGGAAATTCAGGGAGACCACAAGACTATTTGGTTGAGCAAACAAAGTACTAGATATGGAACTCAGCCCATACTATTCAACCAAAATGGGTGAAATGATAGCGAGGTCGGTGTTCAAAATAGAAAATTATGGTTTTAATTCCATCCGAATAATCAATGGTACGGAAAACTGGAGAATACAGAAGACTTTTCCGGGTTTGGGCCACTTTATACAGGAGGTTATCATCCTGCTGAGGCCCCTGGTGTATCTTATAATTCATCTTCACCGATGGCTGTAGACCCTAATAATACCAACAACCAAAGAGACTGCTGGTGCCGTGAAGATTACAGGCTTGTAACAACCGGTTGCGGTGGCGGTCTGGCCGGTCAACGTTTTAGAATTGATCGTCACATATGTCCGCAAACGCAGCACAGTTGGCAGAGGGTCTATCCAGACTCCGGAAGTTATAATACAGGATTCTGCGGTTGCGCCGAGTCTACTTCTGATGAGCAAATGACATGTGCAGCCTATTATGGTTACAGTGGTAACGGTATTTCGGGTTATGTTGACTTCACACGAACCGTTTCTTGTGGCACAGGCTCTCCTGTAACTACAGATTCAGGGCATGATGATTCAGCCTGTTTCTGCCCAGACAGAAACGATACATATCGTACAGAAGCTTGCCCGTTTGGAACGACTAATAATTTCACTTATAACGGTACGAATTATTCTGGTGTTGAAAACATATACAGAACAGAGTGGTCATGTCCGACAGGACCAGCTCCAGCTCCTGTTAGTGGTATAGGTGATGCAGGGAGTTATGGCGCAGAAACTCTGGTTCATAATGAGCCCTGCGTATGTAACTCCTCTTTGACGCAAGCCTATCACGAAGATTGCCCTGCAGGTTATCAGGGTGCTGGGATTGACTGGGAGCTTCCATATAACTGTACGACAAGCAGCTTTGATCCGCCGTCTGATGCTAACAAAGTTAGTGAAGATTGTAGTAAATGTATCTGGCAAGCTGGAACACCAAGATCTCCCGGGGAGACATTCTCCTACGGTGCGGAATACGAGGTTGGTGATGTTTGCCCGGCATGTAGCGGGACAGGCTCTTGTTACGAAGTAGTAGGAACCAACGAATTCGAAATCTGGGATGGGTGCTACTGTGCAGGACAATAAAACCGCTAAAACAAGACAGCTTTTAGACAAAACATCAGGCACAATGAAGGGCTTTACGGTTGTGGAGCTCGCCATTGTAATGGTGATTATAGGTCTTATTATTGCTGCGGCACTTCCCAGTTTGAGAACTTATAAAAACACGAACGATTTTTATGAGACACAAGAAAACATGCAAGCCGCTCACGATGCTTTACGTGAGTACTTTGGTTTGCAGGGGCGTTATCCATGTCCGGCCGATCCTACATTGTCTATAGATGACCCGAATTTCGGTTTAGAGCCTGCTGATTGTAAGCTTGTAGAGGCTGACCCTTGCCCAACGGGTGTGGTTTGTACGAATACCGGCACACGCGATGCGGACAACGATGGAAACCCTGATGCTATTATGATTGGTGTTTTACCTTCCAGAACACTTGCCGAAGCGATGCGTTTTGCACCTTTCGAGGTTGCTGAGGGTAAGGATGCCTACTTAGGTCAGATTACATACGCTGTTACTGAGGCGATGGCGTTGCGCTCCAATACCATCATACGCCCGGCAAATATCCAGCTTGGAGCCATCACTGTAAGAGATGAGTTCAGCAGGGATATTATTGATCCGCCACAATCCGCCCACTATGTAATTGTATCCCATGGTTACAATAGTAGAGGAGCCTATAATCTTGAAGGAAACCAAGTAGGTGACTGTGACGTAAACACAATTGCTGCGGGGTTGCCTAGTCCACCGCCACCGGGGGACATTGATGTTGCGGGTACCCCGGGGATCGAGCTAGAGCTAGAAAATTGTGACAATGATGACGGACGTTTTATCAGTGGCCTTCAAAGTCTCGTGGACGGGGACAATTATTTTGATGATCATGTCGTCTTTAACGCAAGAACGGCTACGTCGCTGTGGAGGCAATCATCTACAAATCCGAATTTTCTGTATAATACCAACTTTGGAAATGTCGGGATTGGAACAAACACGCCCCTGGATAAACTTGATGTAAACGGTAACCTTCGCGCGGAAACGTCTATAACTGCAGATGGCGGTTACTGTGACACAGCAGACCCGACAGAGTGTCTAGACCCTGATGCAATCGGGGGAACTGCAATGACGCAATGTCCGGCTGGACAGGTGGCAACTGGAATAGAAGGAAATGACCTTGTTTGTGTTCCTCTTTTTGCTGCTGGCGTTAGCTTTAACTGTCCGGCGGGTACGTTTGTAACGGCCTTTACGAATTTAGGTAACGTAACCTGTGCTGCACCGCCGTAAAAAAGCAGATCTAGATTGAAATAAGCTTTTCAGAACGCTTGTTCAGCATCATTCAAACAGTGTAAAATTGGCGCATGATGTGGATTGTATATATTCTCGAATGCGGTGACGGTACATATTACACAGGGATCACCAACGATCTCTCGCAAAGAATTCAAGCGCATACCGATGGAACAGGGGCCCGTTACACACGCGGTAGAGGTCCGTTTGTTGTAAAATACACTGAAGAATGTCCTGACAGGTCGCAAGCCAGTAAGCGGGAAATTGCTCTCAAGAAACTTAGTCGTTTAGACAAAGAAGCGATCATAACAAAGCCTGTGCAAAGAGCACGATAACATTCGCGCTCAACGAGAGTTGGGATGCGGGAAGAGGTGGGGATATTAAGAGTTATAGTCACCCTTAAGCCAACCTACTTAGTGTGATAATATATATTATGGTAAATAAAGGGTGTTCTTATTAAGGGGCTTTAAAGCCATATCGTTCGGACTTATAGATATGTTCTATCACCACATCCAATTCTACGCCCTTATTAAAACGCTCTTCGTCCGTGAATGCCTCTCCCTTAACATAAACACTCGTTGAGATTCAGTTGCCGCTACCAATTCTATATCGGCCAGACCGATCTTATGACCGTCTTTAGTCTGCGTATCGCGGAAGTCTATGTGTGGAATATAATCTTCCTCGGCGCTTACTGGTGTAACCAACAGACATAAGGTCATAAGCATTAGAAACAGTCTCAGCAAAAATGTCCTTATAATCGTCTGATATCAATAATTTGTTTATCTTTATTGGCTACCCTGAAAAAGGTCTTTTAAAGGGAGCGTTTAACATAGTGTCAGTCATCATTCTCATAGTCGCATACATCGCCTTATTATCCGCAGTGTACTGCAAAGACTATAAAAAGATCCTCACGCTCAATACTGTATCATGTTTGCTGGCTGCGCTCTATCTGGCTCTTAACGGTGCTTATGTCGGCGGCAGCGTCTCTGCATTGGCCGGAATTGCCAGTATATGCCAGCTTTGCATGCCCATGCAGCAAACCAGAAAAAACACACTGACGCGTAACACGATAGCCGTCCTATTCACTGTTCTGGCCGTAAGTCTTTTATATTCCAGACCTTCAGATATCTTACCGTGCCTTGCTCATTTCATGAACCGCGTCTGCGAAGCACAAGTGAATGAACAGATGGTTCGTTTGGGTATATCTGTCAGCGCCCTGCTCTGGGCTACATATGGCTTGCAAAACAGTCTTCCGCTTTTTGCTCTGGCTGAAGGTTTGATTGGCCTTGGTGCGATTTCCGCGTTCATTTTCTATGCCAAAAAAAGACAGTTGGCAGAGATTACGATCGATCAGGATTAGCGAAGTTCACACCTTATCTTCTCTCATAAGTCTGCGCCGGATGCTGATGCGAATGGACACATACGCGACACAACACGCAAGAATAACGGCTTCGAGTAACAGAATGGTAATGAAGAAAGCAGGATGCTGTTCGACTGACAATGACTCGATTTCAAAGGTGATTGGCGAATAGCCATCTCTCATTTTTACTACCTGTGACAAAAGAGTATCGACAAAAATGTAGCCGATAAATACGGTGAAGCCGATGCCGCCCCAAGGAAATGTCTTCAGTACAGACCGAATATCTTCATCATTTTCGTCAATAAAATCAAATTTCATAGGTTTAGAATATTTAAAGAATTAAAATAAATCAATTATTTGGCGTCTTTATATGTGCCTCCGTACCTTAGCATTATATATAAAATAAATTTCTGGTATTTAACATAAGATATGCGCTATATTGCGGCTTATGAAAGTCGCTTTCCTTGGTATTGACGTTATTAGAGCATGCTGTGACCCGGACTTGTATTTCAAGAAAGGTTCGTTTCATCACACGACATCTCAACATTTAGATAAGGCTGCACGCAATATTGCCGATTTTGTTGATGAAGCGCGTGACATGGTCGAGCGTGTTGGCTGGGCGACGCAATACAGCAACACCCGTCCGGGTGAAGAAAGAGAGTATACGCGCGAAGAGTGTCAATTTCATCATGTGCGCCCTATTCCGACAGAAGATGATTATCTTCCGAAAAGCCAGATGTCACCTTATGAAGAACACAAAGTGTATTTCGATAAGTTAAAAGAAGATGGCATTGATACGGTTATTTTAACGGGTTTTTTTGCCGAGCATTGTGTCTACTGGACATTGGCAGACCTTATTGATAACGGCTTTAAGGTCATAGTGCCGACAGATCTGGTTGCTACAATGTCACCACATAACCCGATGTATGCGTTTACGGACTTTTCGCGGGAGGCCGCTGACGGGAAGGTTATCTTTGTAGACAGTATGGATGTACTGGATATGCTTTACGAAGATGAAGCTAAACGCACACCGCCCGCCGCACGTTACAACTGGGGTGACATTCATACAGCAGGTTTCGATAGCCTCGACATGTAAAAATTCTCCGCTTTCCTTAAAAAACGGCCGCACATCAGTTATAATTGAGGCATGAAGTTACTCAATTCTATCTTCTCTTCATTCATGTCTGTGTTCTTTGGTTTTTTCTCGCTTATGGGCGGGATAATATTTGCCGGAGCGGCGGCCAACTCGATTGAGGGCAATCTCAATGAATATGCCGATATCGCTATGTATATGGGCTTTCTAATCTGCTTGTTGGTATTCGCACTCGCTATCTATTTTCAGTTTCAGTATTGGAGCCAAGAAAAGGGGGAAAAGACGCTGTATGCACAGCTGGTTCATCTGCCGCCTTTGCTGGGGGCGGTATATTTGGGAACGGCGCTTTTTGTTCTGTAGATATTGAAGTCTAAGCCGACTTTTTAAGGCGGTGATAAAGCGCCTGCTCATGTGAATGCAGGATCGCGCTGCCTTCAGCGTCTTTTCCGTCATAGAACACAGAACTTTCACCGTATTTACCAGTATCGACAGTTAGTAAATTATACGGGCTGTCTACACCAATATGGCTGATGCGGCCGATGTCGAGTTTTACTGTCGCTGTACCGGTGACGCGTTCTTGAGATTGCTGCAGATACGCTTTGCAGTCATCAATGAACGGATCAAAGACTTGTGCCTCATGCACCAGACGGCCGAATTCGTTGGCGATCAGCGGTTTGAAGTGAATTTGTTGCTGCGTCAACGTAATGCTTTCGAGCGTTCTGTGTGCGGCGTACAGCACGTCAGCGGCCGGTGATTCATAGCCCAATCGTCCTTTGCGCCCCGGCATGGATGTGCCGATATGGTAATGACGGCCAATCCCGAATGAGCCGGCATACAGGCCGAGCTTACGGATGATGTTCACGGGGCCTTCGACCGTTTCACCGTCGATTTCGGCCTTAACGGGTTCCCCTTTTTCGAATTCAATTGTGATTTCGGCAGGTTTGCTCTGTGTGATTTTGGTGAGCCATGCTTCTTCAGGCAATTCCTGATCGGATGTGAATGTCTCCGCACCGCCGATGGACGTGCCCCAAAGGCCTTGGTTCACGGAATATGTAGAGTCGCGGCCCATTTTGATACCGAGTTTTTCAAGGTACGCTTTGGATTCCTCACGGCTAACGGCCTTATCGCGGATCGGTGCGAGAACTTTGATGTTCTTGTTGCTGCCTTCAACGCCACGCTGACCCAGTACGTAAGCGACTGTATCAAAACGGTATTGGTCGTTCCCTGCTCCGGTTGACCCGTGGATGAGTACTTCTGCACCTTCATCGAGACACGTATTGATTGCACCGCGCGCCTGAATAAGGCGTTCAGCACCAACACAGAGCGGGTATTGGTCGCGGCGTACGTGTCCGAATATCAGGTACTTAATGATCTCGTCATAGAATTCCTGTGACGCATTCATGTAGATATGCTTATCGGCTTTGGCTTGATTTGCGCGGTCTTCGATCGATGCGATTTCTTCGTCGCTGAAGCCGCCCGTATCGACGCAGCATGTGACGACTTCGTCAATGCCGTAAGCCTCGCGCACGAAATGCGCCAGATATGTTGTGTCCAATCCGCCTGAGAATGCGATGACCGCTTTTGTCACGTTATGTTGCTCCTTATTTTTCGCGGCTTAATGGAACATAAATTTCGCCGTCCCGCAATATGCGGTAAGGGTGGCAGATGTAAAAAGATGCCCCCTCCTCTTTCTGCAAGCGTTCCATTTCGATTTTGGCTTCCACATCCGTGGCCGCGATTGTTTTCCAGTTTGGTTCTTCGTTTTCTTCGATTGTCGCGTCGAAGTCGATATCCATCTTGTACATGAACGACATGTCGCCGAGCGGATGGATCAGCATGCGCGGCTTTTGCACATACATGCGGTTCGCAAAGCCCGCATGGATAGGCACGGCGGCATTATCGTACTGTGTAAGGCCGTAAAACACTTTGTCATCTTGATCGGCTTTGAGGGCGCGTAAGGATGCTTCTTTTGTAATGCCACCTAGCGCAGGGAATTTCAGGCCCTTCATATATCTGCGCAAGCTGAAGAGTGAAAAGCCCATCAGGGATTCATGATCGATACCGAGGCCAGATGTCTGACCTGTGAACGGAATATGTGTCAGCGCGTCATAAACGATTTTCGGATCGTTCTTGAAATGGCTGGCGAGTTCTTCGGGCGCCCTGCTCTTTTCCAACGCAAAGCCGACAACGGCGGTTTGTAGTAGCACCAGATCCAGATACACCCAATGTGGCATTTGCACGTCGGGGTTTTGAAAGCCGAGCGCATTGGCCAGCACATATGCTTTATGGAACGACAAGTCCTTAGCGTTTTCGGCTGTAGCGACAATGGTGTCCGGCCCCAGAATATCGAGGTCGAGGTGATCAAGGAACAGTTCGGAAGTGCAGACATACGGCACCAACCCGTGCTCCTTCAAAGCGTCACGTTTTTGTATCCAGTCCTGTGTCATGACAATTTATCCAACACAGATTTGTAATGGTCGAGGCAGAGGTTACCGGTCGAGCCGATATGGGTTTTTCCTTTGATATTCTCTACAGGGTCTTGCTTATCGAGCTTGTCGAGGTTCTCACCGACATGTCTGTACGCGTCTCTGAAGGACTGGCCTTCGACAACGAGTTGGTTCGCGTAATCGGTTGCGAAGATTTCAACATCATCGAATGTTTCCATCAGTTTCTCTTCATTCGGTTCGAGATGCTCGAACAATAGTGAGATGATCTCCAATGACCCTTGGGTGATGTCAAATGCATCCATCAACGGTTTCTTGGTGATCTTCAAATCCTTGTTATAGCCCGAAATCAGGTTCAGCCCGACGGTCTGGCATTGCATCTGTAAGGATTGCACGACGGAGACATTGGCCCGCAAGACCTCCATAATATCCAGATTCCGCTTTTGCGGCATCATGCTGGAACCCGTGGTCAGGCTGCGATCAATCTTCACGAAGCCGAATTCCTGTGAGTAGAAAATGACGAGGTCATTGGCCGCTTTACCGAGTGTCAGCATGACTTGCAGCAAGGCCGAAATCGTAAAGGCTTCCAGCTTGCCACGGCTGTTCTGGCAGTAAATCGGATTGATCTGCACGCGGTCAAAGTTAAGTTCTTTGGTTGTCGCCTCTCTGTCCAACGGAACACCGCTACCGAAGCCGGAGCCGGAACCGAGCGGGTTTTGGTTGTTCAGATCATACGCAGCCCGCAGAGCAGACAGGTCGTTGATCAACCCTTCGACAATCGCGCCCGCCCATTGGCCCATGCTGGATGGCATGGCGTGTTGCATATGGGTAAAGCCCGGCATCGGGGTGAATTCATATTTTTGCGCATAGGCCAGAATAGTGTTCGCCGCCGCAATGACCAGCTTTTCGGTCTTTTGCAGCTCGGACAAGCTGAACAGACGCATCGCGGTCAACACCTGATCGTTTCTGGATCTGCCGACATGTACGCGTTTACCGACATCGCCGAGCTTCTCGACCAGATAGGCTTCGATCTCGGTATGGACATCTTCGTTATCCTGCCGCAGGACGAATTCGCCCTTCTCATGCTTGTCTTTGATTTCGGCTAATGTCGAAACTATGGCTTCAACATCCTTTTTATCCAGCAACCCTACTTCACCCAGCATGCGTGCATGCGCGCTTGATGCCTGCACATCAAACGGCAGCAGTTTGTTATCAGCCTCTAGGTTTTGGCTGATAATATACTGCGTCACGGCAGGGTTCAGTTTCGCTCCGGCTTTTTCCCAGAGCTTGTTCTTCTTTTCATTCGCGGACATGGATGTCTCTTACAGTCGTGTTTAAGCGGTTGCAATTTTGTATAAAATCACCATATTCAAGGGAAAAGCGCAAGCATTACCGCCCTTTAGCCTTAAAAGATTTTATTATGACACCTGACGTTATCGAGATTGCCAAAGCCCTGATCGCCTGCCCTTCGGTCACTCCGAAGGATGAAGGGGCTCAGGAATATCTGGCCAAAATACTGGGTGACGCGGGTTTTGAGTGTCACCACCTGCCCTTTGGTGAGGGCGATGAGCGGGTGCCTAACCTGTTTGCGCGTTACGGCACGAAGGAGCCGCATATCTGCTTTATCGGTCATACGGATGTTGTGCCACCCGGTCCTTTGGATAAATGGGATACGCCGCCATTCGAGCCGACAATCAAGGATGATGTGCTTTACGGGCGCGGTGCGTCGGATATGAAAGGTGGAGATGCCGCCTTCGCCGCTGCTGCAATTGATTTTGTAACCAACACGCCAGATTTTGAGGGCTCAATCAGCCTTTTGATTACAGGAGATGAAGAAGGCGAAGCGGCCAACGGCACGATCAAGGTTCTGGAGTGGATGGAACAAAACGGCCATATTCCGACTGTTGCGCTTGGTGGTGAACCGACAAACCCCGATCATCTGGGCCAAGAGGTCAAGATCGGAAGACGCGGGTCTTTCCACGGCAATTTAACCGTACATGGCAAGCAAGGTCATGTGGCGTATCAGCATCTGGCCAACAATCCCGTTCCTGCCCTCGCGAAACTGATCAATGCTTTGTGTGAATATGAATTCGACCAAGGTAATGAGCATTTCGTCGCCAGTAACCTTGAATTCACAACCGTTGATATCGGTAACCCCGCCGAAAACGTTATTCCGGGTGAAGCGAAGGCGCATTTCAATATTCGCTATAACGACAACTGGAATGCCGAAACTTTGGGGGAAAAATGCCGTGAAATCCTTGATGCTGTTGGGGTTGAGTATGACCTTCATATCCGCGCAGATGCCGAGAGCTTCCTGACCCAGCCCGGTGAGTGGAGTTCTCTGGTGCAGGATGCCGTTGAAGAAGTGACAGGCAAGCGCCCAGAAGCAACAACAACGGGCGGTACATCCGATGCGCGGTTTGTGACGAATTACTGCCCTGTCGTGGAATGCGGGCCGATCAACGCCACGATCCACCAAGTAAACGAGAATGCCAAAGTTAGTGATTTGTTAGATTTAACAGGTATTTATAGCGTTATCTTGGACCGATACTTTATCGACTGACGTCTACTTAACGTTAGGTTGAGTTATCTTCGGTCTGTTTTCCGGGTTTGTTGGCCAAGCCAATACGGTATGCGTTTGGAGTTTTCATCAAGCTGTACGCCCTTATAAAAGGCCCGATATACAGCTTGGGAACGGTATCATACCCCTCTGACGGCTCCCCTATTCCAAACACAACATCTTCACGTTCTTTCGGCACATAGATCGTACCGAACATCCAGTCCCAAACAGAGAAAATAGCACCAAAGTTACGGTCCCAGTGTTTTTCTGCTTCGCTATGGTGGATGTGATGCATGGCCGGACTGATCAGGATGTATGACAGGTAAGGGCCATAAGACAGCCATATGTGAGAATGTCTAAGGTTACTGCCAAGCAGGTTAAAGGCAAATACAAAGATGTTTGTCGACAGGATTGTGGTTGCGCCCTCTATAGACGGGTACATGAACAGGAACACGCCCGCGGCAACACTGGAGCCGACATGGCGGAATACTGAATAAATCAGGTCATCTAGCGGGTGGTAGCGAAGCAGTGTAATCGGCGTCATAACTTCGGCAGAATGGTGTGTTTTGTGAAACTCCCACCAGACGGGGAAAGTATGCGCCAGTCTGTGTGCCCAGTAATAGCAAAAGTCCGAAGCCAGCATGGTGATCAGCGTAAAAGCAATAATGACACCCCATGTCGGGGCGGCCTCGGTCTGGGTCAGATTGAGGTAATCAGCCACAAAATATCCTGCAGCACCGGCGGCGGCGATCGGCCCGACGCTCATGACGATATATAGCAGTCTTGCGAGGAATGAATTGATTACGGCAATAATGCAGTCATTGATTGTCGAGCTGTGAGACCAGATTTCCTTCGGGAACATAAAGGAAAGGACGTTCTTATAGCCTTTCTCTTCGTAATATCGTTTACCCACAAAAAATATAATCATGGCAATGACATAGGCACTGAGCCAGTGCATCCAGAATAACCGCGTGGTTCCTTCGACTACATAACCCGCCAGAAAGTAGGCGCCAAAGAGACCAAAGATAATCCATTTATCTTTTGATCCCACACCTAAGTCAAAATTTAGTATGATGTCCTTAAGCCGTCCCATATGCCTATTATCCCATAGGTTGCGGCTTTCAGTCATTAAAAAATAAAGCGCTATGTTATTCAATTCCCTGGAATTTTTACTGCTTTTTGTTCCGCTGTGTGTATGCAGCTTTTATTTCGTCGCCCGTTATTCGCAAAAAGCGGCGCTGATAAATCTCGTTATTTTCTCACTGATTTTTTACTCGGTCTGGAATCCGTATTATCTGACGCTGCTCGTTTCATCCATCTGTATTAACTATGTTCTGGGCGGGTTGCTGCAAAAACATCAATCCAAATTGCTGTTGGCCTTTGCTGTTTCAGCGAACTTATTGAGCATTGCCTATTTCAAATATCTCGACTTTCTCATCGGCACATCGAATAGCCTGTTCGAGACCGATTTTGTGTTACAGCATGTGATCCTTCCGCTTGGCATCTCCTTTTTCACATTCCAGCAGATATCTTACGTGATTGAATGTTACAGAGGGGAAATCAAGGAGCGTGATTTCAAATCCTATGCTTTGTTCGTATCGTTCTTCCCGCAGTTGATTGCCGGCCCGATTGTTCGGTTTCAGGAAATCTCACACCAGTTTTTGGACAAAGCTTTCGGACAAGTTAACTGGAGTAAGATACTTATAGGGCTGATCATCTTTTCTATCGGGCTATCGAAAAAGGTTTTCCTTGCCGATGACATTGCTGCGCAGGCGACGCCGATTTTTGCCAAAGCCGATGCGGGGCAAACCCTGACCTTTCTTGAGGCATGGTTCGGCAGTATCTCTTACAGCTTTCAAATCTATTTCGATTTTTCCGCCTACAGCGATATGGCGATCGGGCTGGGGTTGATGTTGGGGCTTACGCTGCCCGTCAACTTCCTGTCCCCGTATAAGGCCACAAATATCATAGATTTCTGGCGGACATGGCACATTACGCTTTCTCGCTTCTTGCGTGATTATCTGTACTTCCCGCTCGGTGGAAACCGTGAAGGTAAATCCCGCCGCTATATCAATCTGATGATTGTTATGTTGCTTGGCGGCCTCTGGCACGGGGCAAGCTGGAACTTTGTAATCTGGGGTGGCATTCACGGCGCCTATCTGATGGTTAATCACGGTGTACGTCTTTTATCCGCCAAGCGCGGTAAACCGTTCATAGGCAACTCGGCTGTGAATATCGCGATTACATTTGCACTGGTTACGCTTGCGTGGGTGTTTTTCCGGGCGGAGACACTGGACGGTGCACTTCATATGGCGCATGTCATGATCACACCGCCTGATTGGGAGCATTTCTCCTCAAAGATGATTTTGCTCCCTAAAATGGCGTATATCCTTTTACCATGTGCCGTTGTGACGTGGCTGATGCCGAATTCGATACAGATTATGGAGGCGCTTGAAAAACGCATCCAGAACCCTGAGCAGTTTAACATCAGGATTCCGACAGCTCTGGCCGCGTTCGGTTTTTCAATGTGTGTCTATTTTATCTTCGCCGGTGTTTACAGCGAGTTCATCTATTTCCAATTCTAAAGAGGTTTTGTGAGTAACGATCCAACGACAGTCAGCAAGAAAAACACCTTCCTTTTTATCGGGACGGCGGTTTGTATGCTGGTCGGTTTGATTATTATATCCGAGCTGTTTTTGCGGTTCGTCGTTGCACCGTCGGATAATTTCTACAAACAGCTGAACTTTTATCACAGTGTCGATGATGTCCGTATAGCCGCGTTTGGAGATTCGCGCCTATCGCAAGGGTTCTATCCGTTCGAAGATAGCGGTGTTGTGAACCTCGCCTATGCGAGTGAGAATTTCGAACAAGTTGCACAAAAGCTCGGCTATTTTCTGGAGAGTAAGAAAGCGGATAAAATTATCCTGCAGGTCGGTCACCACATGTTTGCTGATTACCGTTTCGACGATGACCGTCGTGATTACCAAGTCTTCTTTTCACCCGAGCAGCCCTGGAGAAAGAAATTATACCTGCAAGATCCGGAATTGCGCGGGCACTTGCTGGACTACTGGACGCTGTTCTTCCTCGGTGGATTTAAAATCCCCAACCAATCCGAGTTTTCCGAAAACGGTGCTGTATTGCTGGATATGCAGATGACGATGCCGCCGACAGAAGACCAATATTATTACCGCAAAACCCGTATAGAGGAACACACCTTAAAGGATGGTTTTGAAAACCGTGCGACCTGGGATGAACTGCGAGACACAATCAAACGTATCAAGGATAAGAATATTCCTCTGTGCCTTGTGTCTTTTCCTGTCACCCCCTTCTATAGCGAACCGGTATCCGAGTTGGAGCATACGCAAGCCGCTTTCGATAAAATCAAAACCATCGCGCATGAAGAGAGAGTGCCGTATCTGATGTATTGGGATTATTACGGAGATGATACGAGCCTGTTCAGAAATCTTGATCACCTGAACAAGCAAGGGGCGCGTGAATTCGCGCAGAGCCTAGTTGAAGATTGCGGGTTTTAGGCGTCTTCTTTTGCCAGCATTTTAGAGAGTGTTTCCAAATTATCAGTCGTAAGAGGCTTTTCAAAATATTCGCTCACGGCATCGTAAGCCAGTGCTTTTTCTTTATCCGCTATCTGTGACGAGGACGTTACCATGGCAATAATTAGGTGTTCCTTGTTAAAGCTCTGGCTGTACGCATCAAGAAACTGAAATCCGTTTACGCGCGGCATATTGATGTCCAGCAAAACGGCATCAATTTCAAACCTGTCATCATTCAGAATCTCCAGTGCTTCCTGTCCGTCGTACGCACTTGTGACTTCAATATCTGAATCATAGACTTCAATGATAGATTTATACAGAAACTGTTCAGCTTCGCTATCGTCAACCAATAGTATGCTTTTTAGGCTCATCCGTGACACCTCTCTGGTATAAAGGTACAAACTTGTATTTTTTATAACTGTACGTTTGTTTTTTTAATTATATCAATAACTTAATTATATCACGAAATAGAAGAAAACAGCCAAAAAACAAGGCATTATTAGCGTTTATTTTTCAATTTCTTCCTTCATTTCCGCAATTTCCAGCCATCTTGTTTCATAACGCTCCAATTTGGCTTTAGTTTCCTGAAGTTCTTTGGTTACCTCATGAAAACCGTCGGGGTCTTTAAGGTAAAAGTCGCTGTCAGAAAGCTTTTCCGTGAGATCAGACACCAATTTTTCGGCTTTGGATATTTTGCCGGGCAGCTGTTTGAACTCATGTTGTAATTTGTACGTTAGTTTTTGGGGTTTAGATGAGCTTTTCTGCGTTTTTTCCTCACTTTTTGACGCCTTTTTATCAGTGGTTTCAGGCTGCTTTTTGTCAGGGGTGTTTGAAACTCCGGTCTTTTTTTCCAAATAATCGCTGTATCCGCCGATGACTGTTTCGACTTTCGCGTCACCTTCAAACGCCAGTATTTTTGTCACGGTCTGATCCAGAAAATCCCTGTCGTGGGATACAACCAGTAGAGTACCCTTATATTGCATGAGGATGTCCTCGAGCATGTCGAGCGTGTCCATGTCCAGATCATTTGTAGGTTCATCCAGAATAAGACAGGTTTTCGGGTTCGCGAGGATTTTGGCCAGCATGAGGCGGTTTTTCTGCCCCCCTGAAAGTTGACTGACTTTGTCCTGCGACCGTGACGGGTCAAACATGAAGTCTTTGAGATACCCGCACACATGGCGTGACTTACCCATGACATCGATGTAATCTCCACCACCCGGACACAGCGTTTTCTTCAATGTGTCGGTTGGCTCAAGGTCGCTTCGCTTTTGATCGAAGTAGGAAAACTCCAGCTCCTTTCGGGTTTTGACATTGCCTTGATCCGGCTCCAGTTCGCCAAGCAAGAGTTTCAGGAAGGTTGTTTTACCCGAACCGTTCTTACCCAGAATACCAATACGGTCCCCACGTTTGATGCGCAGATTGAATTTATCGAGGATATTGATTTTCTTGCCATCCTCTTCGAAAGTTTTGGAGACATTGTAGAATTCACCGACAACTTTTGAGCTTGCATCAAGCTCTTTCATAGGCTCGAATTCTATCTTCTGGGTGGCGCGGCGGTGCGAAGATTCATCGGCTTTGAGCTTGTCGCGCATCTCGCGAACCTGTTCCAATCTACGCACATTCCGTTTGCGGCGAGCCTTTACGCCGCGACTGGCCCACTCCACTTCTTGAGCGACGATGGCCTTGCGGTTCTTCAGCTCTCTGGCTTCTTGCTCCAACAACATCTCCGACCATTCATCGAAATACTTGAACCCACGCGGGCTGACTTTGAGCTCACCACGGTCCAGCCAGAAAACCTGATTGGTGATGTTGGCCAAGAAGGTCCGGTCGTGGGAGACAACCAGCAGCGTTCCGCGATAGCTGTTCAGATATTCCTCGAGCCATTCAATGGCTTCCAGATCGAGGTGGTTTGTAGGTTCATCCAAAAGCAGGATGTCCGGCTCCTCTACCAATGCGCGGGCTAGCCCTGCCCTGCGCAACTGTCCACCCGATAAGCGGGTCATTTTGGCATTCACATCCAGATGCAGTGCTTCGGCGACGATATCCACTTTATAGCCATGAAGCTCTCGCTCTTCGGCCTGTATCTCCTCAAAGATGTAGTCGAAAACAGTTTCGCCTTCTTTGGGCTTAATGTCCTGTCTGAGGTAGCCGATCGTGGTGCCCGCTTCTTCCCATCGCTCACCGTCATCCAGTTCTTGTGCACCTGTAATGATGTTCATCAGCGTGGATTTCCCGGCCCCGTTTTTACCGACAAGGGCGATGCGGACGCCTTCATGGATATTGAAGTCGAGGTTTTCGAAGAGCGGTTCTTCGCTGTAACGCACCATGGCGTCTTTGACAGATAAAAGGAGTGGTGGGGGCATAGTTTTACGCAGTGAAAGAGAGTTTCAAGCCGTCATAAGCAGGCTTATACCCCTCCTCCAATTCCTCACATAAAGTTTTGTAGTCCATCGCAAGTGTCAGGCTGGTGAGATAAACCTCCTGTGCGCCGATTTGCGCGTTGAGATCGTATATTTTCTGCAAATGCGCATGGACCTTGTTTTCCGTGTAGTTATAGCCGGCGGCGTCAACCAGCCATGTTTTTACACCTTTGAGTGTTTCAATTGCCTTGTCATCAAGGTCCACCATATCCACGCTATATGCGAAGTCACCGAAACGGTAACCCACACTGTCCACGGTGCCGTGATCCTGTACGAACGGAATGAATTCGATATCCATGAATTGCTGTGTGTTCCCGAATGCGTCTTCATCCATCACATGCGGCTCAAGCACGGGTGGGTATAGGTTGCTTTGCCAGCCGTTGAAAAGGTAGGGAAAGCGATGGCGCAAATCTTCCAGTGTTTCCAGATCGCTAAAGAACGGAACCATCTTCTCGTTGCGGTATTTGATCAGCCGCAGTTCATCGATGCCGTTTACATGGTCACTGTGCGCATGCGTGTAAAACGCACCATCCAGATGATTGATATCCTCGCGGTTAATCTGGGTGCGGAAGTCCGGCCCTGTATCAATCACGATGCTGGTGTCTTTGTATTTGATGAAAATGCTGGAACGCGTACGGGCGTTTTTCGGGTTAGCAGGGTCGCATTTCCCCCAATAATTTCCGATAGCCGGAACGCCTGTCGAGTTTCCGCATCCTAAAACTATGATGTCTCCGTTGCTCATCGCTTGGCTCTGCTGAATAGCGTAAAGAAGTTATCTGTTGTTTGTTGAGCGAACTCCTGTGCCTCTACTCCGCGCAGTTCGGCCAGAAATTCACCCGTATGTTTAACATAGGCCGGTGTATTCATTTTGCCACGGTGTGGTGTCGGCGCGAGGAAGGGTGCGTCCGTTTCCACGAGTATTTTGTCCGACGGCACATCAACGGCAATGTCCCGTATTTCCTGCGCATTTTTGAATGTGACCATACCGGAGAAGGAAACGTAAAAGCCCAGATCAAGCCCTGTTTCTGCCAGTTTTCGGCCGGAGCTGAAACTGTGCAGTACGCCTTTCAAAGATGTGCCCTTACCTTCTTCTACCAGTATTTGTGCAATGTCATCGTCCGCATCGCGGGCGTGGATGACGAGCGGTAAGTCTGTCTCGACACAGGCGCGGATATGTTTGCGGAAAGCTTCGGCTTGCTGATCACGTGGTGCAAAATCGTAATAATAATCCAACCCGCTTTCACCGATACCGACAATGTTCGGGTCGCTGTTGGCTTTCTCAATGAGGTCTTCAAGGGTGATTGCGCGCTCGGCTTCATCACCCGCACTGTGTGGGTGTGTGCCGATGGTGCACCAGATTTTATCGTGCCCTTGTGCGATATTCAGCAAAGACGGGAATTCGTCAGAGATACGACAGCAAATGCTGACCATCGCATCCGTTTCATCCGACGCGGCCTCATCTGCGATTTTATGAGGGTCGGCACCTTCAAAGCGTTCATGGTTCAGATGACAATGGGAATCGATCCACATTATCCTGCCGCTCTTTCTGCTTCGGGTTCGTCAACGATACGCGGGAATACGCCTTCGGGCTTGTCGATAGCTGTTCCCGGCTTTAAGGCAAAGTCGGGTGATATGTGCGCAAAGTCGCGCTTGTCCGCATCCACCTGTAGCTGGTCCAGCATCTTGGCCGCTGCATCGGGCGTAACGGGCTGTACGGCAATTGCCAGACAACGGATAACATCGGCCAGAACGTACAGCACCGTCTCCATACGTTTGGGGTCTTCTTTCTTTAACACCCACGGTGCTTGCTCATCGATATAGGCATTAGCTTCACCAACAACGCGCCAGATTGCTTCGAGCATGCGGTGCATTTTGAAGTCATGCGCCGCTTTTTGCATTTCTGGAAGCATTTCTTTGTAGGCTTTGTCGAATAACGCCTTGTCTTCGTTTGTAAATTCCTGTGGTTCAGGATATGCACCATCACAGTTTTTGTGGATCATCGACAATGTGCGCTGTGCTAGATTGCCCAGACCGTTTGCAAGGTCCGCGTTGATGCGGGTAACGGCTTGTTCATGGCTGAAGTTGCCGTCCTGCCCGTGCGGGATTTCGCGCATCAGGAAATAACGGATTTGGTCCAGGCCATATGTTTCAACAAGGCCATCCGGTGACAATACGTTACCGATTGATTTTGACATCTTCTCGCCCTGAACATTGATGAAGCCGTGGGCAAAGACCGTTTCAGGCAGGTCGAGTTCGGCGGACATCAAGAATGCCGGCCAGTAAATACAGTGGAAGCGTGTGATGTCCTTACCGATAACGTGATATTGCGCAGGCCAGTATTTCTTATAGCTTTCGGAATCCGTATCGGGATAACCAACGCCCGTGATGTAGTTGGTCAAAGCATCGAGCCATACATACATGACATGATCGTCATCGTTCGGCACCGGAATACCCCAGTGCAGGCGGCTTTTGTGCCGTGAGATAGATAGATCCTTCAAACCGCCTTCCTGTTTGACGAACGAAATGATTTCGTTGCGGCGCGATTCAGGTGCAATGAATTCAGGATGCTTCTCATAGAATTCAAGTAACTTGTCAGTGTATTCCGATAACTTAAAGAAATAACTGCCTTCTTCGACCCATTCCACAGGTGTGCCATTGGGTGTGAATTTTGTGCCGTCTTCGGCAGTGCGCAGTTCGTCTTCGCCGAAATAGGCTTCCTCACGGACGGAATACCAGCCTTCATATTGGCCGAGATAGATATCACCCTTGTCGTACAGGCGTTGCCAAATGGCTTGCGAGGCTTCGTAATGGCGCTCTTCGGATGTGCGGATAAAATCATCGTTCGAAATGTTCAGTGTTTTGGTCATAGCCTCGAATGTCGCGGCATTCTTATCGGCGAACTCTTTTGGCTCCATGCCGTTTTCAGCAGCCGTTTTGGCGACTTTCTCACCATGCTCGTCAGTTCCTGTCAGGAACATGACATCACGATCGTCCAGACGTTGGAAACGGGCCATGACATCGGTCAGGATGACCTCGTAGGCGTGGCCCAAATGCGGCACGCCGTTCACGTATGAAATTGCAGTGGTGATGTAAAAAGGCTCTTTTGCCATACTCAAACTTCTTTTCTAAAACGCCTTTAAGCGTTTTCCATGATCATAAAGGCACTGAGGACAGATTGGCGCTTATCAAGATTAGAGCGTTCAACCGTGTCGAAATGCGTCTTAAGGTTCTCACAAATTTCGAGCAGGCTTTCAAGAGAAGATTGACGATAGAGCTTTTGCAAAGGGTCTATGTGTAGCACTTTAGAGGCGATTTCACGGCCACGGGCTTTGGCGGTGATCATCTGGTTGAACATCCATGGCAGCAGGATTGTGAAGCTGTTATACGCGCTCTTGGC
>JAESRE010000013.1 GCA_016764775.1 Alphaproteobacteria bacterium
CTCAAAAACCAAGCCAGCCGATGCGGTGCCCCGAGATGATGATTGGTTCACCTGGGCTATTCTGAAGCTTAAACCGCATTCCAGACTTACTGAAGCACAACAACGTGTGGTGCGCATTGAATTTGGGTTCAACGGAGACGTGCTTGAAGCCAGAACCCGAAAGGCGCTCGAGTTCTACACTAAACGCCGATGGGGCCTTGAGCAAAAAGAGCCTCGGCTCCAACGCGTCTCCATAGACTATGTCCCGATGAGCGGAGAGGAAATCAATGCAAATTGACATGCGACGCGTTGATCCATCAGTCAACATGAACCGCTTCTATTCCGTGGAACTGACCAAGGACCTCTTCGGACATATCGGTGTTCACCGTCAGTGGGGTCGCTTCGGCACTTGGGGGCGGCATCGGCATGACTGGTTCACGTCTAAAACCGAAGCAGAATACGCCCTATCCGGTCTGGTCAAACAAATACTAGCAAGAGGCTATCTGCTCAGGCTGACGTCCTCTGACGGTTAGGAAGAACGCATGTCGTCATTAGGCAAATGGTCAAAGCAAGGTGTTCCAAAGAAGGGCTGGATCTGTATCGGGCTTGAGGACCTCGGCGAGCCAGCCACAGAATGTGAGATGTGCGAAAACCAAGAGATTCGCTATGTTCACCAAATGCAGCATCCAAACTATCAGGACATTCTAGACTGTGGCTGCGTCTGTGCCGGTAAGTTGGAAGAAGACTACGCAGCTGCTTCAAAGAGAGAATCTGACAGCAAAAACTTAGCCCAACGACGCGCACGGTGGCTGACTCGGAAATGGAAAGTGTCGACAAATGGAAACGACTACCTAAAGACGGATGGCTTCCACATCGTTGTTTTCTCAAACCCCGGTGGGTGGAGTGGAACGGTAATCCCCCCTAAAATTAGTGGTGTTCAAAAGTAGAATTTTCTCGGCAAGATATCTGAGGAGATTTACGATGAAGAACGGACGATACAGCGACGCACAGATCATGGTTCGTCTTTCTCTTCTGCAGCAGCAGCTTCACCGCCAGCAGCAGCAGCTACAGCAACAGGTGCAGCAGCAGCAGCTGTAACGCCCCACTTCTCTTCGAGAAGCTTGGACAGTTCAGCAGCTTCCAAAACTGAAAGTTCTGAGAGTTGTTCAACAATTTTTTCCAAATCAGCAGCCATTTTATCACTCCTTTAAATAGCTAAATTTAATTTCCTACTCGCTTACGGATTAAAACGATTACTCGCCTTTGGCTCCGTATGCTTTCGTTACACCTACAAGCTCGCGTGCCGGCGCCTGCATCAGACCGGCCAGTTTCGTGGCCGGGGCCTGCAACAGACCCACAAGCTTGGAGCGAACTTCATCAAGACTTGGCAGTTTCGCCAGAGCCTCAATCCCACTTGCATCCAGGATCTGCTCACCAAGAGCACCACCGAGGATGATCAATTTCTTGTTACCTTTCGCAAATTCATGCGCAGCTTTCGCAGCCGCTACAGGGTCAGCAGATGATGCAACACCTGTCGGGCCTGTGAACATGTCACTGATTTGCTCGTAACGTGTACCTTTCAACGCCATTTTCGCCAAAGTGTTCTTTGTCACTTTGAATGTGGCGCCTTCCTTGCGTAGTTGTGAACGCAAGTCTGAAATCTCTTTAACAGTCAAACCGGAGTAATGAGTAACAACAACGATTTCGTCATTGGCAAAGCGCTCATTCAACGCGGTTACTTCGGCTTCTTTCTGTGCGCGGCTCATGCCCATCGCATTTCTCCTTCAAATTTTGAAACTAAAAAAGGAGACAAGCTATACGCCTATCTCCTATCCGAGAAAAAAGAAAAACGCCCCCCTAAAATCGGTTAAGGCTTCATGCTCTTCTTTTCTATCTATACAGGGTGTTTATACCTCTTGGAACCTGTAGTCTCGGACAGAAATTTAATTCATGGCGACATTTATAGAAGAGCATGTGCTTCGTCAAGCCTTTTTTTGAGGTAACGGGAGTCTTCGCCTTTCGGCAGATCCTTTATATTTTCCTCGATCGACTTCATTTGTGAAGCCAATGCGTCCTTGGCACTTTCGGTTCTCGCCAACGGCCGCAACTTGACCATTATCCGTATCAGCTGGCTCAAGATATCCGGCTTTTCACGGCCTGCAACGCGGATATGGGAAAAAGCCTCAAACACCACGTCACCTTGAGAGGACGCTTTGCCGACAACCAGCAGCTTGTCCTCTTCACTTTTATATATGCGTGACGGTAGTGATTTATTGAACAGTTCGGCCAGTGCCGCCGACAGCTTGTTCAAGACGGTTATGGCCGTGTAGTTATCATTTATACCCGGCGACAGGGCCCGCAACCCGACCTCCACCATGTGGCGTACGGAATATTCGATATCTTGTGAGCCTGTGCGCTTAGGGCCGGTGACGATCGAGCGTGTAAGCATTTTTTCAATATCAGGATTGGCCTGCTTTTCGGGATAAATGCGGGCGACGTCATATCCGTTGACGACGTAATCCCCCGGCTTGCAAAGCAATTCGATAATCAGCCCCTCTTCTTCCGCGCAGGATTTCAGCGTTTCGTAATCAATGGTCTGCACATAGCCCTGCTTGCCCGAATAGACGGTTTTAGACTTCTTGGCGAAATCTTTCGGCAAGTCCTTTTTACGATCCAGCGTTTCCGGTCCGTCTTTGTAGCCTTCGAATTGGTCGATATGGCGCAGTAAATCACCGTGAACCTTCGTAACAAGACTGTCCGCAACGCTCAGATGCGCCAGATGGTGGACATAAGCAAGCAGTATGAACAAATTCACCAGACAGGCCAGAAATACATAGCTCAGGGTCAAGGTCGGTACATTGCCGTTATCGGAGAGTTGGTGAAGTATGCCGGACAGCATAAAGCACGCGCACACGCTGCCGAAGAAACAGCCGATATAGAATTTCATTTTATTATCGCTCAGCACGCTGCGGATCATGCGCGGGCCGAGCTGGGAGGCGGAGAGGTTGATCACAACCATGGTGACAGAAACCATCGTGA
>JAESRE010000014.1 GCA_016764775.1 Alphaproteobacteria bacterium
CCGGCCTCGTCCAGCGCGGCGGCGGTATTGGCATCGCGCACCGAGATGTTCTGGAACCGGCCCAGCAGCTCTGCCGCCTCGTCGGTGAACTTGCCAAAAGAGGTGCGCGAAGGTCTGGAGCTGGCGCGCAAACAGTCGTTGAGAAAGAAAAGCCGGATGCCTTGCTGCCGACCATGGGTGGCCAGACCGCATTGAACACTGCCCTTGCCCTCGAAGAGATGGGTGTGCTGGAAAAGCTCGGCATTGAATTGATTGGTGCAAAAGCCGACGTCATCGACAAGGCCGAAAACCGTGAGCGTTTCAAGGAATGCATGGACAGTATCGGTCTGGAAAACCCACGCTCGAAAGTCGTGCACACGCTGGATGAAGCACGCGAATACCTGAAAGAAATCGGACTGCCCGCGATTATTCGTCCGTCCTTTACCATGGGCGGCACAGGCGGCGGTGTCGCTTACAATAAGGATGAGTTTGAAGATATCGTTCTGGACGGCCTCGAAGCCTCCCCCACCAATGAAGTCTTAATTGATGAAAGCCTTTTGGGTTGGAAAGAATACGAAATGGAGGTGGTGCGCGATAAAAACGATAACTGCATCATTATCTGTTCTATTGAAAACCTCGATCCGATGGGCGTGCATACGGGCGATTCTATTACGGTGGCCCCTGCCCTGACCCTGACGGATAAAGAATATCAGATGATGCGTACCGCTTCGCTTGAAGTCTTGCGCGCGATCGGCGTAGAGACCGGCGGCTCCAACGTGCAGTTCGGCATGGACCCCGAAACGGGCCGCATGGTTGTAATTGAGATGAACCCGCGTGTATCACGTTCTTCCGCGCTGGCCTCCAAAGCTACAGGCTTCCCGATTGCGAAAGTCGCGGCCAAACTGGCCGTTGGCTACACGCTGGATGAGCTCGACAACGACATTACAGGTGGTAAAATTCCCGCCTCCTTTGAGCCGACCATTGATTACGTTGTCACAAAAGTGCCGCGTTTCGCATTCGAGAAATTCCAAGGCGCCGAAAACAACCTGACTACCGCGATGAAGTCGGTCGGGGAAGCCATGGCGATTGGTCGCAGCTTTGAAGAATCTTTGCAGAAAGCCTTACGCTCGCTTGAAAAGGGTCTCGACGGTTTGCAACCCATGCCGGACATTTCAATGGATGAAATCCGTAGTGAAATCGGCCGCCCGACACCGCAACGCATTCTGTATATCGCTGAAGGTCTGTTCCAAGGCTTAAGCATCGATGAAGTCTATGATCTTTGTAAGTTCGATAAATGGTTCCTCGAGCGCATCGATCATTTGATGAAAGCCGAAAAGGCTTTCCGAGAAAACGGCTTACCGACAACAGCCGAGGGCTGGGTCGATTTAAAGAAAAAAGGCTTCTCCGACGCGCAGCTCGCCAAAATCATGAAGGTTGATGAGAAAACCGTGCGCAAAGCCCGCTGGGCGCATGACGTGCATCCTGTCTATAAGCGCGTCGACACCTGCGCCGCGGAAATCGCTTCCGATACGCCGTATATGTATGGCTGTTACGAAGGTAACGGTCTTTATCAGCCTGAGAGCGAGATCGACCCGTGCGATAAAGAAAAAGTCATCATTCTGGGCGGTGGTCCTAACAGAATTGGTCAGGGTATCGAATTTGATTATTGCTGCGTGCATGCGGCCTATGCGCTGCGCGATGCGGGGTATGAAACCATCATGGTCAATTGTAACCCAGAAACCGTTTCAACGGACTATGACACCTCCGACCGTCTCTACTTCGAACCATTGACTGAAGAAGATGTGATTGAACTCATCAGAGCTGAAAACAAAGACAACAATGTTAAAGGCGTTGTTGTTCAGCTTGGCGGACAAACGCCGCTGAAGCTCGCCGATGCGCTACAAGAAGAAGGCATCCCCATTCTCGGCACTGATCCCGATGCGATTGACTTGGCCGAAGACCGCGAGCGTTTCCAGAAATTGCTGAAAAAGCTGAAGTTGAAACAACCGCCCAACGCCCTCGCCTCTTCAGCCGAAGAAGCGTTTGAAGAAGCAGAGAAGATCGGCTTCCCGCTTGTCGTGCGTCCGTCCTATGTTTTGGGTGGTCAAGGTATGCAGATCGTGCATTCAATGGATGAACTTAAGCGCTATATCAATATCGCTGTGAAAGTCTCCGGTGATGCGCCTGTCCTGCTCGACCGCTACTTGAAAAGCGCGATCGAGATTGATGTTGATGCACTCTGCGACGGCAAAGATGTCTATGTTGCCGGGATCATGGAACATATCGAGGAAGCGGGTATTCACTCCGGTGACAGTGCGTGCGTATTGCCGCCGCACTCCCTGCCTTACAAAACCGTTCGTGAATTGGAGAAGCAAACTATTCAACTCGCCAAAGCATTGAACGTTAAAGGCTTAATGAATGTTCAGTTTGCCGCACGAAAAAACGAAAACACGGGCGAACAGGATATCTACATCATCGAAGTGAACCCGCGTGCATCCAGAACCGTGCCGTTTGTTGCCAAAGCAACAGGCGTGCCCGTTGCCAAAATTGCTGCACGGATTATGGCCGGTGAGAAACTTTCAAAATTCAAAGACCTTCTGGTCGGCATGCCTGCGGACCTGAGTGCGGTAAAAGCGCCGGTGTTCCCGTTCAACCGCTTCCCCGGTGTTGATCCGCTGCTTGGTCCGGAAATGAAATCTACCGGTGAGGTTATGGGTATCGACAAAGAGTTGGCCCACGCCATTGCCAAATCCCAGCTTGCGGCAGGCACTCTACTGCCTAAGGAAGGGAAAGTGTTCCTGTCCGTTAAAGACAACGACAAGGCAGATCTGTTACCGCTCGCCCGCGATCTGGAAGATATGGGTTTCGAGTTGATCGCTACCGGTGGTACATGCCGTTATCTGAATGAGAACGGTGTAAAGGCCCAGCGCATTAACAAGGTTCTGGAAGGCCAGCCACATATTCTGGATGCGATCATCAACGGTGAAATTGCCATGATGATCAACACCACGAATAAAAGCGCGCAGGCGATTGCTGACGCCACCAATATCCGCCGCATGGCCCTGATGAACAAAATCCCCTATTACACGCTGCTGACGGCTGCAGGGGCTGCTATTCAGGCTATTCGTGCCATCAAAGCCAAGGATATCGAAGTCGAAGCTCTGCAAAATTACTTTGATGTGCCGGAAAGCATGGCAAAGCAAGACAAGAACGCCGCTTAAAGTTTTTTCAAAAAAACGACAAATCCACGGAACAAATACCGGTTTGCCCCGTTTGCAGGGCAATCGTATGTACAATTGAAAGGATATAACGATGAAAACTTTTAAGAATATTGCACTTTTGAGCACTGTGGCCGTTCTTGGCCTGGGTTTTCACGGCGCACAGGCACAGGTTGGCTTAAGCGTAGGTGCAGACACATCCGCTGAAACCAATGTCGGCACGACTGCTAACGACGCCACATCAGGCATTAACGCTGATGCTGACATCGATGCTTCAGCAGACGCTGACACATCCACATCAACTTCATCTGCTGCCGATGCAGATGTTGATACAGACATGGACGGTAAAGCCGACATGGAATTCTCAGCCGTTGACAGCAACAAAGATGGCACGATCACAGAGAGCGAATTTTCCAACTCTGTAAAAGCCGACATGGCGACATCATCATTTGCTGAACTGGACAGCGACGGTAATGGTTCACTGTCAGAAGCTGAATTCGATGTTATGGCCGGTGTTGATTCTGCTGTAAGCAATCGCACGATGGCTAAATAAGAGCGCTTTACGAGAAAGGCTGATTTGTTCAGCCTTTCTCTGCTCTTTCCGGTTACCTTGACAATTTCAGGGTAATCCCCTAAATTTTTGAAATTCCCGCCGGTTTTTGGCGGGTTTTATTTTTTACCCAAAACAAATAAGAGACTGGAAATGGAACAGATTCCTGTGACAAAAACGGGCTTTGACGGGTTGGAAGCCGAGTTAAAAGATTTGAAATCCGTAAAGCGCCCTGCCGTTATCGAGGCGATTGCAGAAGCACGCGAACATGGCGACTTGTCGGAAAATGCCGAATATCATGCCGCCCGCGAACAGCAGAGCTTTATTGAAGGCCGCATTCAAGAATTGGAGGCCGTCATTGGCCGTGCGCAGGTCGTTGACCCTTCAACAATGTCAGGCGACAGCATCAAATTCGGTGCGACTGTGACAATCGTGAACGAAGAAACAGATGAAGAATCGACGTACCAGATTGTCGGTGACTATGAAGCTGACCTGGAAAAAGGCAAAATCTCGATTAGCTCCCCTATCGCACGTGGCCTTATCGGCAAAAGCGAAGGTGATTCAGTCGTGATCAGAACGCCCAAAGGTGCGGGTGATTACGAAATTCTCGAAGTCACATACAAATAACAAAACGGGCCCGACAAACGGGCCCTTTTCAGATAAAAAACAAGCCCGCTTTCGCGAGGCTTTTTTTATTGTTCAATCGGAACGCCGGGCTCGTCCTTGGCACTGCGGATGCCGAGGGAGGATTTGACCGAGACCACATTCGGTGCGCTTGTAAGCTCTTCCTTGAGGAAATCCTGATAACTGTCCCAGTCCTTGGCGACGATCTTCAAAATAAAATCAACTTCTCCGGCCAGCATGTGACATTCGCGCACCATTGAAAGTGATGCCATGTGCTTTTCAA
The DNA here is from genome assembly GCA_016764775.1 of Alphaproteobacteria bacterium. Classification (GTDB taxonomy): domain Bacteria; phylum Pseudomonadota; class Alphaproteobacteria; order Micavibrionales; family Micavibrionaceae; genus TMED27. The sequence goes on from JAESRE010000014.1 coordinate 4,655, forward strand.
ACACTTCGAGGTCTTTTTCGGCTTGTGATTCGAGCCTTACCATCGCAAAAACAGTAACGCTAAACCCTAAAATGGAAGGATCGATTTGCGCATGATAACTTTTGATGTACCCTGCTTCTTCCAAAGCACGCACACGACGTAAACACGGAGGCGCAGATATACCAACGACTTTAGCCAATTCCACATTGGTCATTCGTCCGTCCTGTTGAAGATTTTGAAGGATTTTCTTATCGATTTTGTCGAGCTTTGAACGCCGCATTAGATTAGATTTCTCTCATTAAAAAGTTTCACAAAATTATTACGGGTTGATATAAAGTTGCGCACAGCCTTATGCAAGAACTTTCACGGAATATGAGAAAAAAAATAAATTGCTGGATCATTACAGAGGGTATCGCCGGCACTGAAAACCAGTGCCTGGGTGTTGCCGAAGCGTTGGGTGTCGAGCCTGAAGTGAAGCGTATTATGCTGCGCCAGCCATGGCTCTCGCTCTCTCCATACCTTGCTATAGAACAGCCGTGGAGCTTCAGCCCACGCATTGAAGAACCGTGGCCTGACCTGCTGATTGCATCGGGGCGAAAGAGCATTGCGGCATCGCGCTATATCAAAAAGAAAAGCGGCGGCAAAACCTTTACGGTCCAGATACAGGACCCCCGTATTTCACAGGATAATTTCGACCTTATCGCCGTGCCCGAACATGACCCGACCCGCGGCGAAAATGTGATTGTAACGCGTGCGGCACCAAACCGTATTACCGATCAAAAACTCGAAGACGCACATCAACAATTCGGAACCTTCAAAGGGATCAAAAAGCCTCGTGTGGCGGTACTCATCGGTGGAAATAGCAAGGACTACACGCTTACTTCAAACATTACCAAAAAGCTGATTCTGAGGTTGCAGCATCTGGATGCGGGACTGATGATTACGGCGTCACGACGCACCGGTGTTGAAAACACGGAAATGCTCAAAGCCGCCTTTGAAGACACCGAGCATTACATTTGGAACGGAACATCCGAAAACCCGTATTTCGGGTTGCTGGCCTGGGCGGATTACATACTGGTGACGGCGGATAGCGCGTCTATGCTGTCCGAAGCTTGTACAACCGGAAAACCGGTTTATATGATTGCTATGGACAAAAACCGTCCGAATAAAGAGGGTCGTATTGACAAGCTACACCAAACACTTAAAAAATCAGGGTGTTTAAGAGATTTTGAAGGTCAGTTGGCGCACTGGGAATATGCGCGTTTAAACGACTCCGAAATGGTCGCAGATGAAATTAGAAAGCGCATGGGATTATAGAGATTATGAGTACAGATACTAAGCACAGCAAAGTTTTAATTATCGGGTCAGGACCCGCAGGGTACACGGCCGCGATTTATGCAGCGCGTGCGAATCTCAAGCCTATGCTGGTTGCAGGCTTCGAGCCGGGCGGCCAGTTGATGATTACTACGGAAGTTGAAAACTACCCCGGCTTTGCCGAGCAGATCGAAGGCCCGTGGTTGATGGAGCAGATGAAAGGTCAGGCGGAGAATGTCGGTACCGAAATTATCAGCGACTACATCAAGGAAGTCGATTTGTCCCAGCGTCCGTTCAAAGCGATCGGTGATCAGGGACAGGTTTACACAGGTGACACGCTGATCATCTCCACAGGTGCAAAAGCGCGTTGGCTTGGTCTTGATTCCGAATACGAGTTTCGTGGCAAGGGCGTTTCCGCATGTGCAACATGTGACGGGTTTTTCTTCCGCGGCAAAGAAGTCGCCGTTGTCGGCGGCGGTAACTCCGCCGTTGAAGAAGCACTGTTCCTTACGAACTTCTGTTCCAAAGTTACAGTCATTCACCGCCGCGATTCTTTGCGCGCTGAAAAAATCATGCAGGACCGTCTGTTTGAAAATGAAAAGGTCGAAATGGTCTGGGACACGGTCGTCGAGGAAGTGCTCGGCGATGATCAGGGCATGACAGGATTGCGCCTGAAACACGTCAAAACCGGCGAGGAAAGCACTCTCGATGCGCATGGTATGTTTGTCGCCATCGGCCACGACCCCGCAACGGAAATGTTCAAGGACAAACTGGATATGGACGAAGCCGGATACATTCACACAGCGGCCGATTCGACCGCAACATCGATTCCCGGTGTTTATGCTGCGGGCGATGTTGCCGACCATGTTTACAGACAAGCGGTGACCGCCGCCGGTATGGGCTGCATGGCTGCATTAGAAGCAGACAGGTTTCTGGCCACTCACTCCAAGGAGGACGAGGACACCACAGCACAGGCTGCGGAGTAACCGCCTTTTAGAAAGGTCCTCGCATGGATTGGGACAAACTAAGAATTTTCCACACCGTGGCCAAAGCCAAGAGCTTTACCGAGGCCGGTGAAATGCTGAATTTGAGCCAGTCTGCCGTTTCCAGACAAATCAGCACATTGGAAGAAAGCCTGGATATGGAATTATTTCATCGCCATGCGCGTGGACTGATTCTTACTGAACAGGGTGAAATCCTGAAAAACGCTACAGATGAGATTGCACAAAAGCTGAAAAGCGTTGAAGGCCGCCTGACTGATACGAAAGAATCAGCCGAAGGCCCTCTTGTCGTGACAGTGTCGGATTTTATTGGTTCTACATGGCTGACGCCCGGTCTCTCGGTTTTCAGAGACCTTTATCCGCAAATTCAACTGACATTGATCTTTGATGAGCGCGTTTTGAACCTCAACATGCGCGAAGCGGATGTAGCCATACGATTGCATGAACCTCAGCAGCCTGATTTGGTTGGGCGCAAATTGACCACTATCAACTTCCATATCTGTGCTTCTAAAAACTACCTACAGAAATACGGCACACCTAAAACATTGCGTGATTTAAAGGACCACTGTCTGCTCGCGTTTCCTCCCGGATCCCTCTCCCCGATTCAGGAACCCGGGTGGCTCATCAATGTTGCGAACATCAATACAGAGCACAATAACAACGTCTTATTGATGAATTCCATGTATGCGATTCACAAGGCCGTACAGACGGATGTGGGCATTGCCGTCTTGCCGAATTACATGATTGATAGCCGCGATAATTTACAGATTCTTTTGCCCGAATATCAGCGTCCGCCCGTAGATATGTTCTTCGTTTACGCCGAAGAAAGACGTAACTCGAAAAGAATTAAAATTTTCCGCGATTTTTTATTAGAAAAAGTGAGCAAGACCCCATTCTAGCAGCGGATTCTAATATTCCTGTATTTTTATGAGCTTATGCGGTTATGTACCCTTAAAACGGCCTATCCATGCAAAAAACGCATAGCTGATAGTTAAAATAAGCCCTTTCTTTTATTTTTTAGTGAGGTTATACATCTCGGTTAATGGCTTCATGCCATTGAGGGTCCTTTTAGGATCCTACGTCTCCCAGACGTGAAACCTCCCTGTTCAACTCGCCGGGCCAGTTGCATTTTGTGACATTTGGCCCGGTTTTTTTTATGCTATAATATTAGTTATTGTTAATGCGTTCCTTGCCGTTCTGGCATGAAACGAATCTTCCTGAGGGTTTTGTGAAAAAGAAAAAGACAGTTGTTGTTCTCTTTACCTATGGCGGTGGTATGCGCGGCATCATCCCTGCCCGCATTATGGCCCATATAGAAGAGACCACCGGAATGCGCATGGCACAAATGGTGGATGTTTTTACGGGCCCCTCTACCGGCACCATTCTGAATACTGCGCTGAACATTCCCGACCCGAAGAATCCGAAGATGCCCCGATTCAAAGCGGCGCACCTTGTTCGCTTTTACGAGCAAGAGGGAATCAAAATTTTTCCGCCCGACCGCTTTCGCGATTTCCGGGCATTTGTGCACGACTTCAACAACCGCACAATGAAGATCGGGCAGCTCAAATCCCTCTTCCGTCACGGCCACTATGATCCGGGCTATCTTTCAAAGTGCCTGTTCGATATGTATGGCGATTACACCCTTGAAGACAGTCTCAAGAGCCTCGTCATTCCTGTTTATAATATCGACAGCCGACAGTTGGAGCCGTTGCAGGAAGAAGGCGACACGCTCGACACGCCTGTGCGGACAACCAACAACTTTGTTGATGGTGGTGGGCATGCTGTCTGGTTCAAGAATATGCGCCTCGGGCGTAATCAGTCTACTTATGGTGTGAAGTTGCACGACGCCGTATTGGCCAGTTGTGCTGCGCCTACATATTTCCCGTGTCAGCATTTTAAAGCCACCTGCCCCATGACCGGACAGGTGAAAAAATACTCGGGCATTGACGGCAGTATCTTTGATAACCCCTGCATCAGTTACCATGGTGCGATCCGCCAACATCTGGATGACGATACACGGGTAGTGATGATTGTTCTCGGTACAGGCTATACGCTGCAATCGATCCGCAAGGATGAATGGAACAGCTATGGCGGGCTGGGTGTTGTCGACCCCGTGAACGACCTTCCTTTAATCAGCATCCTGTTCCATGCATCGGAATCGGCACTGGTCGAAAGCTTTAAACAAGAATTGGGCGACAACCTCTTTGTGTTCAACAAATCAATCGTCGGTGCGGAAGATGTAACCCACAACGACACGATCCCCAGCAAGGCAATTGATGACGCCAGCCCTCAGAATCTGGCCAGCATGCACTATTTTGCGGACAAAATTATCGAAGAGAATCAGCAACAATTCGACAAGCTTTGCACATTCCTGACGCAAAACGCCCAAGACACTGATTCACAAGGCGAAAACGTGACTTTTCTTGAAAAGGCCAAACGCTTTTTCAGCGCATAAAATCCCCTCAAAACCCCTTGTTTTCCACCGCAGACACGGCGGTGCAGCATAGAAATTTCGGGCATATTGCATTCCCGTTCGCTAATATTCCTGCAAGAACAAGAAGAAACAGAGCAGGGACGCGCCAATGAGTACCAGTGCAAGCCCATCATTTTCGGAAATAAAAGACCGCGAAGCACATGTCAGAAAAGATTTGCTTCGTATCTTCGAACGCAGCAAAAGACGCGACCAGTTAGTTGAAAGACATCTGGACCAGACGATCGGCCAAGGCTGGGTTCCTTTAAAGGTGCGTTTTGATGAACGCGTTATCGCTTACCATATGCCCGCCATTGGTGACACGAAAGCCGTTATCTCTCTTAACCTTGGCTGTGAAGGTTCCGCCCTCACCGCTGCACCTTCTATAAACCAAGCGCGCAAGAACGGCATTGCCTTCATGGCCTTTAGCATGGTCACGCGTGATGCCGCAGGCGGTGACACACGCCAACAGATTCAGGCCAGCGTTGCAGCCAATGCGTGGAACAACGGTTCGGAGCTATCCCCTCTTCATCAACTTTATGACACCGATACATTGCCGACATTTCTGGTGCCGCAATCCGCAGCATCGGCCATGACACTCGACAATATGACCCATAAAGGGTTTGCCAACCGTATGAATGAAAAGTTCGACGGGATTCACTTTGTTGTACCGTTCTTTGATGCCGCTACAGCCGGCACGGTTTACCCCGTTGAAGCGAACAGTATAGGCGACCGTATAAAAGCTGAACTTATACGCCACTCTCGCAGCGCACTGTGGGCCGCTCATGCGAATGTTTTCGGCAAAGGACAGCTCGGATACGGAATTGACCGGTATGTAGTACCGGGAAAAACACCTTCATCACGCATGCCGACCAGAAAGGAAGCGCGGTCCCTGCAGCTCTATGCACGGGATGTGATGCGTAAAATGGAGGACTTGCCCGCCGACCATCCACTTTACCGCATGCCTATGACATCATGGATGAGCGATATTGATGAAGCGTCATGCCCGCATTCGACGCGCTATGTTGCAGAGCTGGTCGGGGCCAATGTACGAACCGACACGCTTAGACATATGAATTTGAAAAAGCGTATGAGTTGGATTATCTCCGACATTCAGTCAGATCTCGATATGGGCGAGACCGATAAAAACCTCCCGCCTTTGACTATCAATAGACGCCCCGAACCAACCGCCGAGGATATCATCCGTCAAACGGGCGGACACGATCCGGACGTCTATGAATCGCCTATACGTCCGAACGTCGCCCTTATCATGTAAAAAATTAAGCGGCTTTGGTTGCTTCGCCTTCCAATGCGGCACAGGCTTTTTGAATGCGCGTGCACGCCTCAACTAATGAGTCCTTGTCGGTTGCGTAGGAAATGCGGAAATGCGGTGACAGGCCGAATGCTGCACCCTGCACACAGGCAACGCCTTCGGTTTCCAGCAAGTATGTCACGAAGTCTTCATCGCTTTCGATCTTCTTGCCGTCAGGTGTTGTCTTACCGATACAGCCTGCGCATGAGGGATATACATAGAACGCACCTTCAGGGTTAATGCATTCGATACCATCCGCGTCATTGAGCATTTTCACCACTGTGTCACGACGGTCCTTAAACGCTTCGCGCCATTCATCCATGAAGGATGTATCACCGCTGATTGCGGCGGCGGCAGCGGCCTGAGAAATAGAGCACGGGTTGGATGTGCTTTGAGACTGTATTTTAGACATCGCCTTGATCAGCTCTTTCGGGCCACCAGCGTATCCGATCCGCCACCCCGTCATAGAGAATGCTTTGGACACTCCGTTCACAGTCAATGTGCGGTCATACAGCTTCGGCTCGACTTGTGCGAATGTTGTGTATTCGAAACCTTCATAGACAAGGTGCTCATACATGTCGTCAGTCATGATGTAGACATGCGGATGCTTGACCAGAACATCGGCCAGCGCCTGAATTTCTTCACGTGTGTATGCTGCACCCGTCGGGTTGGACGGAGAGTTGAAGATCAACCATTTCGTTTTCGGAGTAATCGCCGCTTCCAGATCTGCTGGTTGCATTTTGAAGTTATTCGCAGCCGTCGCATCGACAATTACAGGCGTACCTTCGGCCAACAACACCATGTCAGGGTATGAAACCCAGAACGGTGCAGGAATAACCACTTCATCTCCTGGATTAACAGATGCCATCAACGCATTATAAAGAATCTGTTTTCCGCCCGTGCCGACCGAGATTTGATCGCGTGCATATTCAAGGTCGTTTTCGCGTTTGAACTTTTCAATGATTGCGTCCTTCAGCGCGGGTGTACCGTCGACAGCGGTGTATTTTGTGTCGCCGTTATCCATCGCGGTCTTGGCAGCGTTCTTGATATAATCAGGTGTATCGAAGTCGGGCTCACCCGCACCCAGACCAATAACATCACGTCCGGCGGCTTTGAGTTCTTTAGCCTTGTTCGTCACAGCAATGGTGGGGGATGGCTTGATACGGCCCAAACGGTCGGCGACTAGTGACATGATGATGTTCCTTTACTTCAATGTTTTAAAATTTACTGGGCATCCGCGGCAACACGCGCGCGAAGCTCAGCAACATTAAAGTCGCAAGGGCCTGAAAAATCAACATCACAATCATCAAAAAACTGTTTTAACGGCTTGAGCACAGGCTCTTTAACCGCTTCATGCAGGTAGGATTGAAGGCGCGGCACATGCTTCAGATATACTTCATTATCATCCAACGTTGCCTGTTTGATGAACTGCCCGATGACGCGGCAATGGAATTGTGTAGCCATAATGCGGAACCAAGCTTGCTGTACGGGATCCATATCGTCCAGAATTTGGGCTTTCACGGACGGTGATATCTTGCGGCGCGCATCTTCAAGCAGGTTGGTAAAGTCATAAATGCTCGGACCGATCATCGCGCCCTGAAAATCGAGTATACCCAGCGCGCTGAGGCCGTTTTCGTTTTGCATGACCATCAGGTTCTGCGCGTGAAAATCAACATGCACGAACCCTTGCGGACATGGGGGAACGCTACTTTCAATCTCCTGCCAGACCTCTTTATACCTATCAACCAAGCCTTCTTCGTTGGCTCGCCCACGCGTCATCGGCACATACCAGTCAACAACGCGGCGGTGACGGCGATGTACATGGCTTTCGTAATAATCAGGAAGATCAAGCGGACAATCCTGTTCCGCGATGTGATGCAGGATATCGGCGGCATTATTATAGAGCTGCGCTTCTTGTGAAGGATCGGCTTCAACCGTATCGCGCAAACAGGCGTCACCAAAGTCTTCGAGCAGCACATAGCCCTGCTCCGTATTGATTTCATAGATTTCAGGGGCGCGAACCCCGATAGAACGCAACCATTCGGCAATGCGAATGAAGTCACCCAACGCATGGCCGGGTGTGGCATGTGGTGAACCGTCGGGGACGGTTTCCATCAAAATTGCGCTTTGCGGTCCTTTTGTGACGCGGAAATAACGGCGGATGGACGAGTCCTTGCCCACCGGTTTATCTATGCGCCAACCATGTTGTTCCAAGAACATCCTGCGATGGTCCTCATCAAAAACGGGCTGAAGTTGTGCGGCATGCGCCAGATTCATAAGGCTTTATGACTTCTGTGGTTTTTATTCTGATGGTTTTTTGGACGATTTGTTGATCATGGCGTTGATGGCATCGAGATGTTTTTGAGAGACACCGCCGCGCTTTTGTGGTGCGCCGGGGTCTTCGAGGCCAAAAATCTGTGGTGATCCGGCAACAGCTTTCAGTATTTCCATACCGAATTCTTCGTCCTTAGACTTCGGCGCTTTGCTTTGCGGCTGTGCGGCTTGCGGCTCTTTTTTGGTCGCTTCGCTTGCTTTCTGGGCAGCTGCATCGGCACGACCGGATGCCACGCGCTCGATATTATAGGCTACGATGCCGGATAGATGCGGTTTTGTAAGCGTATGCAACAGCTTATTGTCCTCAAACGTCCATGCGATAATCTGCTGTCGTGCTTTTACGCGGTTTCCACCGCTCATCTTGAGGGCGTCTTTGATCCGGCGGTTAAGATATTCCATCGACATAAAGAGATGCCTTTATTGTTCTTATACTACAAGCATGACACATTTTGGCTTTGAGCAAAAGGTTTAAGAGATGCGGCCAGCGGGGTGGTCCGCCTCGACAGTGACCGGAAGCGCGTCCTGATCACGTTTGTAATCCAGCATTTTGTCGAAGAAATGGGCAAAAAGCAGGCGGTGATTTTCGGGCTGATCGCCCTCAACCTCGAAATGAGCCTGAACCCCCAGCATATTGCCGTAGGAAATGCCCTCAATAACGCCGTCATCGGCGACGGCTTCAATACGGAAGGTTTCCCGCAAACTGCGATTTTCAGGCTTATTCCAGCTCAGGATTGTAATCCCCTCGCCGTGAACGGAATTTACAGGCAGGTCTCCGCGCTTAAAGATCGCGCGCAATTGCGTGTCATCCAGAATATGGATGTTATGTACGGTATGGCCTATTTCTTCGGGTTCCAGACATCCGCTTTGATTGAAGTCGTGCGCATATCCTGCGGCATGGTCTATATGTGTATCATCCAGCTTTTCGAGACTTCCGCCGAACGCAACGATCATCTCCTGCATACCGCGGCACACGCCGAGTGTCGGGATATTCGCACTCTTGGCTTTCCACGCGATCTGCATGGCTGTCTTGTCACGCTCTATGTCGCGTAAATCATCTTTACGAAGCGGCCACTGGTGATCGTCCTCAAACAACGGGTCATAAAACATCGGGTGCACATTCGCATTCCCGCCCGGCAGCAAGACGCCGTGCGAACGCTGTATGACCGCATCAATGTGCTGATCACTCGCGCCCACAGGTATAAATTCAACTTCAATTCCGGCTTTTTGAAAGGGGGTAACCCATCTCGGGTTCAGATTGATTTGGCCTTCGGGACAGAGTGGCGCCAAAATGGCCACGCGTAACCCCGCACCGCTAATTTCGGGCGCATTTTCAGAGGGTTGAAGCTGTAACTCAGTGTCCTTGTTCCGCGGCATAAGCCTATTTTTATTACATTATTTTTATAAATTAACACCTTTATAGCGATTTAACGTATTAATTTCAACTAATTTACGGCGGAAAGCGCCACGTTCGGGGATAACATCGCGTGAATAGCGACTTAGAGCTCGCTGAGCTCTTTCATCAGGGAATGCGTGCCTTTGACGCGCTTGGTCTGTGTGTCCCAGTGACGGATGGCGACGAGCTTATGGTCAGGGCGGAGTTTAATGGCGCCGCCTTTAGAGGTCATCCAGTGCATGAGTCCTTCCAGATTAGGCGGGCTGTCCTTGTGGAAACCGATGACGGCGCCTTTCGGTCCAGCCTCGACAGAGGATACGCCCGCTTTCTTACACAGCTGTTTGATCTTCACGATATGGATGAGGTTTTGCACCTCTTCGGGCAAGTCGCCGAAACGGTCGATCAATTCTGCGGCGAAGCTTTCGATGTCTTCAGGCTCCAGCAGATCGGATAAACGGCGGTACAGACTCATGCGTACACCGAGATCGGGGACGTAGGCTTCGGGGATGAGAACCGATGTACCGACATTGATGGTCGGCGACCATTGATCGCGTTCGGGCATGTCATCCAGATCAACGCCTTCGCGCGCCATAGCAACGGCTTCTTCGAGCATTTGCTGGTAGAGTTCGACACCGACTTCCTTGATGTGGCCGGATTGCTGATCACCGAGTAGGTTCCCTGCCCCTCTTATGTCCATATCGTGGCTGGCGAGCTGGAACCCGCTGCCCAGCGTGTCGAGCGTTTCCATGACTTCGAGGCGTTTGGTCGCGTTCGGTGTCAGCAATTCATTGGCCGGCCATGTGAGATAGGCGTAGGCACGGACTTTCGAACGCCCGATCCGTCCGCGAATTTGATAGAGTTGCGCGAGGCCGAACATATCGGCGCGGTGAATAATCATCGTATTGGCGCTCGGGATATCGATGCCGCTTTCGATGATGTTGGTCGCGAGCAGCACATCATATTGCCCGTCATAAAACGCACTCATGCGGTCTTCGAGGTCTGTGGCCGACATCTGCCCGTGGGCGGCGATGACTTTGACCTCCGGCACTTCTTCCTTGAGCATTTCTTCCAGCTCTTCCATATCGCTAATGCGCGGACAGACGTAGAAAGATTGGCCGCCACGGTAATGTTCGCGTAAGAGCGCCTCACGAATGACCATGATGTCCATCGGCATAACGAAGGTGCGCACGGCCAGACGGTCAACGGGCGGCGTAGTGATGAGCGACATTTCTTTCACGCCCGTAAGAGACATTTGCAAGGTGCGCGGGATCGGTGTGGCCGTCAGGGTCAGGACATGGACATTGTTTTTGAGTTCTTTCAATCGTTCCTTTTGCTTCACGCCGAAACGTTGTTCTTCATCGACGATCAGCAGGCCGAGATTATTGAACTTGATGCTTTCGGCGAATAGCGCATGAGTACCGACGACGATGTTGACCGAACCATCACGCATACCGTCTTTCGTTAGCTTCGCGTCCTTGGCGGACACAAGGCGGGAAAGTTGCTCGACGCGCAAGCCCGTGCCGGCGAAGCGCTCAGCAAAATTCTTATAGTGCTGACGGACAAGCAAGGTGGTCGGCGCGACAATGGCGACCTGATACCCGTCCATGGCGGCAACATAAGCGGCGCGTAAGGCGACTTCCGTTTTTCCAAACCCCACATCGCCGCAGACAAGGCGGTCCATCGGGTGGGTTTTGGCCATGCTTTTGAGTGTGCTATCGATGGCGCGATCCTGATCCTCTGTTTCCTGATACGGGAAGCGGGAGGCGAATTCGTTATAAAGCTCTTTGGAGATTTCGATCGGCTCGGTTTTCTTAAGCTGGCGCGCGGCAGCGATTTTAAGCAAGCCGTCGGCCATCGCCATGAGGTCCTTTTTGACCTTGGCTTTACGCGCCTGCCACCCTGCCCCGCCGAGCTTGTCGAGCTGCACCGTGCCTTCATCCGCGCCGAAGCGGGAAAGCACTTCAATATTTTCAACGGGTACGAACAAGCGGTCGCCGCCCGCATATTCGATCTTCAGGCAGTCATGATAGGTCTTGCCGACCGTGACAGTTTCGAGTTCGAGGAACTTGCCGATACCGTGCTCGATATGCGTGACAAGATCACCTTCATCCAAGGAAGAGACTTCGCGCAGGAAGTTATCGGCCTTTTTCTTCTTCGATGCTTTACGTGCGAGGCGGTCGCCGAGGATGTCTTGCTCGGTCAGCACAGCAAGGTCGGGTGCGGTGAAGCCGTGTTCCAGCGCGAGAATGCACAGACCGATTTCGTGAGATTTGAGTTTCTTTAGCTCTTCCGCCGTATCAACAGATTTCAGATTAGAAATATTGACCGCTTCCAACATGGTTTGCACGCGCTGGCGGGCCCCTTCGGAATAACAGGCAATGAGGATTTTGCGGTTTTCATCGTTGAGAAGTGCGAGGTGGCGCTTCAACTCGCCCATCAGGTCGCCGTCTTGCAGGGCGCGGATGTCAGCGAAGTCGCGGGCTTTTTTAACGTTTGGCGCTTCATCGTTAGGCGCGGCGAAAGGTGAAAGAAACTCTGCTTCGGCAATGACCATTTGCCATTCAGCTTCACGCAGATAAAGACGTTCGGGTTTGAGCGCGCGGTAGATGGCGCCCGACAAACTCACATCTTTTGATTTCTTTTCATTCGCGGCTTTTTCGAGGGTTTTACGGGACTGGTAGAAATCCTCGATCTGGTCCATGCGCTCGGCTTCGGCGCGACGGCCGTGATGATCGAGCGTGACTTCATGACCACCGACATAATCAAATACGCTATCCATGCCCTCGTAAAACAAAGGTAGCCAGTGCTCCATGCCGTTATAGCGGCGACCTTCGGATACGGATTCATACAGCGGGTCTCCCCCCTGAATAACACCGAAAGCTTCGCGATAACCCGAACGAAAACGAGCGATGGATTCCTCGTTCAAGAAAAATTCGGTAACCGGCTGCAAGCTGAAGCTGTCGACATCTTTATCCGTGACCTGCGTGAGCGGATCAAAGCTGCGGATGCTTTCAACCTCATCGCCAAAGAGGTCGAGACGAACAGGCTCCTCCTCACCCGGCGGGAACAGGTCGATGATGCCGCCGCGCATGGCGTACTCCCCTGCTTCACGCACGGTTTCGGTACGGCTGTAGCCGTTGGCTATCAGGTAAGCTTGTAGCTCCTCCACATCGACGCGGGAGGATTTGGAAGCTGCGAAGGACGCATTAGCCAGCGCGGTACGCGGCATGACCCGTTGTGACGCGGCATTGACGGTGGTGATCAGAATTCGAGGGTAGCGGCGGCTTTCCTTTTGCCAGACCAACAATTTGGACAGTGCAGCCACCCGGCGGGCCACAACGTCGGCATTCGGCGAAACACGGTCATAGGGTAAGCAGTCCCAAGCGGGGAAATCGATGACTTCGACATCGGGGGCGAAGAAGGCTAACAGCTCCTTCAAAGTGGCCACACGCGTATCATCCAGCGCGATGTGAACCAGCACCCGATCATCCGGCATCAGGGCGCGCGCTTTTTCGGCCAAAATCCGTGCATCCTGCCCCTCAGGTGCGCTGTAAATCACCTGATCATTATTGCTTAACTTTTCCGCAGCTTCCGCCATGCTTATTCCAGAAAACCCGTTGTAACGTCTGCGTTTTATATATATAGCTTTTAGTACTAATCAAAGGATGAATCATAATATGAGTGCAGAACAAGCCGCAGCAACCGATCGCGACGTAGCCAACCCCGAAAAAGACACGATGGTTGAAAAGCCTAATGCGAAGCTCCTGAAGGATGCCGTTCACGATCACAGTGCGCTGAGCAAGGAAGGCTTTCTGGAACGCCTGTTCACCCTTTCATTCCGTGGTTTTGTCTATCCGCAAATCTGGGAAGATCCTGAAGTTGACCTTGAGGGACTAAAGCTGGACAAGCACAGCAAGATCATGACGATTGCTTCGGGCGGCTGTAACGTTATGAATTATCTGACGGAAAGCCCTACGGCTGTGCGCGCCATTGACTTGAACCCTGCACACGTTGCATTGACACGTTTGAAAATTGCCGCACTGAAACATCTGCCTGATTACGGAAGCTTCTTTGCATTCTTTGGCCATGCAGACGAGAAACAGAATATTGAAAACTATGACAAATACATAGCGCCTCATCTTGATAAATTTTCTAAAGAATACTGGGAAGGCTGGAGCCCCTTCCGTGGCCGCCGCATTAACTACTTCAGAAAGAACATCTATCAGTTTGGTTTGCTTGGACGATTCATTTCCGTTGTTCACATTCTGGCGAAAATATACGGTGAAGACCCACGCGAAATCCTGACGGCCAAAACACAAAAAGAGCAAGGCGAGATTTTTGACCGCACACTCGGCCCGATCTTCGACAAGAAATTCGTACGCTTTATCTGCAATATGCCTCCTGCGCTTTATGGTCTGGGTATTCCACCATCACAGTTTGATGAGTTGAAGGGCGACGCGCAGATGGCCGATGTGTTACGCGCACGTTTACGTCGTCTGGCTGTCGATTTCCCGATCGAAGATAACTACTTCGCATGGCAGGCATTCGGCCGTGGTTATGACCGCGCCTATAAGCGCGCCATTCCGCGTTACCTCGCCGAAAAGCACTACGAGACGCTTAAAGCCAATGCGGATAAGGTGGAAGTCCATCACACATCCATCACGGGTTTCCTTGAATCCCAACCACCCGAAAGTCTGGATTGCTATGTCTTCCTTGATGCGCAGGACTGGATGAATGATGTACAGTTGAATGAACTCTGGCAGGAAGTTGTACGTACAGCACAACCGGGCGCCCGCATTATCTTCCGTACTGCAGGCGATGAATCTCCTCTGGAAGACGCGCTGGAAAAAGACCTGCGTGCCAAATTCCATTACGACCCGTCTGCTTCGGCCGAAGCCGTGAAGAAGGACCGTTCATCGATTTACGGCGGCTTCCATGTCTATACGTTGGGCGGCGAAGTGGCCGCGCAGAAGACCAAGAACGCGCGTACGAAGAAAGCCTAGGGCAAGGCGTCGGATATGACATCAGACGCACAAATCAAAAGCAATATGGATGCGATGTACCGCTGGACGCGTCATGTGTATGATGCGAGCCGCAAGTACTATCTGCTTGGCCGTGACAAGCTGATCGCGCAGCTTGATGCCAAAGACGGTGAGAATATATGCGAAGTGGGATGCGGCACGGCACGTAACCTGATTAAAATGGCCCGGATGTATCCGAAAGCCAATTTCTATGGTCTGGATGCATCCGACGAGATGCTGAAGACGGCGCAGAAATCCGTCGACAAGACAGAGCTTGATATCCCGCTGAAGCAATCCTTTTCGCAAAACTTCGAACCACAGACCCTATACGGTCTGGACAAGCCGTTGGATAAGATCGTGTTCTCCTACGCCCTGTCCATCATTCCGCCATGGAAAGAGTCCATCGATCATGCGCTCGAACTCCTGCCCAGCGGCGGCGAAATGCATATTGTTGATTTCGGCGGCATGGAAGGCCACCCCATGTGGTTCAGAAAGCTTATCTTTTGGTGGCTGGCAATGTTCCATGTCTACTACAAGCCGGAAATTCTGGAACATCTGGAGTTTTTAAAAGCCGGTGGCAAAGGGTCAATGCACGTCAGAACCCTTTACAAGGGCTATACCTACATAGCCGTATTCAAAAAGACTTAAGCAAATTTGTGATTTTTAAGGCGTTCGAAAACGTCACTCTGAATATTTGCGGGTGCTTCTTCCTGTCCCGTGATCCAGTTATACAGGTTCGGATCGTTCTCTTTCAGCAGTTCTTCGTAAGCCACCAACTCGTCTTCGGTGAATTCAGGCACGTATTTCTTGGCAAACGAGCCCAATAGCAGGTCCATTTCCTTTGTCCCGCGATGTTCGGAACGAAATATTAAGCGCTTGCGCGTATTTTCTAGTGAATCTAAGCTCATACTAGAGATGATTTAATCATTGAGGGGGAAAATGAAAAGCTTTTTCAAAGAAAACGGGGTTTTGATCGCGGGCATATTGCTACCGCTCTTGCTCACAGTGGTGTTTTTTGTATCGACACAGCTTAATAAAGTCAGGGTCGATCCACCGAAATACCGGCTGATTTACGCTTCACAATATTATCCAAGCAGCCACAATCATCCGTTTGTGTTTACGGTTGAAGATAACCGCGTTCATTTCAAATACTTCCCGCATGATGATGAACACAACCACCATTACCACAAGAACCCGCCGAAACTGCATATATACGATCCCGTTGATGACGACACCACGGAGATTGCTTTGCCGGATGCGTCAAACGAAGAGGACGAGATCACGCAGATTCCCGAAGCTCTGGAGGATGTAGAGGTTACCAGCGCCACCAAAAGCCCCGACGGCTTTGTTTTCGAGCGCGATTACAGAAGTAGCGGCAACCTGATGACCGAGATGTTCGGCGGCAGCTATCGTTCCCGCAACCGTTATGTACTTTCGAAAGACGGTGCAAAGTTCGAAGTGCCCGCTGCGCAGACATACGGGTCCGAATTTATCGGCTGGATTGTTGACGAAGGCGAGCAATAAGCATGAACGCCCTTTCCCCCGCCAAGACAGAAGCTCTGGAACAAATCGCGGCTATTGCGAAAGAACACGATCTGACACTGGATGAGATCGGTGCGAAACTGACTCAGGATGCCGTGAAGGATAAAAGCGGCAAATGGCTAACCCGTTTGCTCGGGTATCTGGGCGCCGCGTTTATATTCGGTGGGCTTGCCCTGTTTATCGGCATGGTTTGGGATGATCTAAACAGCGCCTCACGGGTTATCATCACTTACGGTCCCGGTATCACGGCCTTTCTGCTTGGTTTTATTGTGCTCAAGGATGAACGATTCGAGCGCGCCTCTACGCCGCTGTTCCTTAAAAGTGCCGTGCTTCTGCCGACAGGGATGTTCGTATTCTTGCAGGAGTACGCAGAGGGTAACGATGCCCAATTGGCCGCGATGATCGTATTCGGGATATTGGCCGTGCAATTCCTTGTACCGTTTTTCGTTGTCCGTAGAACGAGCTTGTTGTTTTTCGGGTTCCTGTTCTGGAACACATCAGTCGGTATTATGATGGACCGTGCAGGTATTGACGGTGACATGCTCGGTATCACTCTGGGGCTGTCTATTATGGCTGTCGCATGGGCAATCGATAAAACCGTTCACCGCGCCATTGCACCATTTTATTACTTTATCGGCAGCCTCGGGTTTTTGTGGTCCGTGTTCGAAGTGGTTGAAGGCATTCCGGTCATCGATCTTATCTTCCTGCCCGTCACAATTGTGATGATGCTGGTCAGCACGCGCATGCACAGCCGCACATTGTTGCTGGTTTCAACATTCGCCCTGCTCGGCTTCCTCGGGTATTTTACGGAGGAATATTTCGCTGATGTCACCGGCTGGCCTATCGCGCTGATTATCATGGGTTTCATGCTGATCGGGGTGAGTGCGTATGCAATACGTCTGGGCCAAAACATGAAGCGGACATAAGAAGCTTTAACAGCTCCGCGCTTTAGCTTAAAACTTTACCATGGCCCGTCCCTTTGATCTTGATGCCCTGTTTCGTGCATTGACCACACTGCCCGGTGTGGGGCCGCGCAATGGAAAGCTTTTCGAAAAACTGATCGGCGGACCGAAGGTACTGGACCTGCTGTTCCACTTGCCTGTCGATTTTATTGACCGCCGCTTTTCCCCCAAAGTTTCGGACGCCCCTGCAGGGCGCATCGCCACGATGGAGCTGACGGTTATCGAGCACCTGCCCAACCCGCGCCGTAACCTGCCCTATCGTGTGAAAGCGCGGGATGAGAGTGGCGTCATTACACTGACCTTCTTTCATGCCAATAAGGACTGGATACAAAAACAGCTCCCCGACCGCGAAAAGGTCATCGTCAGCGGCAAGGTCGAATTTTATCAGGGCAACCCGCAAATGGTTCACCCCGACATCGCCAAGCCCGAGGAACGGGAAACATTAGAGACGATAGAGCCGATTTATCCGTTAACCGCAGGCCTGACCAATAAAACAGTGCGCAAAGCCATGCACGGGGCTCTCGGTTTTGTTCAGAAACTGCCCGAATGGCTGGACGAGAGCTATAAGACCAAACATCAATGGGCTGACTGGCATAAGGCGATCGAACAGGTCCACACGCCCGAGAGCGAGAAAGAGCTCTACCCCGAAAGCCCTGTACGCCAGCGCCTTGCCTATGATGAATTACTGGCAAACCAGCTAACATTGTCCCTCGTTCGTCACCGCCAGCGCCGTATTAACGGACGAAGTTTCGAAGGTGACGGGTCTTTACGCGGCCCTTTTAGGGAAAACCTGCCGTTCGAACTGACAGGGGCGCAAGAGCGCGCATTAAACGATATCAACACGGACATGGCCGAGCCCGCCCGTATGTTGCGCCTTCTGCAAGGGGATGTGGGTAGCGGTAAAACGGTTGTGGCCGCCCTGGCGATGCTGAATGCCGTCGAGACGGGCGCACAAGCCGCGCTGATGGCGCCCACAGAAATTCTGGCCCGCCAGCACGCTGAAACACTTAGACCCATGCTGGATGCTCTGGGCGTGCATCATGTTACACTGACGGGACGCGATAAGGGCAAAACACGCGAAACGCTGCTCCAGCAAATCCGCAGCGGTGCCGCGCAGGTCATTATCGGCACACATGCCATTTTTCAAGACACCATCGAATTTTCCGATCTGGGCTTAGCGGTAATTGACGAGCAGCACCGTTTCGGTGTGCATCAACGTTTAAGCCTGTCCTCCAAAGGGCGCGGCACCGATGTTCTGGTCATGACGGCGACCCCTATTCCACGCACGCTGACCCTTACGGCCTACGGGGACATGGATGTCAGCCGCCTTGATGAAAAGCCGCCGGGGCGCAAACCTGTTGAAACGCTGCTTATCCCGAATGAGAAGATCGACAGCATGATTGACGGGCTGGAGCGTAAAATCAAAGACGGCGCACGTGTTTACTGGGTTTGCCCTCTGGTCGAGGAATCCGAAGTCCTCGATCTGGCGGCCGCTGAAGAACGCTTTGATATCTTACGTTACCGCTTCGGCAAGGTCGGACTTGTTCACGGCCGTATGAAGCCGCAGGAAAAGGACGAAGTCATGCAACGCTTTGCCAGCGGCGAGTTGGACATGCTGGTCGCCACAACAGTGATCGAGGTCGGCGTGAATGTGCCCGAGGCGACGATCATGGTGATAGAACATGCGGAGCGGTTCGGTCTCTCTCAGCTTCACCAGCTGCGCGGGCGCGTGGGACGCGGCGGTGACCAATCCTATTGTTTTCTTGCTTATTCAGGACCACTGGGCGAAACAGCCAAGGAGCGGCTATCCGTTATGCGGGAAACCGAAGACGGATTTCTGATTGCGGAAAAGGACCTGAAACTGCGTGGTGGTGGGGATATTCTGGGCGTAAAGCAAAGTGGGTTGCCGCAATTCAAGCTGGCCGATTTAAGCGTACATGGAGAATTACTGGCAGCCGCGCGGGATGATGCCCGCCTGATTATAGAAAAAGATCCAGATCTCGAAAGTGAGCGTGGACAAGCACTTACTACATTGCTCTACCTTTTTGAGCGAGATCAGGCTATACAATATTTAAGGAGTGGATAGATGATCTTACTCGCATTTATAGCTGCAACCATTTTGCCGTTCATGGCCCCTATCGTGTTCAGGAACGTCGTAAGTCTTGGTATTTACGGCGTTGCCACAGGGGCGACCTTATCCTTTTTTGCATTTGGTCTTCTGGATGAAACCATGATCATGACGCAGGGGTTGGCATTGACCATTCAATTGCTGCTCGTCATCTCCGCCACACACCTGCTGGGTGTGTTTTCCCGCCTTACGGTTCTGTTCTATCAGGAAAAGCATAAACAACCCGCCGTTGACTGGTTAATCACGTTGGCATTTGCTGCTGTGATGCCTTTGGCAATGATTGCAGCTTAAGCTTTTTTCTTCGATTTTTTGAGAATTTCTTCTTCGCATTCTTCAGCCGGCAATTGCAGCTCTTTGCGAATTTCACCCATCTGGCGAACAATACAATCAATGGTGGATGTGACCTGTTCCATTTCCTCACGGCTCGGAAGACCGTAGCCGCGTGATTTATCATCGCCGCCGATAACGCGGGCAGGAATACCCAGTGCGGTTTTGCCTTCGGGGATGTCTTGCGTGACTACAGAATTGGCGCCGACCTTGGCCCGCTTACCGACAGTTACATCACCGAGCACTTGCGCGCCGGCACCGATCATAGCGCCGTCGTCGATGGTCGGGTGACGTTTTTGGCCGCGTTCGCCGTTACGTCCAACACCGCCCAGCGTAACGCCGTGATAAATGGTCACGTCATTGCCGATAACTGCCGTCTGGCCGATGACAACGCCTGTGCCATGGTCAATAAACAGGCGTTCCCCGATTTGTGCTTCGGGGTGAATTTCAATACCTGTCAGAATACGGGCGAAATTGGCAAAGAAACGGGCCAGACCGCGCAAACCAAGCTTCCAGATCGCATTGTTCATGCGATGGAAAAGAAGCGCATGGAAACCGTTATAACCGAAGAACACTTCCATGAAAGTCGGAGCAGCCGGATCGCGTTCGCGGATGGAATTCAAATCATCTATGAGGCCCATGCTATGACTTCTCCTACTTGTCCTTTTTGCCCGACTTCACTTCATTGTCCCGGTCCTCAACCAGAACTTTCCTGTCGGGCGGGGTGATAATACCCGCGGAAACGACCAGTTTTACGGCCTCTTCGACGGTCATATTCAAATAGGTTAGTTCTTTTTTGGGTACAAACAAGAGATAGCCCGAGGTCGGGTTCGGTGTCGTCGGCACGAAAACATTCACGGTTTCCTCGGACGTAATGCGTTGGACTTCGCCCTCGGTCACCCCTGTGACAAAGCCGATGGACCACACCCCTCTTCGGGGGTATTCCAGCATGACGGCCTCACGAAACGCCTGCGATTGGCTGGCCATGATGGTCTCAAAAATCTGTTTGGTCGCGCTGTAAACCGTACGGATAACGGGCATGCGGTCCAGAATGAACTCATAGAACTTGATAATCAGGCGACCAAGAAAGTTTGTCGCTAACCACCCAACGGCAACAAAGAAGATCACAGCAATGATCAGGCCGAGGCCCGGAACAGCCGTACCACTGTAATAGCCGCCGAAATACTGGTATTTCCACTCATCAGGTAACAGCCTGCCTACGTTCTCATCAATGAAGGTCAGGAAGATATATGTCAGATAGATGGTAATGGAGATGGGCGCGGTTACAACAATACCGGTCAACAAATATGCCCGCAGACGTGTCATAACGCTGCGTTGGGGCAACCTGTAGCTGTCAGGATCGGGGACGTCTTTGTTAATAGCGTCTTCCTGAATATTGCTTTTCTTTTCGCTCATCGGCGCATCATGCCGTGGCTTTGCGTCGAAAGCAATGCAGGATTTAACGGTTTTTGATTTTCAGGCGGTATGTCAGACCGCCGTCCTAGTGGGGTGTTCCTTGAATATGATGTCAACGAACAGCTTCTTTTCGCGGACTGAAAACGAAATATTGATGTCCTCATCATCCTCATCGGCACTTTCCTCAATCGAGGGAATGCCCATCTTCAGGGAATACCCTTGGTCATTCAGATAGGTTTTGACCCTGTTGGAGACGATGTTGGCGATCTCCGCTGCGCAGGAATGAAAGCTTTCTTGCGTATTGGCGGCTTCCGGCGGGTAGATCATTCCCGATACGATTTGCAGAAACGGTTTTTCGAATGACACGAAAACAGCGCCCGACGCGGTCCCGTTTTTAAACACGGTCTTACAGACCACGCCGTCGGCGATATTGTCCTCGTTATCCTTGTTCTGGAATTTTCCTATATCAATGTCGAAATAGGTTTTGAATGTGTCGCGCAACGTTTGTGAGACAATATTCGTTATTTCATCTTCATGCGCTTTTAAAGTTTTAGCACTCATAGATTTTACCTTTACTCAGCCTTTTATATCCTAATCTGACAGCCCTTTACGCCAGCGCATTACGGTATCAATTGCACTTTCTAAATCTTCTCTCGATGCAGGTTTAACAGTATAGGCGGTAGCGCCCGTCTTCATCGCTTCGGAAACACTGCGTTTCTGGTTTTCCGCCGTTACCATCACGATGGCCATTTTGTGCAGGTCCGTATCCTCACGGCATTGCCGCAGGACTTCAAAACCGCTCATATCCGGCATGTGCCAATCGAGAAATACAACATCGAAAACACCACCATCGTCCTTGGCCTCCTGAATTCTGGCAAGGCCTTCGCTGCCCGAACGAGCAACCACCACTTCGCCATAGCCCAGCTTTGTCAGCATGTCCTGTGTCATGGTGGTCATCATCATATTGTCATCGACAATCAATGCTTTCTGGTTGGACAGATCATGATCGAAATTTGTTTCTGTGCCTTCTCTTGCGTCCATTGTAAAATCCCTGATGTTTTTCGTATTTAGGCCGCGTAACTGGCCGGATAGATCTTCAGCAATTCTTCCAAATTCCTGTCGAACTTATCGCTAACCCCCACAACCAGCGTTTCCAGCTCCTCGCTGTTTTCGTCTCTGGCTGCGTATTCTATTTTCGCAGCCAACCCCGCGACATATGCCAGTCCGCAGACCTTTGACATGCTTTTCAGCTCGTGAGCCTTATGACGAATATCATCCATATTCTGCTCGATATCGTCGCCCAGCTGTTCCAGCTCGGTCACGAAGCTTTTCATGTCCGGCAAAAACTTCTCCAAGAAGGATATCACATATGCGCGGTCAAAAGAGGATTCCAATTCCTGAAGGTTTTCCAAATCAATTGTGGTTACCGAAACCTCGCCTTCTTCGGGCAGCTGTTCTTCTCCCTCTTCCATGACTTCGGCAAAGGAATCGAAATCATCATCATCAAAATCTTCAAGAACCTTGTGTGGGAGCGCATTGGCGATTTCATTGATCAAGCGTGCAGGCTCAAACGGTTTGGGCACATAGCCTTGCATTCCTGAATCCGTGCATTTGCTCCGCTCTCCTTCAAAGGAGTGGGCAGACATAGCCAATACGGGCGTCTTGCCCATAGGTGCGTCGAGCGTTCTGATTTTTTCTGTCGCTTCAAAACCGTTCATTTCGGGCATTTCGATATCCATGAGGATAACGTCGAACGGACTGTCTTTTGATTTCTTAACTTGCTCAAATGCCTCAGCCCCGTTAGCTGCAACGACCACGTTATGGCCGTATTTTTGCAGTATGTCCTGCCCGACCTGAATGTTGATGGCATTGTCATCCACCAGCAAAATAGACAGGCGCAGCAACTCGGGAAGCTTTTCCCCGTTCAACTCCGCCATAGTGGCTTGCTGCGCCATATCGATAGGAATGACGAACCAAAAGGTAGAACCTTCGCCCTCCTCACTCTCTACACCGACTGAGCCGCCCAGAATATAGGCTATCTTCTTACAGATAGATAAGCCGAGCCCCGTGCCGCCAAAACGGCGTGTGATGGAAGAATCGGCCTGTGTAAATTCTTCGAACAGATTGTGTTGCAGCTCGCGCGGAATGCCGATACCCGTATCAATGATCGAGAATTTCAGCTCCTCTGCCGGATGCATGTTCCCCAAATTCTCAACCAGAATAGTGACGTCACCGTTCTCCGTAAACTTCACGGCGTTGCTCAGGAAATTCAATATTACCTGCCTCAAACGCGTCGGATCTGTTTTAACAAAGGGCGGTACTTCGGGGTCAATCCGGACTTTAATATCAATATTCTTCTCATGCGCACGGGAACGCATCAAATCTGCGCAACTGTTAACCAGCTTGATCAAATCGAAGTCAACGATCTCGACTTCCATACGTCCCGCTTCCGCCTTTGAATAATCCAGAATGTCGTTAAGCATGGTCAGCAAGGTTTCGGCAGAATAGCGGATAGTCTCCAGATAATTGTGCTGTCTGGTTGTCAGGTCTGTATCGCTCAATAGGTTCGCCATGCCCAGAATGCCGTTCATCGGGGTACGGACCTCGTGGCTCATTGTTGCCAGGAATTTTGATTTGGACTCACTGGCGCGTTCGGCCTCTTCTCTGGCCACAACGGAGACATATTTCTGCTTGATCAACTGCAGAGCGTTCAAACGCATCTCCGTTGCCAGCTTTTTCATGAAGACAATTTGTAAAATGGAAGCGAACGCCAGCGCATACATCGGGGTCTGGTCGTAATGGATACCCACATATAAGACCGTCACCGCCGTGATCAATATGCGCGGAAACACCTCCAGATACATCAATGGCGGATACGCGCTGCTGGTGAATACGTTCTGTGCGACCGACACAAGGACGACCGATACAATAAACATGAAACTTACGAGATCTTCATTGGCCTGATCCCAGCCCCAGATCACCAACGTTGTAAAAACGAGGGAATAGAAAAACCGAAGCGTGCAGATTTTTTTAATACTGCGCGCAAGCTGCTTTTCCGTAGGATTTTCCATGGCAAAAAATTGCTTACAGAAAATTCTCTGCATGATCGACAAACAGATGATGATGCCGAGCCAAATAGCAATATAATCCCATGGGGTCCAAAGCTGGATAATTGCGCCAATAACGATGCAATATGCAGGGACGGCAATTGCACCGTCTTTGAAGCTTTTTACAACCACCGAGACCAGTTCGTGCTTCACGACCTGCTCAGGCACAAGCTGTGTAATGTCTTGATATAGTTGATTTTGCGTTCGTTGTTTGAAAATCATAAGATGTTCAGCCCACTAAAAGAGTATCGCATCTTTTAAGCCCTTTAAAGACCTATAATTGTCTGATCTCCTTTAATAAATTATGAATAAACCTAAAAAATATATGTTCTAATCAGGAAACCAATATCCACCGTAAGCGTATGATTTAACGATGGCCGATACATATAATATTCTCATAAACCAGCAATCGGGAACGGCTCTTGCAGCCGGACAAGAAAAGATCGAACGCTGGTTTTCCGATTCAGGGTTAAACGTTAAAAATTTGTGCTTTGCCGCGTCCGAAGACATCCAGGAGCAACATTCGCGCTTTCTGGATACAAACACCCCGCTTTTGATTGGTGGCGGCGATGGCACAATCGCGTCTATCGCACCGGCCTGTATAAAACATAAAAAGCCGTTCGGGATATTGCCGATGGGCACCATGAACTTGCTTGCCAAGGACCTCGGCATTCCCGATACATCGCAAGCAGCTATCAAGGCGTATGCCGAGAATGCCGTCGTAAAAACCATGGATGCGGGATTTGTGAATGATGAGTTGTTCTTATGCAACGCTTCGCTCGGCGCCATCCCAGAAACGACCAAGATCCGTGAAGGCCACCGCAGCATGAGCGAAACCGTTATCGCCCCGCGCCTTGCGTTGTTCGTTATGGAACATCTGGACGAAATGCATCACCGTCCATACGGTCTACATCTTGGCAAAGGTAAAAAGATCAAAATCAAAACGCCGATGCTTGTCATCGCCAATAATTGTTACGAAGATTCCGGCTATAATCGCGACCACAGCTTTAAACGTGAGTCCCTGAACGCTAACATTATGGGGGTCTACTCAAGTCAGCCCTACACGTTCTGGGACAAAATCAGGTTTTTCCTGCGGCTTTCCCAAGGTGGGTGGAAAAAAGACCCGATCGTAAAAGAATGGAGAAGTTCGAGCGTGAAGATCACATCGAAAAACGAGACGGAGCTTGTAGCCCTTGATGGTGAGAACAGGAAGCTGAAGACACCCCTTATGTTCAGGATCGAGCATAACGGCCTGCAGGTTCTTGTCCCCGGAGATGACGCATGAATTCAAACCTGACGGAAATACTGACCGATATCGATGAACGCACCAAGGGCGATAAGATTGACCTCATCAAAATTGTTGAGGCCTTGAAGCATCGTGGGTTTGGCCCTTTGATCATGGCGCCTGCGTTGATCACGGTTCTGCCGACCGGCGCAATTCCGGGCATGCCCTTGGTCTGCGGTATATTGATTATTCTTATCGCTACACAGCTTCTGGTTGGCAAAAAATATCCATGGTTGCCCAAGCGTCTGCAATCCGTTTCCTTTGGCCGCAAGCAATACAAGCGCGCACTGGAAAAGGCTAAACCCTACACCAGATGGATCGACGGCTTTTTTCACCCGCGCCTCAAGTTTTTAACCGGAGAAATTGCCCAAAGAACGATCGCCTTTTTGTGCGTCGGGCTGGCGTTGATGGTGATCGCGTTTGGCTTTGTGCCCTTTGCCGCCGCCCTGCCCGCAAGTGCTATTTTATTTTTCGGACTGGCGTTGAGTATTCATGACGGATTACTTACGCTGATCGGTATTACAATGATGGCGGCCGCGATCATAACCATACCCTATATTTTTCAGCTATGAAGATTATCCATTTATCAGATTTACATTTCGGCACAGAAACCGATGACCTTGTTAACCTCACTCTGGAGCATATACGTGAGGCCAAAGCCGATTTTGTCATTATCTCAGGCGACTTTACCCAAATCGGCAATAAACCCGAATTTGTTGCCGCCAGACAGTTCATTGACGATATCATCCTGCCGACATTATGCATTCCGGGTAATCACGACGTCCCGCAGCGCAATCTATATGAGCGGTTCACACGGCCTTATAAAAAGTACAAAGCCCACATTTGCGATGATTTGATGCCGACTTATAACAATGATTTGGTTGAGCTTATCGGCATAAACTCCGCACGCCGTGCCCTGCCGCACTGGAACTGGGCCAACGGAGCGGTTTCCTTACAACAGCGCAGCGCGCTGGAATCATTCTTTAAGGATACGCCTGCTGAAAAATGGCGCATCTGTACGATGCACCACCCTATTCACAAGATTGCGGATATGCCGATTGATGTTACCGTCTTGGGCCGCAAGCGCACTCTCGAGTGCTTTCATACATTAAAGGTGGACTTGGTTCTGACCGGTCATGTGCATCACGCCGCATTCGACATGATTGGCGACGAACAGCATAAAACAGCCTTTATCAGTGCCTCTACGGCGCTTTCCTCGCGTAAACGCGGGCATGAAAACGGCTTTAATATCATTGAGATTGATGGTCAGCACATGCATGTTCGCATGCTGAATTTTGAAGCACAGGGCTTTGTCGAAACAAGCACGCACAGCTTCCGTAAGTCTTCATCCATTTAATTCAAATCGGAAAATTTATTCATCGGCCAGATAGGCATCGATCGCACCGGCCTGACGTTCGGTCAGGGTGATTTCGGTGTTTTGCGTGGTCTGGTCGAAAGCTACATTTATATTGAGCGCGGCAAAGGGGGCTGCAAATATTTGCGTTCTACCTCTGAAACCCGGCTCTACAGCTTCAAAGTATATTTCATACAAGGCGTTGTCGGCGAAAGATACTCTTTCAACAGTACCTACAAGCTGACCGCCAATATCTCTGATCGGGCTTTCGGGGAGTGTGCGCAAGCTCACAAGATTTTCGAGTTTGTCTTCATGCTTTTTCTGGTAAGGCCAGTCAAAGAATTCGTTCGTGCTTGCGTTCACAACGATGGGACCAGCATCTGAAAACTCTTCCACTTCGCCAACAGAAACCAGTATCAGCTCTGCTTCCGCGTCTGTATCTTCAGTGCGTGTTTCTTCTATGTTGACGGATATCCATTTGACCTCTCCTGTTTGGGGGTCGGCATAGACGTCGTAAAGAATGCCAAGTACTTCATTATCTGCGCCGTAAACCGTGAGGCCCAGCACACCTGTCATTTCGTTCAACACATTTTCGGGTGGCTGTTCGGGGGTCGCTGCGGCAGTATCATAGGCTAAAGCCGGTCTCGGCTCTTCCAGAACTTCGTTATCGAAGGCTTCGTTGTACAGTACGTAGGTCAAAACCACGATACCAAAGAAACATAATAATAACGCTATGGCGGCTGAAGCTCTCATCGTATCTCCCTATTTCTTGGCGATGATGTAAACGGCGTGAACGATACCCGGAACGTAACCGAGTACAGTCAGCAGAACGTTAATCCAGAAATGCTTGGTAAAGCCGACTTCCATTGCTACACCGATTGGCGGCAGCAATACCGATAACAAAATACGGATGAAGTCACCTTGTTCGTTACGTGCTTCTACATGTGCCATGGTTAAATCTCCTTACTTTCTGTGGTTGTCGGTTCATTGAGTTCATCGAGCAATGATGGCGGAACCTCGCTTCTCGGATCGGATTCCGGCAGCTCTTTCATGTAATTCTCGCGGTAGAATTCCTCATCCATCATCTTCTCAACATTTTGCAGTTCAAGAATGGGTTCGGAAAACGGTATCTCTGCATTGTCTTCGACTGAGCCGGAATACGGCATGAAGCCAAGCAGGAAGAGCGTTCCGGGAATTATCAGTAATTTTCTTGTAAACATTGTTTCAATTCCTTCTGGTTTAGTAGGTAGACAACACCCGAAACGCGTAACTCCTAGCCTTCTTTAGCTTTGAAGTACGGCTCGAACTCGCGGAAGCTGATAGCGTTATCAGCGTTCTTGTCTACGCGCTCGAAAATCTTCTGAGCGTCAGACGAGAGTTCGAACAAGAAAAATTCATCCTGGTCCAAAAGACCGTTTTCGCTTTTATCGAAAAAGCTGAATTTTTCACGTGCTTCGCTGACCGGAGGGTTAATCTCCGGCATTTCACCTGAGCGCATCTGTACCGGTTGCGGCTTCATGGCCGGTTGCGGCTTGGGGAATGATTTTTCGCTCACGATGAAATTCGGGTTGTCCTGAATTTGTTTGAACTCAGGTTGTGGGGTTAATCCCATAGTGTCGGTATAGACAGTTGTGTCGCTATTGCTTTTACCGACACTCGACAAGGTTTTCGTCGATGATTGCTCATTGATCGTAATACCTTTGTCTGCGTGTGCCTGATCCGCGAATGTCGCAACGCCAAGAGCGCCGGCACCGAGGATCAGGGTTAACATATAATGGCGTTTCATGATGAGAACTCCTTTTAAAAGTCGGCTTTAGGCCGCTTTCTTCTCAAATTCTTTAAGCTGTTTTTCAGCTTCGTCTTTGGAAACACCGTATTGTTCTTGAATAGCACCAAGAAGTTTTGTGCGGTTACCTTCGATCTGGTCCAATTGATCGTCTGTCAATTTACCCCAGGTCTCCTGGATTTCACCTTTAAACTGTTTCCAGTTTCCTTCAAAAATGTCCTTATTCATTGTTCTGTCCTTTCTTTTGTTCAGATACTTACACCTACGGATTACGCGGTGCGGAAGTTCCGCACCAATTAGTGGGCGCGGATATCAACACGGTCGATATGTCCGATTTGTTGTTCGGCCATCGCTTTCAGATCTTCGAGATCTGTCAGAAGGTCGATCAAATATGTATCGAAGCTGTTGAACTCGGTTTCAGCCATGCCGTCTTCACGGTTAATAGTCTGAATGACGAGAACGTCTTCGAAAGTGCGTTGATCACTGCTGTCTCTTTTAAGATACATATCGGCAACCAGTGGGTGGGATACGCCTCTAATAACTTGTGGTACGGTATTCATAATTTTTGCTCCTTTAACAAAGTTTATGATTCATCTTAGGAACGATTCTGTAACCGGATAACGACTCGGTTGTTTCCGTTTTGCAAAACTCTGTTTCACTTTTGTAACAACGGAAAAACACATTATTTTTTCAAGGGTTTAGACGGCAATAAAATTTCACCCACATGCGGAAACGCGCTTTACGCCTGCGTTTAGGAACTATCGACACTCTATATCGTTAGAAAGGCATAAGCATAAAAAAGGAGATTCTTATGAAAACCAAATATTTAACCTTCAGTGCTGTTGCACTTGTTACCGCTTTGGCAGCGTATCCCGTTGTTGCGGAAACCGTACATACAAAAACGTATGTTGAAACTTCCGATGTCATTGATGAGCATAAAATCAACTTTTCCGCTTTTGATGTGAACGAAGACGGCATGTATGCCAAATCTGAAGTCGGTGAAAAGCTGTTCTATGTTTTTGATCAGGACGGCAACGAAGTGATCGATAACCTGGAATGGAGCGACAAAAGCATGTACACCATCACGCCGATGGAAAAACAAACCTTTAAATTCGTCGACTATGACGATGACGGTTACACAGACCTGTCTACATATACTTATGAGACCTTTTATAAGGAATCAGGTTTGATCCGTTTTGATAACGATAAAGACGGTTTGTCTGCCGAAGAGTTTATCGGTGTCGGTTTCCAGGAACTGGATGACAACGATAACAACACTATCGAGCTGGATGAATGGGCCGAAGCCTATACAGAAATGACAGCTCCGGAAACAGCCGAACAAGAACGTTACAACTAAGAGCGTTCAAAAATAGATAACAAGAAAGGCCGCTGTTACAGCGGCCTTTTTTATGTGAGAGTTTTAAATTGGATCAATGATCATTCGGCATATTGGCTACAGCCAGTCTCATTGCTTCATCAGGGCTGTTTACAGAGCCACTGGCAACCACTGAGCCGTGATAGGAAATCAACCACTTCCAGCTTTCGCGCTTTTGTGTGCACTCCCAGTCACTCTTCTGCTTTTCAACGACCAGTTCATAGTCATCTATATCAGTACAGATCTTCTGTACCTGCCAGTCATGGTCTGCTTTTGTAATTTCTGTCAATGATGACATAGTCTCTTCTCCTTGTTTCTCATACACCATTGCAAACGTTCGACAATTTGCTTGGGTTCCCCTCAGGCACAAAAAAGCCCGTATAAATATACGGGCTTTTTAAATATTTGTTTTTTGAAGCTAAATTTATGAATCGCTCTTAATTTCATCGGCCATGGTATTGGCTAAATTACTTACGCTATCGCCGACTTTCTCGGCAGGCGTCTTTTCATTTATCTGGATCATCATAACTGTGAAGATTCCAATCAACAAAACGGCAATTACGGCTAATAAACCTCTGTTGTCCATGTTAACCTCCGTTAGCTATCAATAGCTTATTATTCAGCGGCGTCCTGAACACTTTCTCCGGCGTGCTCAATATCCTGACCAGCACCTTCAACCGTGTTACACGCGGTTACACTCGCGCCCATACCAACAATCATTGCGGCAGTTAGAAGTGTTTTAGTGTTTAGCATAATAATTATCTCCTCGTTTAGTTAGTCTTACGGATTCCGTAAATTAAAGTTCCCTATAATATTCTGTTACCGACAGCCAACCCCAGCGCAGTAGCCAATGCTACAGCCGTTTTCGGGTTTTCTTGTATAGGTTCGCCGAACTCATCGTTGGCGGTATCTATAAAGCCCTGAATTTGCTGAATGGTCTCTTGAGTGTTCTTTTCTATCTCTGAGCGCCTGTAATGTGCGAGTACCGCCAAGATTACAAGGCTCAGGACGCATAAAGAAAAGCAAACCAGTCCTGTCAGAGCAGCGGCAAGTTCCGGTTCGAAGTTGTTGCCGAACCATATGTGCGCTGCGTAAATAAGGAAGCCGGTACCGACAATGAAGAAAAAGCAAGAAAGAGCAAGCAAGCCTATGTTGACCTTACTCTTTCTTGTTATCGGAAATTTATTACTGACGATTCTATCGATCAGTAACTTTTCGGCTACCTTTATATAGGGTGTCATTATCGACGCCCCAGAATGTAGCTAAGGGCCAGACCGGTTGCGAAAGCGATACCGATTGATTCGACCGGCTTTTGTTTTACTCGCTTTTCAATGACTTCGACCTGTTTGCGACCTGAAGTCTTCAGGGCATCCAGACGTTCTGTAGCCATCTCTCTTAGCTCGTGGGATTGTTCCTGACCATTGTGTTTCAGATGCTTTGTCAATTCCACAACATTGCTTTTGAGGGAATCCAAATCTTCTCTGATATCATCAATTTCAGGGTATGAAGTTTTTGCTTTTGGCATTTTTCGTTTCCTTTCGTTTGAGAAGACAACGTCCGAAAGCCGAAAAATGTTCCCGATTCATTTTTCAAAAAAAAAGCGCTATTAAGGAGTGAGGGATAGTTAGGCGGCCTCTGCTTTGCCGACATACATATATCCGACACCGCGAATCGTTTTGATGATCTCGCCTTTATCATCCCCGATCTTTTTACGGATACGGCCGACCTGAATGTCGATGGCGCGGTCATATATATCGTATGCACCGTCACGGGTCAGTTCGAATAACTGTTCTCTCGACAAGGCGCGGTTCGGCGCCATAACGAGAGCTTCCAAAAGCTGGAACTCTCCTGTTGTGAGGTTTAGAGAAGTCCCGTCTTTGCTGAAGGCTTGATACTGGCCTCTATCCAGAGTCCATTTCTCCAGCTTGATGACATCGGACTTCGGCTGGCTATCCGCTTTATTCTCTTCGTTATGATCGATACGACGGGCAACGGCCTTAATACGGGCGGCAAGCTCACGCATTTCAAAGGGTTTGGTCAGGTAGTCGTCGGCGCCCATCTCCAGACACACGATTTTCTCGGTAGTGTCACTTTTGCCTGACACAACCAGTATAGCCGCATCTGATTTTGCTTTTAATTGCGGGATAAGCGTGAGCCCCTCCCCGTCCGGTAAACCCAGATCGAGAAGAATGACATCGAATTCGGTTGTTTCTATGGCTTCACCGGCACTTTTAACGTCTCCGGCTTTCAAGACTCTGTATCCCTCGCCTTCGAGATACTGTTCCATGACCATCTGAAGGTCATTATCATCGTCAATGGTAAGAACTGTGCCTTTTTTCATATAGATCTCTGTAATGGGCAGATACTCTAATATTTAGCGTTATCGCAGGCCCTATATCAATCACTTTGTTACATTTTTGATACATTTTTTTTCATTAATGAAACGTAGCAGACAAAGTCAGCTTACGTACGCGGCATAAGCTCATAATTGTAGTAACCGAAAAGGAGCTTATTAAATGTTTAGCAATGCAGAATTGTTACCCCACAACGACAGACTTGAAAAATTTGCATACAAACTCACACGTAACGAGGCAGATGCTCAAGATCTTCTGCAATCAACGCTGTTAAGAGCTATTGAAAAGAAAAAGTTATTCAAAGAAGGCAGCAACCTATATAGCTGGCTTTCTAAAATTATGTACAACCTGTTTGTCTCCGGCTACCGCCGTAAGACAAAGTTTGAAACACAATATGATCCGGAGCCATATCTGGAAAAGCAAAGCATTGAAGCATCACAGGATGTAAAAATGCAATTCCGTGACGTTGATAACGCCATGAACGAGCTTTCAGATGATCACAGAGAAATTCTGGTTATGGTTTGCGTTCAAGGCATGCAGTATGCCGAAGTATCAGAACGTTTGGACATTCCGGTCGGTACTGTACGTTCCCGCCTGTCACGTGCTCGCGAGAACCTTCAAGCCAAACTGGAGGAGACGGATCAAAAGCTTTCTTACGTCCCCGCCATGCGAATGCACGAAAATCGCGTCGCAGCTTAAACTTAAAAGAAAAGCAGCTTTCCTAAGCTGCTTTTTTCTTCTCTTTTAAAAATTTCAGAATTTCGACTTTTAAGTCTTTCTCGACAACCGGCTTGGGTAAGTATGAATCCATCCCCGCGGCAATACATTTATCCCTGTCACCAACCAAAGCATGTGCCGTCATACCGATAATAGGCGTGCGCTCACGATCCGAAGTCTTTTCAAGTTTTCTGATTTCATTGGTAGCCGTGAAACCATCCATTTCAGGCATCTGCACATCCATCAAAATGATGTCGTAGTGATTCTTTTCCCAGTAGCCGACACCTTCCAGCCCTGTCCTGCCAACGTCATACTCAAAACCCAATTCATCCAGAATGTAGGTTAGGACAACCACATTACCTTCGTAATCTTCGACGATCAGCGCACGTGAGCTGTCATTGATGGTTTCCTTGATTGTTTCGTTCAGCTTTTTGATGCTTCGCTTGCCGGTACCTTTTTTCGCCGACTTGGTTCTGATGTTCGCCGGTATCATGAACGAGAATGTCGAACCCTTGCCGTATTCACTACTGAGGAAAATGTCACCGCCCATAAGCTGTGACAGTTTTTTCGATATCGGCAAACCAAGACCCGTACCGCCGTATTTTCTGGATACGCTTGAATCAGCCTGTTTGAAACGTTCAAAGACAAGATCAAAATCTTCCGGTTTAATACCGATTCCCGTATCGGTTACATCAACCCGCAGATAATCGGCACCGTCGCGGTCCTCGTAATAGGCTTTAACGGTTACACCGCCATCATCCGTAAATTTGATAGCATTACCGATCAGGTTCACAAGGACCTGACGCACACGCATGCCGTCTCCGATCAAGGTGTCGCTTTTATCGATTTCATAATCAAACACAAAGCTGACGCCCTTTTCATTCGCTTTGATGGCCATCATGCTGATTGTCTGTTCGAAAATCTTGTCGAGTTCAAACTCCTCTTGGTCCAGCTCAATCTCACCGCTTTCAATCTTGGAGAAATCAAGGATATCGTTGATCAGTTCCTTCAGTGAAAGCGTGCTGGAATTCAGAGTTTTAACGAGTTGTTGTTGCTTTTCGTTGAGCGTATCAGACTGCTTTTGCAAAATCTCGGCAATGCCGCTGATTGCCGTTACAGGCGTTCTGATTTCATGGCTCATATGGGCGAGGAATTCACTTTTTGCCCTGTTTGCTGACTGCGCTTCTTCTTTATCCGCTTTCAGCTTTTCCTGTGCCTGTTTGACATGCGTAATGTCACTGTGCGCGCCAACAACGCGGTACGCCTTGTTGTTTTTATCAAACAAGCCTTTGGCGCGAGACTGAATCCACAACCACCGGCCGGAGGCATGCTTCATTCTGAACTCTTGCACATATTCGGAGAGATTGCCGTCGATATACTCTCGCGCGTATTTCTCTACCTGCTCGCGGTCATCTTCGTGAACCATATCCAGCGCATATTCCAGCGACTCTTTCTTGCCGGGCGAGTCGATGCCCAACTGGGCAAAGAACTGTCGGGAATAAAAGATTTCATCTGTTTTCGTATCCCAGTCCCAAATACCGTCCTGTGTGCCGTCAACAGCCAGTGCAAAGCGATCTTCGGACGCTTTCAGGCTTTCCTCGATCTTTGTACGCTTGCGTTGGGAGTGCAGAAGGAAACCGTTAAACAACAGCAAAACCCCTGTACCGGCACAAAGCCCGATTAACAGTGTCGTGAAGTATTCTTTTTTCTTGTTATCTAGAGTCAGAATCCGCTGTTCGAGAACGCTGTATTCTTCTTCCAGCAAGGCTTCGTTCAAGCGGATGATATCGTCGCGTAAACTGTTTACGACAGTTACATCCTTTAACGGGTTTTCAGGGTCTTCGATGTCACCCACAAACTGGGCCCGCTCCTCCAGCTTTATGGAGAAGTCGTTAAAGTAGTTGCGGATCTCGTTCAAGCGGCTCAGCTGGGCATTGTTGCTTTCCAGCAATCCAGCCAGATTGGATATCAGATCGGAGCCTTCCTGCTTTCTGGTCTGGTATTCTCTCAGAAAGTCCTGATCACCGGACAATAGATAGCCACGCTGTGATGACAGCATGCTTCGCACCAGAGCTGAAAACTCTTGCGCCTCGACGATCGTTTTGTGTGATCGTTGAACCCATTCTTCTGTCTGATCAAGCTGCTTTTCGCCCTCAATGAGGAAGAATCCCAACCAACTCACACACAGAAAAAGGAACACTACGAAAATAGTGTAGTTGCGTATGAAAATTTTATCCATTAACGGCCTTTCAAGGAATAACGTATTAGTACTCGAAAAAAGTCAAACAGGCCAATAAAAAAGGCGCTCTCAGCAAAGAAAGCGCCTTTTTTACAAAATTGACTATGGTTATACGGGTGGAGCACGACCTCTAAGGGCGCCGACCAAGGCAGAAATCAAGAACAGTGCCAAGAATACTACAAAGACAATCTGTGCGATTTCTACAGATACAGCTGCTACACCACCAAATCCTAATACAGCCGCAATAAGTGCGATGACCAGGAATGTGAGAGCCCAACCGAGCATATTAAGTCTCCTTTCGCTGCAAGTTGTATTGCTTCTGCCCTAACAAACGTATGACGGGGTGTATGGTTCCTTGCTAATTTTCCTGAATTCGGCAGGAACTCAAGCTGGCCAATTACGTAGGAAGTTATGTATCATGTTTGTAACAGAGACAAATATCAGACGTTTAATGAGAAGGGGCAATCCCCCGGAGCTTATTAGGATGCAGGACAAAACCATAACCCGCTACGACGTGGAAGCTTTGGTCGACAACGAATTAACATGGGCTGATGCACAGAACGTAATGCTTCATATAAAGCAAGATAGAGTACTATCCGACTATTATGAGCAACTCAGAACCCAGAAAGAGCTTCTTCAGGAATGGTGGGCCGACGTAAAAACCGACTAAAACCGCCAATTCTCTATAGTTTGCACGGAACATTTCCGGCGCCTCGAACGTATATAGTGGTAAGAGAGGCGCATCATGGATATTAAGAAAAACATAGAATACGACCACGAGAAAATCAGAAAATATATACATGATCTGGACGCTATGGGCCGTTCGGACACGGCTTTGCGAAAGCCGCTTTTCGAGATGCTCAGAAAAGAGCTTCTGATCGTGCAGAAAGCCGAGGAAGAGACGCTTTATCAAGAGCTCGAAAGGCGCAATGAAGCCAATTCTCTCGTGCACACATTAGAAGATGAAAGTGATACAATTAAATCTTTGCTGAAAAGCTTGGAAAAATGCGAGCCCAATTCAGAAGATTGGCACAGCGATTTCAAGAAGTTGAAGCGCAAAGTGTTTCAGCATTTCGACAAGGAAGAGCGCAAGCTTCTGCCGAAAGCCCAAAGAGCGTTGCCGGCTGAAGAGGTTGCGGAAGAATTCGACAACGAGAAGAGAGCCCTTTGGAAAACCAGTACACTGGTCGAGAAGGTTTCTGCTGTCGAGCATTTCTCGAGAACAGTCCGCGCCGCATAATTTAAGGAAAAATGGTGATCGCGCAGGGATTCGAACCCTGGACCTACTGATTAAAAGTCATTTGCGATAATAAAGGGTGGTGTGTGAAGCAAAAGACTTTTACTATTTTTCAATAACTTAGCTAATAGAGAGTTAACAAACTTATACCTCAACATTCTCTAATTCTGTATGCAAGTGTCCCATGAGTGTCCCACGGATTCCAGATTTTTCAAAAAAGTTGTACAAAACCACTATCCTGCAATTCACAGGCACTTCGTAAAACCTCGCATACAAATCTTTGTTAACCTTTTTGTCTCAAAAGCGCAAATTTTTTAGCAACGATAACAAAACAAGGGGCTGTCCCAGATAACCGAGAAAGGTTATCAATATGGACATGCGAAAAAGCCGTTTAAGCAAATATAAACAGGATCGATTGATCGAGCATTTTGTGTCTGGCTCAACCGCCAGAACAGCCGCCGAATTGGTGAATGTAAACAAGACAACAGCGGCTTATTATTTCCATCGTTTGCGAGAAATTATTGCTGCCGAGACGCAAAACCGAGATGTTCTATCAGGAGAATTTGAGGTTGATGAGAGCTATTTCGGCGGCACGCGAAAAGGACGCCGCGGACGGGGTGCGGCAGGTAAAGTTCCTGTCTTCGGAATCCTAAAGCGCGGCGGTAAGGTTTACACACAGGTCATTCCCGACGCATCCGGCAAGACGCTTATTCCGATCATAGAGAAGCGCATTATGCCTGACAGCATCGTCTATTCTGACTGCTGGAAAGGTTATGATGTGCTCGATGTTTCAGAGTTCAAGCATTACCGGATCAACCATTCGATTTTGTTTGCCGATCAGAAAAATCATATCAACGGGATTGAGAATTTCTGGAACCAGGCCAAACGGCACATGCGTAAATTTAACGGTATTCCTGCCAAGCATTTTTCGCTATTTTTGAAGGAGTGTGAATGGCGTTTTAATAACAGTGATTCTAAAACGCAATTAAAACAGATAAAGCAATGGGTTAATAAATATATTAGCTAATTATCTAGGACAGCCCCCAAAACAAATATGTCCATCCCCCATACCCGAGCGACGGGCGTGGGCATATTTGTTCCGTTTAAACGCAGCTCATGTAAATTTTTTTATGCCTTTTTAAGCTAAATTATTACCTCGTAAGCTTTTGAAATTAAACAAACGATTTTAAAAAGAAATAAAAAAAATATTTTTTTAATATTAAAATCAATAACTTAAACAAATTTTTTGTTTGACAGAATCTTCTTCATTCCGTTACGCTGAAAGTATGAGGTTGAATTTTTTAAATGCAGGGGAGCTTTGAATTGAGTATTTACACCGTCAAACAATTTGCCATGCGCTATCCCGCATTTTCTGAAAGCACACTTCGCCGGTTAATCGCAAACGAAGAACAAAACAATTTTGAAATTTGCACAATTCGGCCACCGAATGTGAAGCGTGTTTACATTGATGAACAGAAGTTTTTAATATGGGTAAATTCAAACACTCAACAAGAAAAAGATAGCGACAATAGAAGCTCTATTTCATTTTGAGAGCGTCATCTAAAACCTGAACTAATTATAATTATGACTGTGCTTATTTTTCAGCTTTTCTATCAAGACTTACAATTCCACCGCCACGGCTTACACGAGTCCAAACAACAGTTTTGATTTCTTCGTCTTCTCCGTCTTCCACAACATATCCGAGTTCGCTCAATGTGGTGTCGTCTTGAACCATTGTCCAAGTTCGGCCTTTGCATTTATCTAACAAAATATCACCATGAAGTGGTTTACCAGCCTCAACAATTTCAAAACATGGAGCATTTGCATCGTATGTTTCAATAAAGTGTACGGCGACACCTAGAATAGCTAACCCAATAAATATATGTGTTTTTTTCATTGGTAGTCCTTTCTAGGGCTTATTTTAATTCTTCTAATAAGCCCACAGTTTTATGATGTCTTCCGACAAGTTTTCGCCTCTGGCATCTATGTCTTCTTCATCCCATTTATTAGCGTTGGCGACACTCTGATTAACCTTTAGCAAAGAATTTTTAATACGCTTTTGTTTCTCTGGCCAAGATTCATTGCCTAAAGAGGTATTCAAACTGCCTGTAATTACCGTTAGATTGCCAATACAATGCTTTTTAAGTTCTCTGTTTTCCATTAAAGCCCTTGTTGTTTCATCAATCTGGTCGCCTTCTCGAAAAGCTTCGTAGTAATCTTCGTTAGATGGTTGGAATGAATTCGATAAAGGCCAGTAATTTGCCCATTTTTGAGGCATTATGTGTTCTACATTTAAATCATCTGTACTGATAACAACAGTTTCATCAAATTTTGTTCGTAGAGCCAGTTCGATATTTTCAAAGAGATACCTTATTTTTTTGGAATTCATATGAAGGTAAATTGGCCGCTGAATTAAATTTCGCTTTAATTCGCTATCAGAAGGCATTACCGAGATTTCGCTTTTATAACCTTCGATTTCATTTTTTAAAGCCACAGAAATATTGTCAGATTTCGATAATACTCTAATTAAAGATGGTACAGTTTTATTATAGCTTTTATTTGTATAGCCGCATATATCGCGCCTGATTATGTAGTTTTCTATAGTTTGGTAAGCTTCTTTCTTTTCTTCGTCAGAAATGTCTTTCACACCTATCCAGAAAACCAAAGGGTGGAAAGCGGACATATCCCATATATCTAAAAAATTACCGATGCGGGATTCAGGTTTGTTTTTCTTTTGAGTTTCAAGATTCTGGTAAACTTCGGAATATTTTAAAAGACTTTCTACTTCCTCTGAAACACTACCGAAACCTTTAGATTCGGAGTAGTTTTTATATTCGTGGACAACTCTGCCGGTGCTAATTTCTTTAGCCATTTCTGATACAAGAGAGTGAGTTATAAGATGGTCGGTTCTTGGACGCTTTAATCTTCCTTGTTTAACTTCTTCTTTCCAAAAATCAGTTTCTAAATTTTTCCATTTTTCTTCAAACAGTTCATCATTGTCTTCTCCTTTTTTAGCCGCCCTGTGAAATATATCGTTTCTGATTAAGTCAAAGGCGGTGAGTGGTTCTGCGTTTCCGTTTAAAGAGGAGAAGATAGATTGCGCATCGTCATGCTCATCCAGTTGTACAACGACAATCTGAAAGCCATTTAAAAAGCCGTGCAATATTGCGCTTAGAGAATCTTCGGGCGTAACATCGACTCTTTTTTGATCTTCCAAGAATTCTCTAACAGCCTTTAAGAGATGCCAATAAGCTTGTAACATCTTGGGCGCATTAGAATTCAGGTTGCCATTTTTATAGAAGCAATCTGGAAAGCTTTTTCTTAGTTCTTCAAGATTTTGCGTTGCAGTTTTCAGGTAATACGGCCTGTCGTAGCTAGATGACCATAATTTAAATTTTTCTCGTTCAGGATCAGCCATAGAATTGCTTAAAGCATTAAATAAATAATCATCTATAGAATTTATGATCCCACTGCATTCATATTCACGAGCAATTTGACGGATTGCGCATAAAGTTAAGCTAAAGGTTGTTATGCGCTGCTGTCCATCAACGAGAAACCTCTGGCTTACTGTTCCGAACTGTTGGTTTTTGGGTTCAGAGTATATTATAGCCCCAACAAAATGCGGACTAACCTTCCCCTCTTCTAGGTATTCTAAGGCTCTTTCTTCAAGATCATTCCAAAGCTTAGGAATTTGCTTACCTTCTTTTGTTTCCCAAGCGTAATGCCTCTGGTAAACCGGAATTACCCATTGTTGTTTTTCTTTCAAGACATCATTGAGGGAGTGATCTTTAGCGTGCATTCTTTCCTAACCTGTATTTAAATGATTTTGTTAAAGCCATTGTTATTAAAACTGTGTCCTATTTCAGCTTCATATATTTTTTGAATGGTATGCTAAACCAATCATAATCTAAGCAATTTTCATTTTGTTTTTCTGGCATTGCCATCATATGCTCGACAATATCAGTACCGAATAAGAATTCAGCTTCGTGCGTTAAATCTAGCAAATCTTCGACCGTCATGGGCGGTGTATCATGAGGGCTTTCTATGTGAGCGCAGAATCCATTCCAGAGCATTTTGAAAAACCGGTATCGTTTATCAAATAATTGCTGCTTTCGGGCTTCTTCTGCTGTTCGCCATTGTTGGAATGCGATTAAAGCTACAGCCAGAGCGATTGCCGGTGTTAAAAGTGCAGATAATATATCAATCCAGTCTTTTTCCATACTAATCGCCCTGATACCCTAGAAGATACTGACTACTTGCATCCGGAGCGATTACGTTCATAACATCATAAATGAAGAAATACCGGTCGGTTTCAAAACCCTGATTATCTTTTTGGATTTGAATATCACCTCGTACTTTTAGGACGGTTTTCGGAAAAGGAAACTCTTCTTGGCTGAGTTGGCCGTTCTGGAATTTTTCCAGCCATTCAGTGTCCAAGATTTTGGCCTTATAATTGTGGCCGTCTGTATCTTGCACTGACCAACGACTTTCTCCTTCATAAGCTAGTTGTTTAATCCGGATCAGTTTCTCCTGATTGCGCCATGTTTCTTCTGAAGCCATGAGGATTTCTTCAACATCCGCAGATTTGTAACGAAAGTTTCGATTGACTTCATGTTCCTTCCCTTGGGCTATGACCGTAATCTTTTGGGAAGAATTCAATCCCTTATCAGGTGGTGATAAGCCACCAATAGCTTCTGCTACAGACCGTTCGGACAAACCTTGAATAGCGGTTGTATTTTGGCTTCCAGCACTTTCTGCAACCTGTTTTAATTTGTCTTTTACTTCGCGCAAATCCTCAATTTTGTCGATCTTTTCATGATCGTCTATGTAATCGAGCAATGCTTCACGGCCATCTACTAAGGCTTGGCGCATGAATGCTGTAAAACCTTTGTCCTTTATTTCTTTCTGATCGGTGTTTTTGAGGACGTTTTTTATAAAAAGCTTTATAGAACTGTGCTGAATATCTTCCATTAAAATGGTTGATTCAACTTGCTGGTCGAAGGCTTTGGCTAGAATAGCGTTAGTTTGTGCGTGGCCTTCAACTATTTTTGAAAGAGCAAGAAGACTTCCGGCCAGATCGTCTTTGGCCGGATCATAGTCGATTTTGATGATATATTTGTCTTCTATTTCTTCCACAATCCCTATCCTTTTCTTAATTTTGCCGAAGCGGGATCGTAATAGTAATCGCTAATCGTGCCATCTTTGATTTTTTCGACCATTTCATCAATCACGAATATCGGCACTAAAAACCATTCCCGCGCCGTGACCGGCTTTCCGAAGCGGTCTTTAATTTCAATGTCCAGCTTGGCCGTGCTAAAAAACCGATGAATGATATTCTCAAGTTTTGACCGGCTTATATTTGCAAGTTTGTATGTGGCAATGATTTCAACATCGGCCATGAGGAATGTCGGATCGTTTTTAGCATTTGTAATGCGTTTTTGGACATCACCGCCGGTCACGCCAATTTTATGAACAACATCCCTGTTTTCTTTGACGGTCGGATGATCGGATAGACTGCGCAGTACATAAATTGTGCCGCTTTCCAGATCACCTTCGCTATTCTCACCGGAAAAAAGCGGGCCAGCCTTGGGATTTGTAATCCGGCGGCCTGTTTTGTCCTTATTCAAAGCCCGTTGTAGTGAGCGCATAAGAATGTTGCTTTCTGTGCCATTGTCATAAATTGCGCGCAAACGACTATCTTTCTTTTCATTTTGGTTTAAGAACTCTTCCCCTTTTTGAGCAATGAAAACAATCTGGCCAGATAGAATGAATAAATCCCCCTCAGCAACACTAGCATCGTCTTTGAACGGTCTTGTTTCTCTAATCCCGTTTTCCAAATCTTTTTGCACGGCCACAAACACTGGTTTAAATTTTTCAAAATCTTCGCATCTTGAGCGATTGGCAATTTCTTCGGCAGCCCTGATTTCGGCACGAGGTTTTACGTGCTTCAACGTAGTGATGGAATTATCGGAGTTTATATCCACGCCGAGTTGCGCCAGCAATTCATCATCGTCAATATCATCCGGAACATCTGTGTCTGGCTCGTATGTGCCATCCAGAAGGTTCTGGTCGTCCATATTTGCAAGTAAGGTTCTACATTCTTCCTGCTTGCGGATTTGATCGAGCCTGACGGCATAGAGCCGTTCAAAAATATCTTTATCTTCGCCATGTTCTGGCAACCGGCCATGTTCCCCGACAAATTTTTGAATCTCTTCGAAACCGGCAATGATACGTTCCTCACGCGGCGTGTGTGTGACAACCTTTTTGGCTTCGACCTCGATGCCGAGTTCTGCCAATAGTGCATCGTCTTCTTCTGTGAACGCCTGTTTTTTAACCATTTGCCGCCTCTGCTTTCATACGGGCAAGAAACGCAATGCCTTGTGCCATGCGTTGTTCCCAAGGATCGGCAGACTTAATATCCGGCAACCGGCCACGTTCTTGTTTGAATTTTAATGCCCGTTTAGAAAGTTCCCGCGCTTCTTCTGCGGATATATTCGGCTTTCTGGCCGATATGACCTCTGCCATAGCTTTTAAGCTTTGTTCGGTCATGGACTTGGCCAGAATTGCATAGGCTTCGCTAAACGGGTTTATGCTATCAATCCAATCAACATCCAGGTCACGCACATCCATTGTGAATTTACGCACACCGTCAATCAGGGCGGTATTACCCCGACCGCCTAATTCATCATCATTGTTGAGCGTTTCCTTGGCTTTTTGGGTCAGGTTTAAAGCTGCAATTGCGTGTTGGCGCACGGCTTCCTGATCGTCTTCATCCAGTTCCGGATATTTGTCTTTTATGATTTTTCCCATACGGAGTTGAGTCAGTTCTTCCGGCACCATTTCTTCATCGAACAAGCCGCGCTCAATTGCTTGTTTGTCCTGCGCGAAAGCAGCAATAACCTCATTCAAGTCTTCTTGGCAAATGCGCTGTGCATTATCGCTTTTGGGCATAGCCAGCCCTTTAATCTCAATCTGAAATTCACCGGTATTGTCATTAAAACCAATATTACATTGATCGGGGTCGTAGCCGCCTTCACCGTAATTAAAGTCAGGGTCAGCATCATTTTGCGGGTTTTTAGGTACAAAATTGAATTTTGGCGCGAGGACTTGTTCCATAAGCAAGCTTGCGGAAATAGCTTTGAGCGTGTCGTTCACGGCATCGGTGACGGCATCTTCCGAAGCATCCGGTTCTGCAATCAGGTTTGTAAATCGTGCATGGGTTTTTTCCGGCGCATCCCGTGTGGCGCGGCCAATAATCTGCACAATTTCAGTCAGGCTGGAACGATAGCCTACGGTCAAAGCATGTTCACACCAAATCCAGTCAAAGCCCTCTTTGGCCATGCCGAGCGCGATAATAATATCAACATGGTCACGGTTCTTTTTGGCTTCCGGCATTTTCAATGCTGCGGAAACCTTATTCCGCTTGCCAGCATCATCCTCGACCAGATCGGCAATACGCAGGGTTTTACCTTCTGCTGTTTTGACCAAGTGAAAGCCGGTGTCTGGATCAATACCTTGCCAGTCACCGAGTTCATCAATGATATGTTGCACCTCTTTGATCTTGTCGCCCATACTTTCACGGGAATTGACGTTCGGAATATGAATGATGGTTTTTTCGTTCGGATTCAGAACGCTTAAAATTTCATCGGCATATGCACCGCTATAAAAATAATAGCCGATATTCAGGGTTTTCAGATATTCATAGCCGTTGAGCTGCTCGTAATAGGTATAAGTAACCGTATCAAATTTTGCTTCATCTTCCGGCATGAGAACGGGGTTTGCATCTCCGCGAAAGTAAGAGCCGGTCATAGCCACGATATGCACCTTATCCCGTGCAACCAGTTGCTTGATCTGCGATC
Organism: Alphaproteobacteria bacterium; assembly: GCA_016764775.1. Lineage (GTDB taxonomy): Bacteria > Pseudomonadota > Alphaproteobacteria > Micavibrionales > Micavibrionaceae > TMED27. The sequence goes on from JAESRE010000014.1 coordinate 49,167, forward strand.
CAAGCACGTTATCTTCATCCGCACTGACATGGTGAAATTCGTCAATCGCAATGAGCCGGTCGTCAAAAGCCTCTACCCCGAAACGCTCGATTGCAAAGCGGAATGTGGAATGTGTGCAAACCAGCACCTTGTCTTCGCTTTCAAGGAACGACTTGACCGAATTGACCTTGCTGCCATCTTCGCCAGGCGCGTTGCACAAATTCCACTTTGGCTCTAAATGCCAGTCATAATAAAAGCCGAATTTTGTAAGCGGTTCATCGGCAAAGCTTGAGCCGATAGACTTTTCCGGCACGGCGATAATGGCCTGTTTCACGCCTTGGTTTTCCAGCTTATCAAGGGCTATAAACATAAGCGCACGGCTCTTACCGGAGGCCGGAGGCGACTTAATCAGCAAATATTGTTCACCGCGCTTTTCATAGGCGCGTTCCTGCATCGGGCGCATACCCAACTCATTCGATGTGGTCGAGCTACCAGTGCTTTTATAATTAACGGTAACGGATGGTATGGCTTTATTTTCAGTCATAATAGTTTCTATAGCTCCTAAATTACTAAACAATGGATGGTATATCGCACCATTTGTTGTTCAAAATATTCTCAATTAGCAAATCCTTTGGATAAACACCTACGATGCCTTGCTTACTTTTTGGTTCAAAACCCACAAGAACCCATAACATGGGCTTGCCAGTGTAAAACTCATCTCCAAAATCAAAGAAAACTCTAGAATTGGCCTCTGACCAATTGTGCATTATTCGGCTTTTTCCTAACCACTTGAATGAATGCGCTTGTGGCCCGTCAGCATTGATAGGTTTTCTACTCAAGCCCATGTTGAAATAGTTAACATCTAAGTCATTTCTAAGGCCATCAACTATCCATATCATGTTTTTATAAAAAGCTTCCCGCGCCCTCATTTCTTCAAGACGCATCGGAGAATGTTGAAATTCTATAGTAAAACCATCCGGTGTTTTCACGTCCGCGATATGACGTTCTCCTGTCATATCATCAAATGCAGAAATTTCCTGCCAATCTACTGGAAACTTATTTTTCCAGTTTCGATGCCACACGGTTTCATTTTCCCACCATGGATCACAAACTTCTCGTGATTTATGCGCCCAGTGCCAGACTTTAGTTCTTCCACATTTTGAAATCATAACTTCACCGCAGTGGGGACAAACACCATGTAATTTAGGCTGTGGCTCGACTTTTACATTATCTACCAAGGCAAATCTCATGCGGCTTTCCCCTTGGTTGTCATTTGCGTATATAGATCGAAGAGTTTTTCGAGGCGTTCGGTGTCATTTTTGAACCGGCGGCCAATGTAAATGCGTTCCAGCACTTCGTCATTGCGGTCATGGGCGCGGCGCAAATCTTCTGGCATATTTTCTGCATCATAAAGATCGGCAATAGTGGCCGGAAAATGCCGCTCACGGGCAATAAGTATTTCTTCGGCACAGGCTGTTAAATCTTCCCTATTTTTCTCAGTAAAAGGCGGGGTGGGGAAAGTATTCCATGCCAAGGTGTTCGTAAATCGATAGCGCATTTCCATGCGTGAACATACAGTTGCAACCCAAACAAGATTCATGCGAGATGCAATAAGAGATAGAACCCAGAGATCATTGCAAGGCATACTGAAAGAAGAGTTAGAAACTGCGGTTTCTGCTTGTAATAGTCCAACCGGTAAATATTCTCTATTTTCTGAACTTGTTACTGGTACACAAATTGATGGTTCAGATGGAAGTGGTTTACGTTCATCAAATCTATGAGGCCATTCAGCCGCAGCCACAGTAGCTTTTTTGCTGCTTTGAAGGCGAAAATCCCTCACCGCTCGAATTCTCTGGTTTAGAGTTTCAATATCTGCCGCTTCGTCAATATCTTCATCATTTATCCAGATACAATATCTGTAGATACCATAAATAAGCTCGTTTGAGCCTACAAATGGACGTATATATTTTTCTGTTTGCGCCGGTGTAAGTTTTAAATCTTTTAATTCATGTGATTCTAGGAGCAAATGGCCACCATCAGTGGGAGAATTTCCTCGGCTAAATTCTGGCAATTTACTAATATGACTTCTGCTTCCCTCTACAATAGTGTTTTTTCCGGCCACCAAGTATGGGTTAATGTTATCGACCGAGCGAGATACAGTTTGGCCGGTGTGATCTAAGTAATATAACTTTTTCTTCTGTCCTGATTTGTTAGAAATTCCAATTATAACAACGGTTACACCAGCATTGTGACTGGCTAAATTCGCCCATTTGAAAGAAGTATGTGCAAAAGAAATTTCATGGCCAGAATTAAGAATTAAAGGCCACAATAAAGGGACTTGTTGTCCTTGACAAATCGAGTTAGTGGACACGAAAGCGGAAGCTGCATTTGTGTGTTGGCCAAATTCCACGGCCTTCATAAACCAGCCAGCTACATAGTCTAAAGGCTTCCATCCAGAAATGTATCTTTCAAAGATATTTTTAAGATCGTTCTTATGATGATTTTTTTGTTTTTTACTTCCTAAGTATGGTGGATTTCCACATATATAGGTTTCACCACCTTCATTCTCAAAATCAATTTCTGATTGATCTAAAGGCGTGTTGAATAAATCATCGCCATGAAGTTTAACACTTGTGCCGGTTGGTGGGCAGACAGAAAGCCAGTTAATTTGTAATGCATTTCCGCATGTAATCCAATTTTGGGCATTGAGCGGTAAAAATTCTGCCAAGGCCAATTTTTGGCCTCGATACAGAACGTCACACTGATACTCGGCAATAATAAGGGCAAGCCGCGCCACTTCTGCGGAAAAATCCCGTAATTCAATGCCCCTGAAATTGGTTAGGGGTATTTCGGTAGATAAGTCACTCTCCCCGCGCCGTTTGTTGATTTCGGCTTCGATTTCCCGCATTTGCTTGTACGCAATCACAAGAAAGTTGCCAGAGCCACAGGCCGGATCAAACACGCGAATGCGCGATATGCGCTTGCGCAGGTTCAAAAGCTTTCTGGCATTGTCACCGGCTTCTTCGAGCTGCGCCCGAAGATCATCAAGGAATAGCGGGTTTAAGACTTTCAGGATATTCGGCACGGACGTATAGTGCATCCCCAATGCGCCGCGTTCATCTTCATCGGCTACGGCCTGAATCATCGAGCCGAAAATGTCCGGATTGATTTGTTTCCAATCCAGATTTCCTACTTGGAATAAATACGCGCGCGCAATTTTTGTGAATTTAGGCACTTCTGTTGAACCGGAAAACAACTCTCCGTTTACATACGGAAAATCTTTCGCCCAATTTTTGATATTCTTTTCAGGTCGTTCTTCCCTTTTTGTATCCATCGCGCGGAATAGTTCGCTTATAACCTCATGCGCATCAGACGCATCACCGGCACTCATTTTTTGCACGGTTGCGGTGAAAAGATTATCGCCCACGAAAATATCAGTATCTTCGGCAAAGAAACAGAAGATTAAACGTGCCAGGAAATGGTTCATGTCATGACGGCGTTCTTCTGTCGCCCAATCTGGATTATGGCGCAGTAATTCAATGTATAGCTTGTTCAGGCGGCTTGTGGCCTTAATATCAAAGGCGTTTTCACGAATTTGTTTGACGGTGCTTATACCGGCCAAAGGCAGGAAGAAGCCAAAATGGTCATGAAAATCCGGATAATTACATGCGACCGTTTCACCGCTGTTGATGTCCTCGGCTTGAAATTCCTTGCCATCCGTGGCAAGAATGAATTTGGCTTTTTGCTTTACTGTGGCGGGGCTTTCTTTCAGGGCGGCCAAAGAATCTGCGACCGTACCCTCTTCACATACCAGCATATGAATGTTGTTGCGTTGAAGAATCCCGCCTTCAATATCCGATTTGTTGGATGTGCCTTTTCTGAGTTGCTTGAGAGTAGTGGCTTTGTTTCCGAAAGCCTCCAAAAACGCATACGGAAATTCAGCCGGATCAAAGGGCTGTTCGGCTAATAAGGATATGGCTTCTTCTATTTCTACTGCGTTCACTGATTACCCAAGATTTTATTCATAACGTATACCATGTTGCCCGTGCTTTGCCGTGGCGTTTGATGCGTCCGGCCTCGACTAACTCGCGCAAGCGCACTTTTAACGTGTTCTGATTTGCGCCTGTATGTTCTACAATTTCTGAAATTCCCAAGCGTTCATGCTCTTTGAGCAATTTCAATATTTGCAATGATAGTTCCGGCACGGCCGCATCGCCTTCCTGTTCTGACTTTTCCTTATCAAGCTTTCTTTGCAACTGGTCTTTCTGCTTTTTCAGGCAGCGCAGGAAAAAACCAATCCACGGCTCCCAATCATGATTTTCAGATTTTAGAGATTTTTGCGTCCGGCGTAATGCTTTGTAATAAAGGTCTTTGTTTTCTTCAATAATGCGCTCCATAGACGCATATGGCACATAGGCGTATCCGGCGCGTAACATCATAAGAGTTGTTAAAATACGTGATAATCTACCGTTACCATCTTGAAATGGGTGTATCGCCAAAAACACAACGATGAATACGGCAACGATCAGCAACGGATGCATGGCTTCTTCATCTATGGCTTTATTCAGCCAGTGAACCAGTTCTTCCATTTCGCGCGGCGTATCAAACGGCGTTGTGGTTTCAAAAACAACCCCGATTTCTTTGCCATCTGCACTTTTTGCAACGACATGATTATCCAGTTTTTTATAATCGCCACGATGCCGCTCGTCTTTGGCGCTGTGCTTGAGCAAAACTTGGTGAAGTTGGCGAATATGATTTTCAGTGATCCGCATATCATCGAATGCCTGAAACACTAAATCCATGCTTTCCGCATATCCGGCAACTTCCTGTTCGTCCCTGCTTTCAAACGATGTGCTTTGCAGGTTGGAAAGTAACGTTTCAACTTGCATGTCTGTGAGGGTTGCACCCTCAATACGCGTTGAAGAGCCTATGCTTTCAATCGTAGCAATTTTTCGCAATGCGTTTAGGCGTTCTGGCGATAAGTTCTTCAATGCCTCCCATTTGCCCTTAAATTCGTCAATCTCTGCAATAAGCTTAACGAGGTCTTGGGTGAGCGATATTTTCGGGTCTGTAATCATAGCTATATCCGATTCAATACCCGATTATACCCGATAATATCTGATTGGCTACTCCCTAATATAAAAACGCTATTTCATTTTTTAGGAAATGGACCGATATCTACGCGAATATTATCATCTATTTTGGTCATTTTTATATATCCGTTATCTTCCAAAATTTTGAGGTTTTGCTTTACTGATTTCCAATGTTTGTAATGAGTAAAGCTGGGGTCTTTGTCTTTTATAGTGCAATACAGTCTTCTCTTTTCATGTGAGTAAATACTGATGGCGATAAGATTGAGAGCAAATGTAATCATATTTCCCGGCAAATCGCTTGAGCGGTTTATCGGCAATACAAAATCACTTTGTAGTTCCACAATATATTCTTCTTCACCCTTCGGAACGTTGGATGTAACACCATAAAGCATTTATGCCTCCTCTTTTATGTTTGGTATTTCAAAAGGAACGCTTTCAATTATGAAATCCAATATCTCCGAAGCAATCATGCTGTAGAGCAACCACTCCGCAAATACGAAGAAAATAGCCATGAGATTGAACGAGAATAAAACGGCTATAACGACACATACGCGATTGTAGAAATATCTGGCACAGAATACCGCTATCGCCTTCAGGCAGCTCCATATCACTTTCAAAGCATGCTTTATGATGCGTTTTTTAGTGCGCGTTTCCTCTAGCTGCCCAGTGTCATTGACAGTCGCAGATAATTTTTCTGGATTTTCTATTGTTACGAACCTTTTGTCTGTTGAACGAAAACGGCTCCTGAGCACTTGCTCTGGAGCCGAGGAGTTCGTAACCGCACTAGGTACGGTGCAGCGTATTCCAGCTTTCACCGTATTATATTTCGCTGCCTCCTCGACAAACGAGAAAGCAGCATCATCTTTATCGGCCTGATGCTGATTAGGCCGCCTAGTAGAGGTTACGACACCTCAGAGTTCAAACCTGAACTCATAACTCAAGGCTATGGCATATCCTTTAAGTCGTCAATTCCAAGACTTATTCAGCCGGAAGCTGTTCAGAAGTTTTTGCTCCAAACATTTTAGTATTCATGCTAGCAACAACTTTTTTAGTGTGCGCTTCGGATAAATGGGAATAACGCCTGACCATCTGTAGGGTTTTATGCCCCAATATCTCGGCTATATCTGTCGCACTTGCGCCATCCATCGCTAAATATGAGGCCGCAGTATGGCGTAAATCATGAAAACGAAAGTCTTCAATCTTTGCCTGTTTAATTGCTTTCATCCATGATTTTTTAATGTCCCGAAGCGGTACGTCATAGTTCAAGCTGGGGAACAGATAATCACTGAAAATCACGCGGTTTTTAAACAGTTCGCAAAGGAGATCATACGCATGCCCCTCAAGAGGCAAACTGCGTTGATCTCCGTTCTTGGTTTCATCAAGACGGATCGCTCCGCGCTCAAAATCTACGTTATCCCATTTTAATGTTAGGATTTCAGTTTTTCGAGCGCCAGTACTTAACGCAAGCACAACAATGAAATAGAGGTATTTGTTTTCACTTTTCTTACAGGCGGCTAAAAGGCGCTTGATTTCGTTTTCTGATAAAAAGCGTGTGCGGCCTCTATTTTCCTGTAGTCGACTGACACGCATAGTTGGATTATCAGATAACCATTCCCACTCTTTGACAGCTACGGAATAGACATGGCTTAGGGCTGCCAAATATCTGTTCACTGTCGCGCGGCTTCGAATACCGCGCGTTGTTTTTCCTGTTGAAAGCTCATTCTTGATCGCGTTGATGTTGGATGATCCGACATCATTTAGTGTTATATGCCCAAGCTTTTCCTTCCAGTATTCAAGCTGCTGAGTTTGTGTTTTCATCGACTTGGGTTTGAGCGGCATGATCTCTTCCAAGTATCGATCAATCATGTCGCCAAATGTCTTTTTCTTTGATTGTGTGTTGGTAAAATAGCGTCCTTCATGGATTGCAGATTCAGTCGATTGCGCCCATTTCTTAGCATCCGTTTTGCGCTTAAAAGTTGCCGTTTGAACCGGATAACCTTTTATGCGAACCTTCACGCGAAATGTCGTTTCACCTTTTGAATTTTGGCGTTCTTCTATAGCTGGCATTTTTTCCTCCTTAATATGTTTAGGATAACGCAATCGCGTTAACCTTTTGAAAACAAAGAATTAAGAGAAGGTGAGGAAAGTTTATCTGGCGTGTTTTCTACGGTCAAAATCACCGAAAACCGCATTAACTCTATCTTTACGCGCTCAAGTGTCCCATGAGTGTCCCAAGAACACAAAAGCCACCTTTGAGAGGTGGCTAAGTCATTGAAATTATGGTGATCGCGCAGGGATTCGAACCCTGGACCTACTGATTAAAAGTCAGTTGCTCTACCAGCTGAGCTACGCGATCATCTTGAAAATGGTGCGGAAACACCAAGATTTTGCAGCAACATATGGATTTCAGACACAAAGGTCAAGCTTTTCTAATGCTCAATATGGGGCTGTTTTAATCTGAAAATTTGGAGCTTAGCATTTCAGCCACATGCGGCGTGACAAACTCGTCGACATTTCCACCTAAGGAGCTGATTTCCTTAACAAAACTAGCAGACACAAATTGCCATTTATCCGAAGCCATCAAAAACACCGTCTCCAGTTCGGGATCAAGTTTGGCGTTCATACCGGTTAACTGGAATTCATATTCAAAATCAGAAACGGCGCGCAAACCTCTGAAAATGCAGGAGGCTTTCTCTTCCTGCGCGAAATCCACAAGAAGCGTATCAAATCCGTGGACTTCTATAACACAGCCCTTTTCATTCATATTTTTGATATCGGTTTTGACCATCTCCATGCGCTCATCAAAGCTAAACAATGGCCCTTTGCGGCTATTCACTGCCACACCGATGATGAGCCTGTCCACCATCTTGCTGGCGCGCTGAATCAGGTGCAGGTGCCCTTTGGTAACGGGGTCGAAAGTTCCCGGGTAAACACCTGTCAAAAATTTTCCGTTTTTCATAGTCCGAACTTTTTATTCAATTATGCGTTGGTTTAAATGCCATACAAAAAAAATGGCCAAAAAGAAAGATAGATCATGTCATTCAGACCATTTACATTTTTAGTTACCCTACCCGCTATCACACTTTTAGTCGCAGGTAGCAGTCTGGTGCTGGCTTTCAGCCGTATGCCACCGGCCGAAAATATTGTCGGCATGAGTGATATGTACGAAGTCGCCGAAACAGAAAAAGGCATAGACCTCAACAAAGACGGCGAGCGCTTGGCTATGCTCGACACAAAAAGCTAGAGCTTATTCTTCGCCCGAATCTTCTTCGGGTGCAGCTTTCTCTTCAGCGTCTTCAGATGCCTCTACAGCTTCCGCAGTCCCTTCGAGAGCCTCTTCGCCCTCGGCCACATCAGCATCTTCGTCTTCATCTTCCTGAATAAGCCACGCGACAGAAACCACATTCTCATTATCAGCAACCTTGAACACCGTCACACCTTGGGCGCTACGTCCCGTTACACGGATGTTTTCGACCGGTGTGCGGATCAGTTTCCCCTGGTCGGTCACCAGCATGATCTGGTGGCTGTCGGTGACCGGGAATGTCGCAACAACTTCACCACCGTTTTTCTTGGTCAGGTTCATGTTGGTAACGCCCTGCCCGCCACGTCCGGAGACACGGTACTCGTAGGCTGATGTGCGCTTACCGTACCCCTTGTTGGAAATGGTCAGAACAATCTGCTCTTTCTCCAGCAATTCGCGGAAGCGGTCCTCGGACAGTTCCAGATCCGTTTCCTCATATTCGAAACCTTCGTCGTCACTGCCGACAATCTGTGAGGCCGCTTTGAGGTAAGCGTTACGTTCATCAGGCGTGATATCGACATGCTTGAGGATAGACATAGAGATAACCTCGTCGTCCTTGTCCTTCATCTTCACGCCGCGAACACCTGTGGATGTACGGCCCGAGAAGACACGAATATCGTTTACAGGGAAACGGATCGCCTTACCGAGCTTGGTCGCCAACATGACGTCTTCATCCTCTGTACAAATCTTAACCGAAACCAGTTTCTCGTCATCGCCCAGCTTCATGGCAATCAAACCGTTTGCACGGATATTCTTGAAATCGGAAAGCTTATTACGGCGAACCGAGCCATGCGAAGTCGCGAACATGATGTCCAACTCTTTCCAGCGTTCCTCATCTTCCGGCAAGCGCATGTAAACCGAAACGGTTTCATCCTTTTCCAGCGGCAGAAGGTTCACGAGCGCCTTACCCTTTGATGTCGGGTTACCCAGCGGCAGCTGGAAGACCTTCATACGGTGAACGATACCGCGACTGGTAAAGAACAGGATCGGCGTGTGGGTGGAGGCCACAAACAGGTCGGATACGAAATCCTCATCTTTTGTGCTCATACCCGAACGACCTTTACCACCTCGGCGTTGCGCACGGTATGTGTCGAGAGGAACACGCTTGACGTAGCCGCCGCCCGTAATGGTCACGACCATATCTTCACGTTGGATCAGGTCTTCGATATCCATTTCGAATTCAGCGTCACACAGCTCCGTACGGCGCGGTGTGCCGAATTTGTCTTTAACGTCCTGAAGCTCTTCAACCAGAACCTCCAGCAATTTGGCACGGTCGGCCAGAATCGCGAGGTATTCGGCAATCTTGTCTGTGATCTCTTTCAGTTCACCGGCGATCTTGTCACGCTCCAGCCCTGTCAGACGGTGCAGGCGCAAATCAAGAATAGCTTTGGCCTGAACTTCGGACATCTGGTATGTGCCATCATCGTTCAGAGGGTGTTCGGGATCGTCGATCAATTCGATTAGCGGTGCAACATCCTTGGCGGGCCATGCTTTCGCCAGCAGGCCTTCTTTCGCATCGGCGGGGCTCGGCGCATTACGGATTAAGGCAATGATTTCATCAATATTGGCCACAGCCACAGCCAGACCGGCCAACACATGGGCACGGTCGCGGGCTTTGCCGAGTTCATAAACCGTACGGCGGGTAATGACGTCTTCGCGAAATTTCACGAAGGCTTTGATCATGTCCTTGATCAGCATCATCTGCGGCTTGCCGTTATGCAGCGCCACCATGTTGCAGGCAAAGTTGGTTTGCAGAGCCGTGTGTTTAAACAGCTGGTTCAGCACGACATCGGCGTTGGCGTTCGTTTTCAGTTCGATCACGATGCGCACACCCTGACGGTCGGATTCATCGCGGATTTCGGCAATATCTTCGACGATTTTCTCGCGGCCGACTTCGCCCAGACGTTCGAGCAACTTACCTTTGTTCACCTGATACGGCACTTCATGAACGATGATGGCTTCGCGCTTGCCGATTTCCTCAACGGAGGTTTTGGCACGCATCACAACGGAGCCGTTGCCCGTATGATAGGCTTTGTGAATGCCGTTCTTACCCATGATCTGCGCCCCTGTCGGGAAGTCAGGTCCGGGAATAATCTCCAGAATTTCTTCGGTCGTCAGCGCAGGGTTTTCAACCATTGCCATACAGGCGTCGATCACCTCGCCCAGATTGTGCGGCGGAATGTTGGTCGCCATACCCACGGCAATACCGCCGGCACCATTCACCAGCAAGTTAGGCACACGGGACGGCAATACTGTCGGCTCGCTCAAGCTTTCATCGTAGTTCGGGCGGAAATCGACGGTTTCCTTGTCGATGTCCTCGAGAAGTGTTTCCGCGGCCTTGTTCAGGCGCGCTTCAGTATAACGCATGGCCGCGGGAGCGTCCCCGTCCATGGAACCGAAGTTCCCTTGCCCGTCGACGAGCGGCAGGCGCAGCGACCAATGCTGGGCCATACGCACCATAGCGTCATAAATCGCGGAGTCACCGTGCGGGTGATATTTACCCATGACGTCACCGACGATACGGGCTGACTTTTTGTAAGGTTTATCAGAGGCGTATCCGCCTTCGCGCATTGCATACAGAATGCGGCGGTGCACGGGTTTAAGGCCGTCACGGACATCCGGCAAAGCACGGGATACGATCACGCTCATGGCATAATCGAGATAGCTTTGTTTCATCTCTTCTTCGAGAGAGATTGTCGGGAAATTTTCGTCTTCGGATACGGTTGAATCAGTCATCTGTACTCTTTGGTTTTATGGCAGTTTTCTTACGTTTTCTGCGATTCTGGTTTAACATACTTTTCTAGCAAATATGAGACGCCGAAGATAGCAAAACCTGTAATCATTCCGGGCACCAAATCCATCAATTGTGCGTTCATTTCAAGGCCGTAACGCCAGAACAATGTCATACCGAAACCACCCGCCATCATGGACACGGATAAACGCTGTCCCGGCTTGCCTCCACAGAGGTTTATGACAACCAACGGCGCGACTGCAGCGGCCATCCACCCCCACGCCAGAACCACCAATGCCAGCACGTTATCGCTTGCGAACAGCGCGATTGCGACGACTAATACAATCACGACAACCGTGCCGAGCCGCGCAAGCATGTAGGAATTACGCAATTGGGGGAAAATATGTTGTGTCATCGCAGAGGATGCAGAAAGCAGCAACGAGTCCGCCGTGGACATGGTTGCGGAGAATAATCCGGCAACAAGAAAGCCGACAAAAACGGGGGATAAGAGATCAGCCCACAGTGCGGGAATGGAAAGCTCGGCATCAAAAGCGCCTCCGCCTTCGGGAATCATCACACGGGCGATAAACCCGACCAGCGTCGCAAGCAATAAAACCGTCCACCGCCATCCGAGATATATACGCCTTGCATGCAGCAAGCTGTCATCGTCCCGAGCGACCATATGTCGCACCATCAATTGCGGCTGGCCCAGCACGCCGATACCGAAAAACACCCAACCCACGAAGACAGGCAGAAATTTGAACTGGAACGGATCGACCAGTGACGGGTCAATCGCCTTCAAGGCTTCATAGAGGCCTGTAAAGCCGCCGACCTCATCCATCGCGACATAGACCAGCACCAACAGCGAGAGCAGGATCATCACGGCTTGCACGGCATCCGTCCAAATGGACGCGCGAATACCACCCGCCCAGCAATACGCCAACAGAACCCCTGCCCCGACCAAAATGAAGATGTTGTAATCCCAGTCGAACAGCGCGACACCGACCTTCGCTCCGGCGACGAGTTGGGCGCTGCAATAGGTCCCCATAAAGACAACCGTCATCATAGCCATCAGCAAGGTCACGATCGGCAGGTCGCGCCCGCCAAGCTTGCCCACCAATGAAGGATATGTATGCGCCTTGGTTTCAATCGCTTTACGGCGGATACGATTCCCCGCGATCGCCCAGCCTATATGGTCGCCGATGGTCAAACCGACAATGGCAAACAAGGCCGTGAGGCCCGTAGTGTATGCCAAGCCTGCAAACCCAATGAAGGTCGCGCCGCTGGAAATCGTCGCGCCATAGGACAACGCCACGAGCCATGCAGGAACATCGCGGCTGGCGAGAAAATAATCCTCGATGGTGTTTTTGCGAAAAAAGGAAGAGGCCAGCCCTACGCCGGTAAAGAAAATAAAAAACGCCAGAAAGCTGATGAGCATCACATCCATGACGACGCTCCTTACTTGGGATCTGTGCGCAACCGTATCAATGCACGGTCCATCATGTTGGCAATCTCAGGGCCGATCCTTGAGTTCAGCTGCCGCTGTTTGTCGCTCGCGCTTTGTGCTTCGGGCTTGCTGTAGTAATCGACCATAGCTTCCAGCTCTTCGAGCGTGAACGTCTCGGCATACGCATCGACAGCCACTTTTTCCAACGCCTTCGGATTCATCAGGCGCTTCATGGCCGTGCGGAAGACTTCCTTATCTTCTTCGGCGGCATTGAACATGTAGTTTTTAACGTAGGTGTCGATGGCGCGGTCGATCTGCTTTTCCGCCGGGCGGATTTCCAACATACGTTCGGCCAGAACCAGCCTTTGCGCAAAATCATCGTCCTGCGCAAAGACGGTTACAGGCAAAAAAAGTATGAGGAATGTGAGCAGGCGAATAAGCATGCCTTAGAACGGGATCTCGTCTTCCAGCTCGTCCATTGGCGCGGCCTGAGTCTGAGACTGTGCAGGCTGTGCCGGAGCACCTTGGGAATAACCGCCGCTTTGGTTGTCGTTGAATGAACGACCGCCGCCCATGCTGTCACCGCTGTTGCGGGAATCCAGCATTGTCAGCTCACCACGGTAAGGGCGAAGCACGACTTCGGTTGTGTATTTCTTCTGACCGTCTTGCTCCCATGAACGGGTTTCAAGCTGGCCTTCGATGTACACTTTGGAGCCTTTTTTCAGGTAGTTTTTACAAACATTCACGAGGCCCTGATTGAAAATAACAACGCGGTGCCATTCCGTTTTTTCACGGCGCTCACCGGTGGACTTATCCTTCCAGTTTTCAGATGTCGCGACAGAGAGGTTCACAACCTCGTCTCCGCTCTGCATGCTGCGCACTTCGGGGTCGTTCCCGAGATTACCTACTAAAATGACTTTATTGACTGAACCGGCCACGTCTTTACTCCTTAGAATCTGTGATTGAACCCCTACTATAGACCTCACCGAACGTGGGCAAAAGCCTTAATTTACAGTTATACCGAAGCAGCTTGTTGACCGAATACTGAGATTCCATTGACGGGAAAATTTCGAATCCCATATCATATATATAACGTCAACGTATATGAAAGGAGGTGATCAGATGAGTGATCAAGAACAGAGTTTAAAGGCCGGATACGGCGCTAAACCGAAAGTTGGAACGATCGGCATTTGGTCCTCCCTGAAAGGGGCGGCGCGCTAGCCAGAGTTATTCAGGCTACATAATCCGGCCTGAAACATAGTTAAGATCAAAGTATCTACGGAAAACCCTGCGGGAAATGCCCTCGCAGGGTTTTTCTGTACCAGAAGTATCTAAACGAGTTTAGGCCGCTGCTTTATACTCGATTTGCTCGGTCGCAATAGCGCGTTGATATGCGGGGCGGGAAGACACCGCATTAATCAGCTTCTGCGTACGCGGGCCGAATGTTGGTAGATGTTCGAGGAAATCCCAGTTGGCACAGACAGTGGCATAAATATCACCTGCTGTTGGCTCATCTCCGGCAAGGAAAGGCTTATCATTCCGCTCCAGTTCTCGTTCGATTGCATCCCATTTGGCTTGCACGTCATCGCACGCTTGCTTGCTGGCCTCTTCTCCATATTCGGATGCAAATTTCGCCTTGCCGTAGGCAGGGTGCAGTGTCGAGTTTACGAACATCAGCCATTGCAATGCTTTGCCGCGGGCAAATCCGTCTGCGGGGATGACCTTATGGCCGTGTTTATCATTGAGGTAGATAATCATAGCCGCATTTTCAGACATCAAACCGTCTTCGGTTTGCAGTGCCCCCACCTGCCCGCGCGGGTTAATCTCCAGATACCAGTCGCTTTTATGTTCCCCTTTTTTCAGGTTCACCTCTTTGGCTTCGAATTCAATACCAAGCTCTTCCAGAGTGACATGGACGGACATGGAACATGCGCCCGGTGAATAATATAACGTATACATATGTGATCTCCTTCCCACCCATGTTTTGCGGATGGACTATTAAAAGTAATTCAGGCTTTGCTTTTGGCCAGTGCTGCACCTATATATTTTCTCATGCTTAAGGAAATCAGCGTCCGTGGTGCGCGAGAACATAACCTGAAAGACATTGATGTCGACATGCCCCGTGATCAGTTGATCGTTATTACGGGACTTTCGGGTTCTGGGAAATCTTCTCTCGCCTTCGATACGATTTATGCGGAAGGCCAGCGGCGATATGTCGAAAGCCTGTCCGCCTATGCGCGCCAGTTCCTCGAGCTAATGCAAAAGCCGGATGTGGATTCCATTGAAGGCTTATCGCCCGCGATTTCAATCGAGCAGAAAACGACGTCGCGTAACCCACGTTCCACCGTCGGTACGGTAACGGAAATCCATGATTATATGCGCCTTCTTTGGGTACGTGTGGGTGTGCCCTACTCTCCCGCCACAGGAAAGCCGATTACATCGCAAACCGTGTCGGAGATTGTCGACCGTATCCTCGCCATGGGTGAAGGAACGAAGCTGTATATCCTCGCGCCGATTGTGAGAGGCCGTAAGGGTGAGTACCGCAAAGAATTTAAAGAGCTGCAAGCCAAGGGTTTCCAGCGTGTAAAAGTGGACGGCGAGCTTTACGAGATTGCCGAGGCCCCAGCGCTCGATAAAAAGCTGAAGCACGATATTGAGGTAGTCGTTGACCGTCTGGTTGTGCGCGAAGATTTGGGTAACCGTTTGGCGGACTCTGTTGAGACTGCGTTGCGCCTCGCCGATGGTTTGGTTATTACCGAAGATGCGTCTTCGGGTGATCAGGAAATTTTCAGCGAGAAATATGCCTGTCCCGTTTCCGGGTTCACGATTGCGGAGATCGAGCCGCGCTTATTCTCATTCAACTCGCCGCACGGTGCCTGCCCGCAATGTGACGGTCTGGGCGTGAAGATGTATATGGATGAAGCGCTGATCGTGCCTGATGACTCGAAGTCTATCCTGAAAGGTGCGGTCGAGCCGTGGTCGAAAAACTTCGCCCCGTTTTACATGCAGGCGATGGAAGGTGTCGCCAAACATTACGGGTTCAGCGTCGCCGACCCGTGGAAAAAGCTGAAGCGCGAGCATCAGGAAAAAATCCTCTATGGATCGGGTGACGAGATCATTCCGATTACCTATGAGACAAAATCTGAAAGCACATGGAAGAGTAACAAACCGTTCGAAGGGGTAATCCCTTCCCTCGAGCGTCGCTTGATTGAAACAGATTCCAATTCCGCCCGCGAAGACATTGCGAAGTATCAAGCCAGCGCGTGGTGCGAGAGCTGCGAAGGCTACCGACTAAAACCCGAAGCCTTGGCCGTAAAGATCGACAGCAAGCATATCGGCGAGATCAGCCAGTTGAGCATCGAGGATGCGGGGAACTGGTTCGACACGGTTGAAGACAGTTTGACCGAGCAGCAAAAGCAGATCGGTGAGAAAATCCTTAAAGAGATTAACGAGCGCCTGACATTCCTGCGCAATGTCGGATTGGATTACCTCAACCTTTCCCGCGCTTCCGGCACATTATCGGGTGGGGAAAGCCAGCGTATCCGTCTAGCCTCACAGATCGGTTCGGGACTAACAGGTGTCTTGTATGTTCTGGATGAACCTTCTATCGGCCTGCACCAGCGTGATAATAACCGCTTGCTCGAAACACTCACTCGCCTGCGCGATATGGGGAATACCGTGATTGTGGTTGAGCATGACGAAGATGCGATCCGTAGTGCCGACTACCTGATCGACATGGGTCCGGGTGCCGGTGTACATGGTGGCCGCGTGGTTGCCAGCGGACCACCCGAAGAGGTGTTCAAGTCCCAGCGCTCGATGACCGCCGCATATATGACCGGCAAAAAGGAAATTGCCGTGCCCGCCAAACGCCGCAAGGGCAAAAAGGGTCAGAACCTCGAAGTCATTGAGGCCAGCGGTAACAACTTGCAGAAAGTCAGCGCCTCTATTCCGCTTGGTACATTTACCTGCGTGACGGGTGTGTCGGGCTCAGGAAAATCGACCTTCACAATTGATACGCTGTACAAGGCGGCTGCAAAAACCTTAATGAAATCGAAGGAACTACCGCTTGAGCATAAAGCGATCAAAGGTCTCGCCTTTGTTGATAAAGTCATCGACATCGACCAGTCCCCGATCGGTCGTACACCGCGCTCCAACCCCGCGACATATACAGGCGCGTTTACGCCAATCCGTGAATGGTATGCAGGCCTGCCTGAAGCCAAAGCACGTGGGTACAACCCCGGCCGCTTCAGCTTTAACGTTAAAGGCGGACGCTGCGAGGCATGCAAAGGCGATGGTGTCATCAAGATCGAGATGCACTTTCTGCCCGATGTCTATGTCGAGTGCGAAACATGTCACGGCAAGCGTTACAACCGCGAAACGCTGGAGATTAAATACAAAGACAAATCGATTGCCGATGTGCTGGACATGACGGTGGAAGAAGCGGCTGATTTCTTTAAGGCTGTGCCGAGCATTCGCGACAAGATGGAAACGCTGAAAGATGTCGGTCTGACTTATATTAAAGTCGGCCAGCAAGCGAACACGCTTTCAGGCGGTGAGGCACAGCGTGTGAAGCTTTCGAAAGAGCTTTCCAAACGTTCAACGGGCAAGACGCTGTATATTCTGGATGAGCCGACAACGGGTCTGCATTTCGAAGATGTCCGCAAATTGCTGGAGGTTCTGCATAAGCTGGTTGATCAGGGGAATACGGTTGTCGTCATCGAGCATAACCTGGATGTCATTAAGACGGCAGATTACATCATCGATATAGGCCCCGAAGGCGGACATAAAGGCGGCGAAATCATCGCAACAGGCACGCCCGAAGAGATTTGTAAGGTCAAAAAATCCTATACAGGTGAATATCTCAAGCCGATGCTGGAGAAGGTTCAGACTTCACAGGCGGCCGAATAAAACAGAGGGGCCCTGTCCCAACCGGCCTCGCCCAATTCCAAAGACAAGACGGATGTATCAATCTCTGCGTTCTCCAAGAGCGCACGCATGGTTTTCTGGCAGTTCACATCCTGCGCACCGAATGCGTAGCGTACATACGGAAAGCGTATCGCATCATAAACACGTGCGCTTGATGTGAGATGTTGCCAAACCTCTTGCGTTTCCTCTCCCGAAACCAGTTCGCTTTCACGCGCGGCCAGTTTGTATTGACGATTACCCTGAAGCTCCACCATGCGGTTCACCGGAAAGCTTTTCGGAAAGGTCGCTTCAAAGACAGATGAAAGCCTGGGGGCTTGCCCCGTAATGCTGGCAACCGCCAAGGAAAGCTCCAGCTTTTTCGATAGCTTGGGTTGGTTATCATTCACGCAACAACGGGCGCTCCATGTACCATGCAACTCCGACACGACGTCTTCACCGTCCTTCATAACCAGAAAAGGATGCGACAAAGGTTTACCCAATACGCGGCGATCAAGCGCCTGACCGCGGATAACGCCCCTTTCACAAAAAATGATACTCAGATCTTTTAACATCGCCCCTGTTTTTCATAATGCTATTAAAATGTCAAGATTTTAGCTGTAAAACAGGGGTTTTAGTCCTTAGAGCCTGATATTTTATTACTTTGAATCAATGCCTTAGCATATATTCTTGTATTTTCCTTAATTGTTTGTTAAGGTCTACACAATCATGAACGACAAACGGTAGTAACGGAGAAAAACTATGGCAGCAGGCAATGTTGCATCAAATGTAGTGATATGGGGAGCTGTCGCGTTTACAGCATTTACTGGTGTAGGCGCTGTATTTGGCCCGGCCGCAGCAGGTACTATGGGTACAGCCGGTAACGGTCTTCAAATCATAGCCGGCACAGGTGCAGACGGACTCTCATGGGGTGCTGAAGCACTACAAAGCGCCCTCGGCTAATCAATTATCAGATATTATTTATAACGACTAAGGCCCTGTTCGATCGCCGAGCAGGCCGTAGCTTTGTCCAGACATTGAACAGCACCGACGAGTAGCTGATACTGCGACTGGTCGGGAAGCATGCCCGTCGCCTTCACCGTATCAACAACATGATTCACACATTCGACATAGGCGCTGCGCATAGCATTCGCAGGATATTCCCCTTTTGTCGCAGCCGTAGACGCCGCACATTTTTGCTTAACCATTTCGCCTTGCTGCTTCTTACCGGCTTCATCCAGAGCAGCGATATAATTCGAAGCCATCACCAGATTGTTTTCCGACACAGCCTTCAAGCAGGGTTGTTGCTCCCATTTACCGCTGACACATGCCTGAGCGATACGTTGCGCAAAGCTCGTAGCTGTCGAACTTGGCTGGCTTTCTGTTGGCTGCGCCTGCTGCTTTTTCTTCTTCACGTAGGC
Organism: Alphaproteobacteria bacterium; assembly: GCA_016764775.1. Classification (GTDB taxonomy): domain Bacteria; phylum Pseudomonadota; class Alphaproteobacteria; order Micavibrionales; family Micavibrionaceae; genus TMED27. The sequence continues at coordinate 68,041 of JAESRE010000014.1, forward strand.
GGCATCAACATGGCTGCTCGTTGCCAACACGCCAACCATGGCAAAAACTGATAATGCTAATAATGAAATTCTGGATAAGGTCACAATTTTCTCCTGCTTTTCGGGCATTGTGCACCCTTCGTAATTCACATGCAAGTTATGTCCGAACGCCGCCCTGAGCGCGATATATATTAGAAAAGTTGACATTTACCATAAGAGTATGCAAAAAACGCTGATCTGGAGATTACTATTGTGAACAACCGCTTACTCAGATCATTTACCGATTTTGCCGCAGGCTGGCGCAGTCCCAAGGACCCGACGCCTGAAGAGCTTGCGCGTGTACGCGAAGAAATCCGTGCGCACCGCGAGGCGTTGACGCAACTTGAAACCCGTGAAACCGAAATAAGCGACTATTTGCGTGACTCTGTTCAGTTTGAACAGGTGCTGCCCGGTAAAGAATATGCGGAGATTCACAAACAGCTTCTGGGCAATGAACGCGTTCACCCGCTGGATTCCGTTGAAGAGCTGGTTGAAATGCGTATTGGCGGTACGGATGATAACAAGCGTTGCTTCGCCCGCATCACCCCCGGTAAGAAACCGAAGCTGACCGCCGGTATTTACACAGCCCTTGTCGACATTACCCCGGAAGAAGGCAGCCCGCTGACGTACCGTGACATTCCGGGTGACATCGACGCCATTAAAGACATGCCCGTTGAACCGTTTGCGGTTGAAGGCGAAAACAGAACCGTTGCGGTCATTTTGTATACGATTTCCGGTAATCAGGACCAGACATGGGACAGAGGCGGCCGTCCATTGGCCGAGGCCCTGCACGGTTACCTTAACGGTCAGGCACAACAACAAGGGTTTAATCTGGTCATATCTACACTGTCACCGCTCAGAGACTTCGGACCATGGTTGGCTCAACAAAAAGGATATGAAGGCGTCGTCAATGACGAAGGCCTGTTGGATCCCGACTTTGCCGCTTATTTGCAGGACGGTGAGTCACATGACCAGCTCCGCCGTATGGCACTACAGTATCTTTTGACAGAAAGAGACGGCGTGATGAATTTTCACCTTGGTAACGGTGCGTATGTCGGTGACATCAAGTTCAATCCGGACAACGGTCAGGACTGGATCATGGCTAACTACGTGTATCCGAATGATGTTGACCAACTGACACAACAGAAACAGTTCTACAAAACATCAAACCTGAGAATTCTGGCACCGCACTTACAGCAAATCCTTGGCTATGAAGCCGAGCTACAGCAAAAAGCAACCGTTCTGCCGCGCGCCGCTATCAGTGCTTAGAAATGGTAGTAGGTTCTGCCGCTTTGTGCGGTAAGGACGTTTGACGGCTCCGCGTCATAAACTTCAACTAACAGACTTTCCTGCAACGCCTGCTCGCTTATCCGATGTGCGCCGAGCATGCGGCCTCCTTTGAGCAGAACAGCATGATCCGCAATTTCACAGGACACATTGATGTCATGCATAACGGCAAGGATGCTCAGCCCCTTGCTGCGAAGTTCATCGATAAGACCCAACACCATTCTTTGGTGCTTAACATCCAAAGCAGACGTCGGCTCATCCAGAAACAGATATTTGCCGCTCAAATCATCGCTCATGAAATCCAGTTGGGACAATACACGCGCCAGTTGGACGCGTTGCTTCTCACCGCCGGAGAGGGTCGAGTATATTCTGTCTTTCAGCTCGTAAGCGCCCAGTCTTTCCAGGGCTGCGTGTGCAACATCGACATCGTAGGGTTTTTCATTCGTTACAATGAACGGTGCGCGCCCCATCATCACAATATCCATAGCACGGAACGGGAAGCCGACATTCAGGCTCTGCCCCAGCACGGCGCGTTTTTGCGCGAGTTGACGGATATTGCACTGAGACAGGTCCTGCCCTTCAAATTCTATAACGCCCTCATCGACAGCAATGCCACCGGACAGGCACTGCAACAATGTCGATTTACCCGCACCGTTCTGGCCCAGAATACAGGTGACGCCTCTTGAAAGACTGCAGCTAATGTCCTGCAGGATCGGCTTGTCGTCAAAACTAACGGAAATGTTTTTGGCTTCGATCATATTGTGAAGCCTTTCTTGTACTGGCGAACCAAAAGCCAGAGGAAATACGGACCACCGATTAGCGCCGTCAGAATACCGACAGGCATTTCAGCAGGTGCAACAATCGTGCGGGCGGTGGTGTCAGCAATGATCAGCAAAGCCGCACCAAGCAGAGCAGAAAGCGGTAGCAACGCACGGTGGTCAGGGCCTATAGACAAGCGAATAAGATGCGGAATAACGAGACCGACAAAGCCGATGACGCCACTAACCGCGACACAGACGCCGACGCATAAGGCAATCGCGACAATGGTGATGTTCTTTGTACGCTCTGGATCGGTGCCGGAGTACAGGCTTTGCTCTTCGCCGAGTTGCAACAGGTTGAGGGCTTGCGATTGCTTGTAAATAACGAGAGCAGACGGAATAACAACTAACGCCGCGATAATCACAGACGGCCACTGTACGTCGTCAGAGTATTTTGGACACAGGGCGTAAGAATATAAGGTGTGCTTCTGGCTCCTTTGTTTGATTTTAGGCAGCTTTTTTCTGCCGGTACAGTTCTTTTCGTAAACGCAGTGTTTGTGTCTTGATTTTGCGGCGCTGTTCGAGAATGTCTTTTCCTCTCCCCAGCCACATATCTTCGGGCGTTAAATTGTTCAGGCTCTCATGATATCTCCTTGTGTTGTAATGATTGATAAATTCCCCGATCCGGCTCTCAAGCTCTGAGGGAAGGTAATAATGCTCCAGCAGGATACGGTCCTTCATCGTGCGATGCCATCGCTCGATCTTACCTTGGGTCATCGGATGATACGGCTTGCCACGCGTATGATCCATGCCGTGATCGTCGAGCCAGCCTTTAAGTTCGGATGAGACGTAACACGGACCATTATCGCTTAAGAGGCGCGGCCTTTGTTTGCGTGATAACCCGGCAACCTTCAACGCATCGGCCAATGTCGCACTCACATCACTGGCCGCCATGCCGGTGCATAGCCGCCAGGTGATGATATAACGGCTGTAATCATCCATGATGGTGGACAGGTAATACCAGCCCCAGCCTGTGACCTTCAGATAGGTGAAGTCGGTTTGCCAGAGCTGGTTAATGGCTGTCGTTGGCTTGTCGAACTTGTCTTTCGCCTTCATCACAATCCACGCCGGAGAGGTCAACAGATTTTGTTCTTTCAGGATGCGGTAGGCTGTAGCTTCAGAGACGAAGTACCCGCGCTCTTCGGTAAAGCGTACCGCCAGCTCCCTGGGCGATAGCTCCGGCTCATCCAGGGCCAGATCAACAAGCGCTTTACGCTGCGTATCCGGTACCTTGTTCCATACAGCAGCCGGACGGGGTTTCTGATCTTGAAGAGCATCATAACCACCTGACAGATACCGATCATACCAGTTATAAAAGGTTGAGCGCGATATGCCGAGTTTCTCGCACGTTCTGCGAATGCCCAGGGCACTGTCTTCTACAGTGCGGATAATCTCGTATTTACTGGCCGCTGAATATCTCATATACCGTCCTCCCCATCCGCTGACCCGCTTTTTTTAAGCAAACGGTGCTCGAGGATCTCTTCAGCCAAAGCTTCTTTGAGCTCTGCGTTTTGTTTGCGCAGTTCCTTCACCTCACTCGTGCTGGCTTCACGCATCGTGTCGCCTTCAAGGCGCTTCTTGCCGGCCTCTAAAAACTCGCGGCTCCAACGATAGTATAAATTCTGGTGAATACCTTCACGGCGGCACAGCTCGGCAATGCTCTCCTCGCCGCGCAATCCGGCCAGAACAATCCGTATCTTCTCTTCGCTGTTGAATTTGCGGCGGGTCTGGCGCTTGATGTTACGGACAACCTTATCGGCTGTTTCTTTGGAGTTTTGTTTTTTGCTCATCTTCGATCCTTTCAGTCTCTCGATAAGCCAAAAACATCACCTTAACAATGACGCTCTATCTGTCCAACTTGTGCTGACGGGGTACAGTGCGCCGCCTGCACCCATTCCTGAGACTCTCCGTCTACACAGTTGTCTTTCAGAATATTCAGGCTTTCCTGACTCTGACGCAGGAACACGTCCACGAAGTCTTTTATCTCTTCCGGTGTTTCCGCGTATTCATTCAGCAAGGTTAAGTCTACGGGTTTATCCGCACTCTTTTCCTGCGCTTTCTTCTTTTCGGCTTTCTGCCTTTTTGCGCCGGATTCGTCCGAAAAAATTACCCATTGCGCGAGAATTTCATATAGCTCATTCGCATCGATCGGTTTGCTGAGATAATCATTCATGCCCGCTTCCAAGCATCTTTCCTTGGTCCCGATCATCGCATCGGCTGTCAACGCAACGATCGGTATGGAGCCCGCGTTATCCTTGTCACTCCTGCGAATTTCACGCGTCGCTTCATACCCGCTTTTCTTGGGCATGTGGCAATCCATGAGAATGATATCCGCATTACCATCCTTGAACTGCTCACATGCCAGCTCGCCGTTTTCGACGATTTCAACATTCTCCAAGCCCATGCGACGAAGAAGACGGGATATAAAGTCTTGGTTCAACTGGTGGTCTTCTGCGACCAGTATTCTGGCTTTATCGGCAGGCAGATACGCTCCGCTCTTGTCTCTTTCCTCGATACCGGCATTTTCAGCCGCTGCGGCAATCATTTTTTCATCTGCAATTTTCAGCGGTATCCTGAACCAGAAAGTAGAGCCCTCTCCTTCTTTGCTTCGCACCCCTATGGTGCCGTCCATCATTTCAACCAGATCTTTGGTAATGGCGAGGCCTAAACCTGTGCCGCCGTATTTTCTGGTTGTTGATACGTCTGCCTGTGCAAACTTTTCGAATATTGCTTCGAGTTTGTCTTCGGGAATACCGATACCCGTGTCCGTAACTTCGCAGTAGACCTCTATATGTGTTTCATCCAGTTGTTCGGTTTTTACTTTTACCTGCACGCCGTCTTCGTCATAGCGCAACGTTTTATCATCTTTGGTCTTTGCAGACTTTTCATTTCTGATATTGACGTCGATGTTACCGCTATCGGTGTATTTGATAGCATTGGAGATCAAATTCGTCAGGATGCGGCTGACACGTAAAGGGTCACCAACAACATAGTGAAGCTGATCGTCACTAAAGTTAGACCGTAACGATATTCCCTTTTGGCTCGCTATCGGAGCCATTGCGTCAATAATGTTTGAAACAACATCATGGAAATTAAATGTAATTTCTTCCAGAACGATGTTGCCGGATTCAATTTTGGAAAGGTCGAGAACATCGTTCACGATATCCAGCAGGTTCTCGGCAGACTTATGGACATTTCCAACCATGACCCTGTCGTCATTCTGAAACTTCGCATCGTCCAACAACATTTGTGTCAGCCCGATAATACTGTTTAACGGCGTGCGCAGTTCATGCGACATATTGGCCAAAAATTCGCTTTTCGCCATATTGGCCCTTTCAGCCTCAGCATGGGCAGCCTCCATTACATGTACACCTGCTTTAAGCTGATCGTTCAACCGTTCGGCCTTGTTCTTTTCGTTCATAAGGTCGGCTGTTTTTTCCAGCACCATTTTCTGAAGGTTTTCGCGGTGCCCCTCCAGTTCTTTGCGGGATTTGTCTATCGCATTGGCAATAAAGAATCGTGCGTAAAGCAATGTCAGCAAGAACACTACAGCGCCCATAAGCAAAATTACGCGTGACTGCCAAACCAACATGGCCTCATGCTTATCCAACTGATCCTGAAGCTGTTGCAAAAGCTCATTCTGACTTTCAGTGACTTTGAACAGTTGCCCCTCAAACTCTTCATACTCGGGGTAATCGGTAAGCGTTTTGACGTCAGACTTCAGTATCTCGGCCGCCTGTGCCTTCAATTCCTCCCATTCGGCCCTGACCTTTAAAGCAACTTCTCTTGTTTGCCGGTCCTGTATCGGCGCGACAACCTTGCGAAAATCACCTTCGGTCGTGATGATCACTTCGCCGCCCTTCAGAAGCCCGTCGAAAATATCCTCGATATGAGCGGAATCGTCCCTGAACCCTTTATTGTGTTCAATAACTTCGTTCCAGTTACCGACCGCTTGCGAGGACAGGATAATCGATGTTCGCACAACATACTGCACCGTCAGGGTCTGCTGTGTACTGGTCGCCGTCAGAAGGTGATGACCGTTTTCTTCCCGTTGTATGGAGTTGCTGAGAAAAATATATGATCCCACCATGAGCACCAGAAAAATGCCCAACAGGCCCGAAAGGTGTAAAAACGCGGCATTGCCTGTGTAAACGCCTTCTTCCCTATTGGTCGTTTCACTCCTATCGAAGCTCAGCACGAGGGCCAGCGCAAAAACCAGACTGCTGACAATCGCGACAAACAAAGCCAGCGTGTCGAAACGTTGATTAGGGTCATAACGGCAATCGGCCCACGGAATGAACACCGATGCCTCAATGCCCGTGTAATGCATCCCGCAAATTCCGGCGCCCATAATCAACGCGGCTACGATTTGTAACGGTAATTTCCAGCGTCCTGTGTGTCGTGCAATTTTAAAGATAATCCAGAGGGCGGCGGCAGACGCCGTTACAGCGATCACAAAAGACAGGAAAAACAAGGACGGGATGTACCGCAAATCCCCATCCATTTGCATTGCGGCCATTCCGGTATAATGCATGGCGCATATGGCTGTGCCGAGTAAAACCGCTCCGGCAGCAAGCCATATAAAATTGAGCTTTTGCGATCGCAAAATCAGCAAGACGCCATATGCAATCGCAACAGCGATGACCATAGATAAAAATGTAAGAAAAGCATCGTAGGAAAGTGCCATGTCCATTTTGTAGGCAAGCATACCGATAAAATGCATGGACCAGATTCCTGCACCGAAAGCTAAGGCACCACCGAGGTGAAGTGTTTCCCTTAGCTTCTTAGATGTGGCGGCATGAATGTTGGTTGCGAGACGGACACCGGTGAAGGAGCCCAGCGAGGCTATCACATATGACAACAGCACGAGATAAGGGATGTAATACCCTTTTTCTGCGTAAGGGGGCACTGCCCCAAACAAAAAGAAATGTTCCAACAATGATTGCGGTTCTGGCAACATAAGCTCTACTTTACGTTCATAAAGTTAGCACCGACAGCCATTTTTATATTTTTCTCTCAGGCTGACGTCGACGCTTGAAGTTTTTTCGCAAAAACGTCTGTAAGCATTGCTTTCCCACAGGGCCTTCACGCACCTACAGGAAATTGAAAAAACAATAAAGGAGGATAAAATGTTGCTAAAGCTCTCGAAATTAGCGTCTTTTATTTCTCCATCCGAATACTGGTGATTATTCGCTCACCTTCAATTATTATTTTACCGCGAGAGCCGTTAACAACCCCTTATAAAACATGCGTTTACATCACTAAAATTTACATAAAATTTTAACCTCTTTAGGATACCCTAATATAAGAGCATATAAGAACTCGAAACGCATAATAACGCCGCAAAAAAACAATAAGCTCGGCACCAGTGAAGGAGAAGCAGTCATGAAGATTCTGGCAGTCGACGACGACGAGCTCATGCTCAAATTTATCAACACAGCCTTAAATTCAGAAAATCACGAAGTTCAAAACGCCAGCAGCGTTGATGAAGCGCTGATGATGCTACAGAACAACAGTTATGACCTTGTCATTACCGATATCGTCATGCCCGGTTATGACGGTACTACTTTGATGCAGTATATCCGTGAAGGTGAGCAGCATATCCCCATCCTCGCCATAACAGCAGGCGTTGAAAACGCTGTTTCCGATTATAAGTATTACGCAGACTTCTTTTCCGATGAAACATTAACCAAGCCCTTCAAGAAAGATGATTTGCTCAACAGCGTTAAAAAACTGACGGCGGTAGAAGCCGCCCACTAGCAGTTCCCACCTTCGTTTCAAGATTCCACGATTGTAATATTCGTCGAATTCATGCAAGGTGTTGCCCTTACACACAGGGCAGAGACATATGAACATTCGTGATGAAATACTCAGTGCACATGGCGAAATGATCGAGTGGCGCCATGAATTGCACAAAAATCCTCAGACGGCTTTTGAGGAAACTTTTGCAGCAAATTTTATTCAAGAAAAACTCACCGAATTCGGAATCCCCTTTAAAACAGGCTACGGCAAGACAGGCATTGTCGCGAAGATCGAAGGTAAAACCAACACATCCGGTAAGTCTGTTGCATTCCGCGCAGACACAGACGCGTTGGATATCAATGAAGAATCCGGCAAAACCTGGAGGTCAAAGACGGACGGCAAGATGCATGGATGCGGCCATGACGGGCATATGACGATGTTGTTGGGGGCGGCGCGACACTTGCAAAACAACCCCGAATTTGACGGCACTCTGAACCTGATTTTCCAACCCGCAGAAGAAACGCTGCAAGGTGCCCGCGCAATGATCAAAGACGGCCTGTTCAAAGATTTTCCATCCGATGAAATATACGGCATGCATAACTGGCCGTGGGTAAACCGCGGAAAATTTGCAACATGCAACGGGACATTGATGGCCTCAGTTTCCAACATCGAGGTCACCATAATCGGTAAAGCCGGCCATTCAGGCATGATCAATCATGCGAACGATCCTGTTATTATCGGCGCGGAAATCCTTACCTCCATGCAAACACTTATTTCACAGCGGACCAACCCATTTGACCCCGCCGTCATCTATTTCCCGATTTTTGAAACGGATGTGCAGGATACCGGGATTGTTCCGGAAAAGGCCGTTCTTAAAGGCATCATCCGTGCGCTGAATGCCGGTTTGAGGGCTGAACTCGAGCAACGTGCACGTGATTTATGTAATAATATCGCTGCAGCACACGGCGCAACCGCTTCGGTAGAAATCCATCAGGATGGCGATGAGGTTTACAACAGCAAAGCCCCGACTAAAAAAGCGTGTAGCGTCGCAACATCGATTGTAGGTGAAGGGCAGGTTGACGATCAGTACATGCCGACAATGTCGGGGGAAGACTTCGGTTCCTATGTCTGTGAAGTACCGGGAAACTTTATCTTTATCGGCCAAGGTGAGCCGGGCGACCCAAACAATTCATCGTCTTTTTCTCTACACTCTCCCTATTATGATTTTAATGACGAGATCATCCCGATCGGCGTCGAGTACTGGGTCCGTCTGGCTGAGACAACGATGCCTTTGGCTCAGAAATAAGGGTGTCAGAGCGTATGATGAAGCCTGACAAAATTGATTTCAAAATCATCGAGACGTTACAACGTCACGGTCGCATGACAAACAAAGAGCTGGCCGAGCATGTCTCGCTATCACCCAGCGCTTGTCTGGAACGTCACAAGCGGCTCGAGCAGGAAGGAATCCTGCACAGCTACGGTGCGCAGGTCGCGCTAGAAAAAATCACGCCCTACTCTGCCGTGCTTGTCGAAGTCACCTTGAAAAACCACCTGTCCGCAGACTTCCAGCGCTTTGAAAACGCGATCATCAAAATTCCTGAAATCGTTGAATGCTACGCTGTCGGCGGCGGCATTGATTACGTGCTGAAATTCGTTGCACGCAGCATCGAGCATTACCAGCAGATGATGGAGCAGCTTTTAAACGATGATATCGGCATTGACCGATACTTTTCATACTTCATTACACAGCAAGTCAAAAAGACTCCCTACCCCGTTTCCCGTTTCGTTCAAGACACAAAAGCCACTGATTCCGAATAATATTCGGCCAAAGCTTTTATTCTCCATATTTAATTCTGAAAATGGCCTTCAGTTCCGTGCCACCTTTGCCCGTTCGCGTGAGAGAATACTCATAACCATACAGACAACGTCATGCGAACAGATGAGGTCCCAATGTTGCACGTAAAAGAGAAAGCCACATTGAACGCCACGCCGAACGGTTCCGAGAATGTAGAGCGGTTACTTCAAGCTCCGGCACTATTTAAGCAGCAAGCTTATATTAACGGTGCGTGGACAGACGGCGAGGACACACTCGACGTCACCAATCCTGCCGACGGATCATTGCTCGGCACCATCCCCGATTTAGGCCCGAAGGAAACGCACGTCGCGATTGATGCAGCCGAACGCGCATTTCCAGAATGGTCATCCATGCTGGCCAAGGACCGCGCCGTTATATTACGCCGATGGGCCGATTTAATGCGCGCCCACAGCAACGACCTCGCGCTAATCATGACCTTGGAACAAGGTAAGCCGCTGTCGGAATCCGAAGGCGAGATTGAATATGCCGCGAGCTTTTTTGAATGGTTCGGTGAGGAAGGCAAACGTGCCTATGGCGATACCATTCCATCACACCTGCACGGCTCGCAAATGACCGTTTACAAAAACCCCGTTGGCGTAACGGCGGCGATCACACCATGGAATTTCCCGTCCGCCATGATCACCCGCAAGGCAGGAGCAGCCTTAGCCGCAGGATGCACTATGGTAGTGCGCCCCGCGTCCGAAACCCCGTTTTCAGCGCTGGCGTTGGCCGTTCTCGCCGAAGAGGCAGGCGTGCCCGAAGGCGTATTTTCCGTGATCACAGGCCGTGCAGCCCCGATTAGCAAGACACTGTGCGATAGCGAAACCGTGCGAAAAATCAGTTTCACAGGCTCGACGGAAATCGGGCGACTGTTGCTCGAACAATCCGCGCAAAACGTCAAAAAACTGTCGATGGAGCTGGGCGGCCACGCCCCGTTTATCGCCTTTGCCGATTGCCATGTAGACAAAGCTGTTGAGGGGGCAATCGGCGCCAAATTCGCCACTACGGGACAAGACTGTCTCGCGGCCAACCGCATTTATGTGCATGAAGACATTTACGATGAATTCGCACGCAAATACGCCGACGCGACCAAAGCCATGAAGCTTGGTAACGGGCTGGAGGACGGTGTCGAACTCGGCCCGTTGATGAATGAAGCGGCGGTTCAAAAATGCGAAGAGCATGTGAATGATGCACTTGTTAATGGTGCTTCGCTGCTTTGTGGCGGTGAGCGCGCCTATAATAAAGGCGAGTTGTTTTATCAAGCGACTGTACTTGGCGACGTCACAACCGATATGAAAATCGCCAAAGAAGAAACATTCGGTCCCGTCGCCCCACTGATCAAATTCAGTGATGAAGAAGCCGTTATCAAATCCGCAAACGACACGATTTACGGGCTGGCTGCCTATGTTTACAGCGAGAATATCCGCCGCTGCCACCGTGTCGCCCGCGCACTCGAATACGGCATGGTCGGTGTAAACACTCCTAAATTTACAGGTGCCTCCATCCCGTTCGGCGGGGTGAAACAATCAGGCCTTGGCCGCGAAGGCGGACATCAGGGTTTGGATGACTACATGGAAACGCAATATATCTGCCTCGGCGGTTTGAACGAGCAGTAATTCATATAAGAAAGGATCACAACTATGACTGACTTTAAACATCTGGAACAAGCCGACAAAGACCACGTGCTGCACCCGTTTACGGTGCTGAAAGATTTTTCAGAAGGAAAAACAGGAGATCCGCGCATCGTAACGGGCGGAAAAGGCATTCATATTCAGGATCAAAATGGCAATGATTTGATCGATGCCTTTGCAGGACTGTACTGCATGAATATCGGTTATGGCCGCGAAGGAGTCGCCGAAGCGATGTATGAACAAGCAAAAAAACTGGCGTATTGCCACACTTACGCGCAGCAATCGAACGAGCCCGTTATCCGCTTGTCAGAGCGTTTGTGCAAGATGGCGCCCGGTAATATGGAGCGGGTGTTTTACGGCATGTCCGGATCAGATGCCAATGAAACCCAGATCAAGCTGGTCTGGTATTACCACAATGTTCTGGGCAAGCCGGAGAAGAAGAAGATCATCGCGCGTGAGCGCGGCTATCACGGCTCGTCCATTATGTCGGGAAGCCTGACGGGTCTGCCCGTATACCACACGCTGTTCGACCAGCCGTTGAAGCCGATGATGCACACAGGCTCGCCGCATTATTACTGGAACGCCGAAGACGGCGAGAGCGAATTGGAGTTCTCAAAGCGCCGTGCCAAAGAACTTGAGGACCTAATCCTCGCACAAGGGCCAGACACGATTGGCGGATTTATCGCCGAACCCGTTCTGGGTACGGGCGGTATTACCCCGCCGCCGGAAGGATACTGGAAAGAGATTCAGGCCGTGTTGAAAAAGTATGACATCCTGTTGATCGCAGACGAAGTTGTCACAGGCTTTGGCCGTACGGGTGAGATGTTCGGTTGTTTTAAATACGATATCGAGCCGGACCTTATTACCGCTGCCAAAGGCCTGACCAGCGCCTATGTCCCTCTTTCTGCGGCGATCGTCTCCAAGAAAGTCAGTGATGTATTGAAGCAAGGTTCAGACATGGCGGGCATGTTCTCCCACGGCTACACCTATTCCGGTCACCCTGTCGGTGCGGCTTGTGCGAATGCCGTGCTGGATATTGTCGAGAATGAAGACCTGCCCGGCAATGCACGTGACACGGGTGCATATTTCCAAAAACGTTTACAGGAAACATTCGCGGACAAACCGTTGGTCGGTGAAGTGCGCGGTGTCGGATTGATGGGCGCGATTGAATTCGTTGCCGATAAGGATAAGAAAGTCGCGTTCGAACCGTCCATGAAGGTCGGAGCGCGTATTTCCAAAGCCGCGCTCGACGAAGGCATTATCGCCCGCGGCATGCCGCATGGTGATATTCTCGGATTTTCTCCCCCGCTATGCGTTACTAAAGAGGAAGTGGATGTTATCATCGAGAGAGCCGAAAAGGCCATTGATACAGTTGCAGACGAGTTGAGCCGCGAAGGCTTGCTCGCCGCATAACCAAGTACACACAAAAGGATGATAATATGATCGTACGCAAACTTTCCGACATACTCGGCACTGACCGTGATGTCGACACCGAAGGCTGGACCAGCCGCCGTTTGATTTTAAAAGACGATCAGATGGGGTATTCCGTCCATGACACGGTCATCAAGGAAGGCGCGGAATTAAAGATGTGGTACAAGCATCACCTTGAAACCGTGTACCTGACCGAAGGTGCGGGCGAGATTGAAGATTTGAAAACGGGTGAAATCCATGCGTTGGAAAAGGATACGATCTACGCCCTGAATGATCATGATCAGCATATCCTGCGGGCCAATAAAGGCACGCACATGCGTATGGTCTGCGTCTTTAACCCGCCCGTAACGGGACAGGAAGTTCATGACGAAGACGGGGCTTATCTTCCTGACGATTAATTCACATAGGTTTCACTTCCCTGTTCTAAATTGACCTTGGTCAAGGATTGCTTATAGCAATGCTCGCAAACTGCTATGTATGAGCAATCCGATCCGAAACGACATACTGAAACATGACGTTAACGTCCCGCGGTATACCAGCTACCCTACCGCGCCGCACTTCACGATGGCTTCGGAATACCAAGACTATATAGATGCCTTGCAGGCCGTGAGCTCTGACGACGGTCTTTCGATATATATCCATGTGCCGTTTTGCCAGAAAATGTGCTGGTATTGCGGCTGTCATACCAAAATCTCGAGACGCTATGCCCCTGTCGAGGATTACCTGTATTTACTGCTCCGCGAGATTGATATCCTCGCCGATACATTTACAGAAGAACCTCTGGTCAAGCTTGTGCATCTGGGTGGTGGTTCGCCCGGCCTGTTAAGAGCGCGTGACTTTGAACTGCTGATCACAAAGCTCAAGCAGCGTTTCAGGTTTACGAAGGATACGGATATCGCGATCGAGCTTGACCCCAGAGGCGTAACCGAAGGACGGGTCGCTTCATATGCCAAGAACGGCGTAACAAGGGTTAGCCTCGGCGTTCAGGATTTCAGCCATGATGTGATGAAGGCGGTAAACCGCGAGCAGCCCTTTCATGTCAGCTATGAAGCCGTAAAACTTTTACGGCGGTATGGCGTTGACCATATCAATGTAGATTTGATGTATGGCTTGCCGCATCAAAATCTTCAAACGGCTAAAGAGACGTTTTCAAAATTACTTTACATCGACCCTGACCGTGTTTCCTATTTCGGCTACGCGCATGTGCCGTGGATGAAGAAACATATGCGGCTCATACAAGAAGACACGCTTCCGCAGAAAGACCTGCGGTTTGATTTATTCGAAGCCGGGCAAGAATACTTGCTTGGGCTTGGATACGAGCCTATCGGCATCGACCATTTCGCTAAAGCTGAAGACAGTTTATGTGCGGCTTTAAAAGACAAAACTTTACACAGAAACTTTCAAGGCTACACAGACGATAATTCACAAGCATTAATCGGCTTGGGCGCCTCCTCTATTGGGGAAACACCTGATACTTTCTTTCAAAACCAGCCGGACATGCCGATATATAAAGACGCTATATTGTCAGGCCATCTTCCGATCAAGAAAATGTATTTAAAAAGCGCGGATGACAAAATGCGCGCCAAAATCATTGAGCATGTGATGTGTTATCTGTCCGTGGATATGGAAGCCTTCTGTGACACTCTGGAGTGCTCGGTAGACCTATTTAAGAAGGAACTGGACGAGATCAAGAAGCTGGAGAAGTTTGGTTTTGTGCATTTCGCCACCCCCTACGCCTTCACTATTCCGCAATCTGCAAAACTCATGACCCGTCTGATCGCAAGCACGTTCGATACGAACTTTGATAACGACCAGACAATCAATCGGCACGCCGCCGCCATATAAAAAAACCCGGCTATTAGGCCGGGTTTTCATCGAGGAAGCTTAGAGCTTTAAAACCTGTAAGATACGCCTGTACCGATAATCCAGGGATTAAGGTCTACATCGCGGGCTGCCAACGGCGTGGCGCCAAGATTAACGTCCACATCAACATCCAGATCGACATATTTAACGTCGAGGTTCAGACCGAGATTGTCATTGAACCAGTAGTCGAAACCGGCTTGCAGCGCGTAACCGACACCACCGTCAACATCAAGATCGCTAAAGCCTGTGCCTGCATCTTCACCGTAGAAGTATGAGTAGTTCAAACCAGCACCAACATAGGGGCTGAATTTCTCATCTCTTTGGAAATGATATTGCAGCGTCAAAGTCGGCGGCAAAATCCATGTTTCACCAAGATCGTTAGAGCCTGCGCTAATAGAGTGCTGGGCTGTCGCGGCGATCAACTCGGCTGCGATATGGTCGTTGAAGAAATATGTCACGTCCAGCTCGGGCGTAACGGCGTCCCCGACATCTGTTTGCAAAGCAGTGCCGTTTACGACACCGTCACCATCGGCAAAAATACCGATACCACGAAGACGCACTTGAAAACGCTCCTTCGCCAAGTAGTCATTGCTCCAGTCTTCGGCTTGGGCAGGTTGCCCAAAGGCCACTAAAGCAGCCCCCGCCATAAGCGCATATTTAGATAGATTTTTCATTGTATTATCCTCTCTATAAACATCATCCATACTTGGAGTATCCCGCATTTTGCAGTGCGGCAAATTGACAAAAGTCAACTATCAGAGGGATTTTCGTCATCATCTATGAGAATTCTGTGTGCTGCGCCGTCCAAATCATCATATTGGCCCGACTTCAGCGTCCATATGAACGCGCACAGGCCGATCAGCCCGAGAAAAAGCGCAATAGGAATAAGGTACATAAGAACACTCATGTGAAGAACTTTATCCTGAAAGAGTTAGCAATTACCAGCAATGAAGATCCCGACATTGCCAACGCCGCGACAAGCGGTGTGACCATACCGGCAACCGCCAGCGGCACAGCAACGAGATTGTAAATCACAGCGAGAGCAAAGTTTTGCAGCACCAGTTTTTGTGATGTTTGCGATAACGCGTAGGCTTCATAAACGCTGGACAGCTTGTCGCCCAAGAAAACGATATCCGCGCTCTGTTGCGCAAGGTCTATGGCTGTTCCGGGTGCTATGGAGACATCAGCCTGTGACAGTACAGGCGCATCATTCAGGCCATCACCCACCATCAAAACCTTATGGCCATCGTTTTGTAGCGCCTGAATTTCGCGAAACTTTTGCGCCGGATCATACTGCGCCATGCGTTTTTCTATACCCACTTTATCGGCCACAGCGTCGACGATCTGTTTTTGGTCGCCCGACAGAAGCATTGAACCCACGCCCGCCTTATCGAATTTTTCCACTGTCTGTGCAGCGTCTTCGCGCACAACATCGGTTAGCAAAAACCTCGTTTTGTTGGCACTGTCCGTCTCGAACCATATTTCAATGTGATCCGATGCGGGTGCTTTTTCATCCCCGCACCATGCGCGGCTACCGAGTTTGACCGGCTGATCGTTTATAACGCCAGACAGGCCACAGCCTTCGATTTCCCGTATGTCATCAACCTGTAGCAATTCGCCCGCAAACGAATTCACCAACCCGCGGGATACGGGGTGTGAACTTGCAGCGGCCAATGAAGCTGCCACCTGCAAGCTTTGTGGATTATGGGGACCAACGATCCTAAGCTCGCCATATGTGAGTGTGCCTGTTTTATCGAACACGGCAGTATCGATTGATGAAAGACGTTCAAGGGCATCGCCTGATTTTACGAATATCCCTTTTTTCATTAAACGCGCTATTGAGAGAACCTGCACGACGGGAACGGCCAACCCCAGTGCACAGGGGCATGTGATGATCAGCACGGTGACGGCAATCAGCAATGCGTCTTGCCATGCCATGCCCGCCAGAAAGAACCAACCGCAAAATGCCGCGATGGCCATGACATGCACCACAGGTGTATAAAGTCGTGCCGCCTTATCCGCGATCTGAACATATGCCGCTTGCGACTGCCCCGCCTGATCCATCAGCTTCACGATGTCGGCAAGCAACGTGTCGTCCGCCGCTTTTGCGACCTGCACTTTTAAAGGCGCGGATAAATTCAGTGTCCCCGCATGGACGTATGCGTTTTTCTCAACGTCTTGCGGGAGCGTCTCCCCCGTGATGAGCGATGTGTCTATTGTACTTCGCCCCTCTATAATTTCTCCGTCTGCGGGTATTGTTTCACCTGCGGGCACGGCGACGATCATGCCTTCCTGTAAGTCCTTGATCAGTACACGGCTGGTCTTTCCGCCTTCGATGACTGTTGCAAATCCTTGAACGCTTTTCAGCAGATCATTCGCCGATGACCGCGCGCTCTGGCGGGCTTTAAAATCCAGAAAGCGGCCAACCAGCAGAAAAAATGTGAGCATCACCGCTGAGTCAAAAAAGACATGCTCGCCGTGATTGATAACTTCGAAAAGGCTCATACCGCTTGCCAAAAGAATGGCGAGCGAGATCGGCACATCCATATTCGTCTGCGCCTTAGACAGCGCTTTGAGAGCCGACCTGAAAAACGGACGGCCGGAAAACACAATTGTCGGCAGCGCGATGATTGCGGAAATCCAGTGCAGGAAATCTCTGGTCGCGCCGCCCATGGTTTCAGCAGACGTGCTCCATACGCCGACAGACAGCAGCATAATATTGCCAAGCGCAAAACCAGCCACCCCGAGACACAATAGCAGGAAGCGTTCTTCTTTCTTTTGCGCCGTATCATAGGTCGAGGGATCAAACGGTTTTACGCCATAGCCCAGACCTTCAACCAAGGCCGCAAAGTCATTTGCGCGGTCTTCGTTCCCTTTCCATGTGATTGCCAGTTGTCCCGAAGAGAAATTCAATCTGACGCTTTCGATATCGTCCTGCGCCTTCAACGTGCCTTCGATTTTCTGGATACAGGCCGCGCAATGCACACCCGACACGATGACGTTGAGCGATAACGCTCCGTCGTCGTTCTTTTTAACCAGATTTTGATAGCCTGTTTCTACGTTCGCAGCGTCTAGTTGGCCACGAACACGAAACGGGTCTGATACTGCGAGTTGTTCCATAGTGCTTTTAACTGTGCTTCCCAGCGGCCTTTCATCGGTAAATCAACACGGGCTTTATACAGGCCGTTTCCGGCAGGTTTCATCTCTACTTTGAAATCGCTGCCGTCTTTTACGGATCTATATAGCAGGGCCGAAACTTCGGCATCAATCGGCTCGCCTGTCTCATCCAGAAGTTGCCAGCTCAAAACGCCGTCTTTCCATGACGTATCATGTTTGGCGACCGGCTGTGCTCTGGCTTGCGCCAGTGTTTCGTTATACGCCAATCCTTTTTCGTAAGGCTGATCGGTGACCACACCGCTATGTGTACGAAGGGCCGTTGATATAAAGACGGCATTCACAGCCACGACAAGACCGAAGAAAGCCACAAAGCACAGCAATACCCATGTGCCCTTTTCCGGTGCCAAAAGTGACTTAACCATCATTCTCTCCGTGTAATGAATTTGCTTTCATAGCGATCCTGCACCTCTTCATCCTCGAGCGTAAAGGTAATATCTCTGGGCTCGGCGGGATCTGCGTCCGCTATCACAAATATATGATATGTGCCCACGCTGTCTGCGGGGACATAAATGTTATTGCTGTCTATGCCTTTTACGGCCCGTACTTCAACAATGGCGCCGTCCAGACCGCTGACTGACAATTCATAGGTTCTGTGTTCCTGTGTTTTGTTTTGGATCTTCAGCAAGTAACCGTTTCTTATTTCCCCGCCTGACAGTTGCACAAACAACGGGTTGCGGTCATGAATTACGGTTATATCCAGTGGCGAGCGGTTTAGCAGCGCGTAAAGCATTATGCCGCCAACGACTGCCATCACGGCAGTATAATAAATTGTACGCGGGCGGATAAACTTGAACTTCTGGTTCGATGCTTTGCTTTTGCATTGAATGTTATTTTCGCTGTCATAGCGGATCAGGCCAGGTGGTAACTCCAGCTTTTCCATTACGCCGTTACATGCATCGACGCATAAACCGCACGCGATGCATTCCATCTGCAACCCTTCACGGATATCGATGCCCATGGGGCAGACCTGAACGCACAAGCTGCAATCAATGCAGTGCCCGCGACCTTCCCAGCTTTCACCCTTTTTATGTTTTCCGCGTGGTTCGCCGCGCTCTACATCGTAGCCAACCACCAATGTGTCTTTATCGAACATCGCGGATTGAAAACGCGCGTATGGACACATATAGGTGCACACCTGTTCACGCGCGAACCCCGCCATCAGGTAGGTGCTGAATGTAAGACCGAGCACAAACATCAAAACGGTCGTCGACACATCGAGCGTGATGACATCATGCATCAATGTCGGAGCGTCATTGAAATACAGGACGAAAGCACCGCCGGTGCAGAGCGCAATAAGAAGCCAGACCAAATGCGTCGCGGTCAGTTTCTTGACCTTGTCCCATGTCCACGGCCCTTCCCTGAGCTTTTTACGGGCGTTGCGGTCGCCCTGAAAAATCCGCTCAACCCAGACGAACAAATCCGTCCAGACAGTTTGCGGACAGAAATACCCGCACCAGACACGGCCAAAAAGGCTTGTCACAAAGAACAAGCCTATAGCCGCAAGAATGAGGATGCCGGTGATGTAATACACTTCGTGGGGCCAGATTTCGATCCAGAACCAGTATGCGCGGACGTTCTCAAGATCAATCAGGATGGCTTGGTCGGGTGCTGTGGGACCACGGTCCCAGCGGATAAACGGTGCAAGATAATAGATGCCCAGAGTGACAATCATGGCCACCCATTTCAGTTTTCTAAAACGCCCCCAAACACGTTTCGGATAAATCCGCTCTTGCTTTTCAAAATATTGCAGCACACTAAGCTCTATTCTGGAGAGGCCGCATCCTCTTCCTCTATCGGGGTTTCAAATTCTTCCGGGTTTTCGTATTCGGGAGATTCAAGAGGCGCATCCTTGTACTGACCTTCATCGGGTAAAGGTGCCTCCTGCTCCTCCAAGTCTGCATCAAGTTCACTTTCACCGCCACCAAGCTGATGGAGATATACCGTTAATTGACGGATGGTCGGTTCATCCAGTCTCGGCCCCCACGCCGGCATCATACCGGCACGGGCGACATAAATTGATTCAAACACATCAGCGCGCTTGCCGCCATATAACCAGATCGCATCGGTAAGGTTGGGTGCACCAAATTCATGCATACCTTTTCCATCTTCACCATGACATGTGGCGCAATTTTTTCTGAAGATCTCCTGTCCTTGCTCAAACGTATCTTTCGGTTCCGTACCGGATAAACTCAAAACATAATCGGTAACGGCTTCGACTTCGGCGCGGTTAAGCAGCTTGTCTTTGCCGAATGACGGCATTTGTGAAATACGGGTGTCGTAGTTATCGGCACGAATACCATGCAGCAAGGTCTGATGGATATCCGTCAGTTTACCGCCCCATAACCAGTCATCATCAATCAGGTTGGGATATCCTTTACCGCCTGCGGCCCCCGTACCGTGGCATGTGGCGCAATTATCCTTAAACGCAGATGCACCGCCAGCCATAGCGAATGCATACAACTCGCGGTCATCTAAAATCTCTTCATATGTGGCGTTATTGAAACGTTCCAGATAGGCCTGCTGACGGTCGCGGATTTCATCCTGAGACTCCTGCAACTCCTTGAACTGGGTGTAGCCTTTAGTACCTTCGGTATGACCAGACAATGTCGGCCATGCCGGATAGGCCACGAAATACCATCCAGACCAGACAATGGTTACCAGAAACACCCAAACCCACCACCTTGGAAGAGGGTTATTCAATTCCTTCAAGCCATCCCAAGAGTGGCCTGTTGTTTCCACACCTGAAATCTGATCAATATCTTTCTTTTTATCTTCGCTCATTCCTCATTCTCCTTGAACGGAATATCGCCATGTTTGGCATACTTGTCTTTGCCGCCCGGACGGAAAGTCCACAACGTTGCCACGCAAAAAAAGCTAAAAAAGAAGAGTAAGCCGATTAAGCCCAGACCCGGGTCTGCAAAGAATTCTTTCATTCTTGGGCCTCCTCTTCCTGTTCACCATAACTTTCGACATCTTTAATCTTATCGAAATCAACCATCGTGCCGATAACCTGCAAATAGGCGACCAATGCATCCATTTCCGTCAGGTGCGCAGGCTGTCCATCAAAATCACGAGCATTGACGTCTTCGCCGTAGCGTTCTTCCAGTCCGGATGCATCCACACGCCCGACAGATGTGCCTTGTGTTTGCGCATCGCGTACTGCGTTTTCGATCATCTCGTCCGTGTAAGGCACACCCAGCGTTCTCAGCGTTTTTAAATGCTGTTTTAAGTCATGCAGGTTGGCCCCGTTATTCAACAAGAATTCGTAAGACGGCATGATGGATTCAGGGACCAGATCACGCGGTTCTTTCAAGTGGGCAACATGCCATTCATCGGAATACTTTCCGCCGACACGCGCCAGATCGGGGCCTGTTCTTTTAGACCCCCATAAAAACGGGTGGTCATACATGCTTTCCGCAGCCAGAGAATAGTGGCCGTAGCGCACAACTTCATCCCGCAAAGGCCTGACTTGCTGGGAATGGCAGACGGCACAGTTTTCGCGGATGTAAATATTCTGGCCGACCAGTTCCAACGGCGTATAAGGACGCACACCTTCGACGGGCTCAATGACCGTTTCTTTTCTGAACAGCGGAATAACTTCAACAATCCCGCCGATAGAAACAACGACAATAACCAGCAGCAGCAGCAGTATTGCGTTTTTTTCTAAATGCTCGTGACTAGACCAACTCATGCCGCTGCTCCTTGTTGCTCGGTTGCATATTCTTTTTCATTCACATCTCCGCGGATTGTTTTCCACACGTTGTAGGCCATGATTAGCGCTCCGGTTAAGTAGAGCAGACCACCAAGAACCCGGATCATGTAGTAAGGTTTCATCGCAACAACGACCTCGATAATGGAATTCACAAGGAAGCCCATGTCGTTATATTCACGCCACATCAAGCCCTGATTGATACCTGCGGGCCACAGTGCCGCGATGTAGAGCACGATGCCAAGCGTCGCTATCCAGAGGTGCATTGATATAAGCTTGGTGGAGTACATACGCTCCCGCCCCCAAAGCTTGGGTACGAGGTGATACATCGCGCCATATGTGATGAACCCGACCCAGCCCAGCGCACCTGAATGCACGTGTCCGATCGTCCACTCGGTATAGTGAGATAAGGCGTTTACAGATCGTATGGACATGAGAGGACCTTCGAAGGTACTCATGCCGTAAAACGCCAGCGAAATAATCATAAATTGCAAGATCGGATCATCACGTAACTTATGCCATGCGCCCGACAGCGTCATAACACCGTTGATCATACCGCCCCAACTCGGCATCCACAGCATGATAGAGAAGGTCATACCCAGTGTTTGCGCCCAGTCAGGCAAAGAGGTGTAATGCAAATGGTGCGGCCCCGCCCACATGTAGATGAAGATCAGTGACCAGAAGTGGACGATCGAGAGTCTGTAGGAGTAAATCGGGCGGTTGGCCTGCTTAGGAACGAAGTAATACATCATGCCCAAGAAGCCGGCTGTCAGGAAGAAGCCCACAGCGTTGTGGCCGTACCACCACTGAATCATGGCGCTTTGCACGCCTGCATAGGCTGAATAGCTTTTTGCGCCCATTAAGCTTACCGGCAGCGCAAGTCCGTTGCCGAGGTGCAGGATCGCGACGGTGATGATGAACGCCAGATAGAACCAGTTGGCGACGTAAAGGTGGGACACCTTTCGTTTAATGATCGTCATCATATACACATACAGATAAGCAACCCATACGACAGTCAGCCACAAGTCTGCGTACCATTCGGGTTCGGCGTATTCCTTACTCTGGTTAACACCAAGCACATACCCCAAAGCGGCCATAACAATAAAAGCCTGATAGCCCCAGAAGGTAAAGTTGGAGAGCTTATCGCTGTGCAGCCGTACCCCGCAGGTTCTTTGCACTACGTAATAGCTGGTCGCGAACAGCGCGTTACCGCCAAAGGCAAAAATCACAGCCGAAGTGTGCACGGGTCTGAGGCGACCAAAGCTCAGGTAGGGTTCGATATTCAGGTCAGGAAAAACCATCTGTAGGGCAATAAACACCCCTGCAGACAAGCCGATCACGCCCCAGAACAGCGTGGCGAGCGTAAACTTTCTTACGATATCATAGTTGTAATTTGGCGTTTCTGCTGCAGAACTCATATGTCTTTCCTTTAAAGCTTCCAGTATTCAGATAAAAACAAGCCAGCCAGAGCAAACAACCACATGCTGCTGACGACCATGGCCCCTTGAGACATCCGGGTCGAGATGTTGGGGTATTTACGCATTACGGCCTTACCGCCCAGTCCGACAAGCATGAGCGCAGGCATCGTTCCTACCGCGAACGCGCTCATCGCAAGCGCTGACTGCACAGGGGATGCGGCGGAGGATGCAGCCAGAATGGCAGAAACAACCAAACCGCACGGCATGAACCCCAACAACACCCCCATGAAATACCGTTTTATACCGTTGGTATTTGTCGAGAAAAACTGAACCGCTCGTGAAAACAGATTGAGCTTCGGCAGCACTTGCAACCTGACCGTCCAGGGAAACAGCCTCGCGAATCCGGGAAAGGCGCTAACCAGAAACAAAACACCCGCCAGCATCAGTATGGGGGCCGCAATCAAGGCGCGTGTTCCGGTAAACAGAAAGGCCAGATTGACAAAAGCGCCCAGCACGAATGCCAAGGCCGTGTATGTGGTCATGCGGCCGAGATGATACGGTAGCAACAGGCTTTCGGATAGCTTTACAAGGCGCGTATCCGAATGTGTCTGCGCAAGCACAAATGGTGCGCACATGCCCGAGCAGTGCGTAAAACCACCCACGAGGCCAGCCAAAAACAGGCTGAACGACAAACCATAAGATGTGCTAAAATCTGCGATACAGTTTAAAATGACCATCTGCTTTACTATGTTTTTTCTTAGATAGTTTGTAGTTACAGGCTAGGAATAAACATTGACTAATGTCAATTCGGGACATAAAAAACATCAAAATCTAATGTTATGAATTTAAGAGACTTGCCCACCTTTACGAATGCTTCCCAGAGCTTCTTTGAGACACTCGAAAAAGAGTCTCAAACAGTGCGTCATGGAAAGGGCAAAATATTGTTCCTGCACGAGGATGAAGCGGCTTCATTCTTTCTCATAAAATCAGGCTGGGTTAAGCTTTTCCGGGAAACGCTAGACGGTAGCCAATCCGTCGTTGATATACTGCCCGCCGGTCACATATTCGGTGAAACCGCCATCTTTGAAAATGATCGCTACCCCTACTCCGGCGAAGTCGTTGAGCCAGCCGAGATTGTTAGCCTTCCTTTATCTGCGCTTAAGGCAGAAATCCGCGAAAACAACGACTTTGCCTTCAGCATGATGTCCGCTATGGCACGCTACAGACGCCAACAAGACAGAGAGCTTGAACACAGAACCATCCAGAACGCGCCCCAACGCATTGGTTGCTTTCTGCTTCGTCTTGCGGATCAAAGCAAGACCGGACCCGTTACCATTCACTTGCCGTATGATAAAACTCTGGTCGCTTCAAGATTAGGAATGCAGCCCGAAACCTTTTCCAGAGCCTTGTCCAAGTTGAAGTCCCAGACCGGCATCACTATCAAAGGCGCCACCATCGAAATGGACAGCCTCAATCAGCTGGTGGAATTTTCATGCGCTGCCTGTTCTTCCGAATTCCCGTGCAAGGATTTGACGGCGAAGAAAGCCTAATTCCCGTACAGCCAGTCCCAGTTTAATCTGGCGGGATTTTGAATATATAAATCCGGTTCTGTAACCACGTTGTTTAAATATCGCGATGTTGTTGTCCATTTACGAATACAGTTGCACTCATCGCAATCATCATGTTTGAACACTTTGACGCCGTCATTGCTAAAATAGAAAGCATATGTTTGTAACGTGTCGGCAACAAAGACCTCTATCGGGTCTTGAGCATTTAATTTTTCCAAAGCAGAGAATATCTGTTTGTACGGAAATTTATCGCGATTGCTTTCCAAAGCCTGATTACATATGGCAACATAGTGATGGATAAGATCATCGCGTATATTTTCTGACGGTGTTTGGTCACAAAATTCCATGATCTCATCATCTAAAATGTGACTGTAATTGAAATTGACTAAAATCAATTGAAACTGAAAAATTTCTGATATTCTTAAACCATGGAAACACTGACTGCTGAAAAACCGTCGATTTTTAAAAGGCTGAAAAAACCCAGCAAACAAATGTTCTGGGCGTGGATCGCTTATCAGACCATTAAGGGTACGCTCACAACATCCCTGATCTGGATCCCCCTGATCTGGGCGTGGGTATCGCACTCGTAAGGCCTAAACTCACTTCACGGGAACGTTTTTCAAACTATAACCATCATGCTATGGTGCCGCACATACGGCTGTCGTACGCCAGAGACGGACAGACGCTAACGTCAGGACTCATCAATGCAAAACCAATCTCAAAACACCCCGACAAAACCTAAAGGCTCCCGACAAGGATGTTTGAAGGCCTTGGGTATCGTTGTGTTAGGCAGCGTGCTGACGGCCGTTCTGGTTGTTCTCGGCATCAAGATATTTCTGTTTCCTGGGGAGTTCAAACCGGTTGAACTCACTACATCCGAAGAGGTGGTTTTGGAAGAAAAGCTGGCTGTGATTAAACCTGCCTATGAGCGCCCTGTCCCCAACAGCACTGAAGAGCTTCAATCGCCGTTGGAACCACGTGCCTATAGTGAGATCGGAGCAATTCGGGAAGTCAGCTTTACCGAGCGCGAGGTCAACGCCTTGCTCGCGGACAACACGGAGTATGCAACGCATCTCGCTATTGATTTCGAACCCAATCTAGCAAGCGCCCGTTTACGGATTCCTGTTGATCAAGATGTGCCCATGCTTGGCGGCAAAACCATTCGTGCCTCGGCCGGCATGGAGCTTAGATACGCAGAAGGCCGCCCCGTTGTTATTCTCAAAGGAGTTTCTCTCTGGGGAATTCCCGTTCCCAATGCGTGGCTTGGGAACATGAAGAACATCGACCTCGTCAGAGAATTCGAAGGTGAAGAAGGGTTTTGGAAAAGCTTTTCCGAAGGCATCGAACATATCTCTGTCGAGAATGAAAAAATCACAATCAAATTCAAAGAATAAGACCATAGCCACATAAGATCGTATTTCTAAGATCAAAGGCGACTGGTGAAGCTTGGAACGTAAAGCTGAAGGTAATGGTGCCTCCGGAGAGACTTGAACTCTCACTCCCTAACGGGAACCGGATTTTGAATCCGTCAAGGTTAAGCATAAACCTTTGAAGTGATTAAATAATTCTTCTTTTTAAATTTTAGTGTGTAGTCAAGTGTGTAGCTTTGAGTACAAAAAAGGCAGCACCTCGCCGCCTTAATTTAGTGTATGAACAAGGTTACGCTGTAATCAAGGTGCCGCTACTCTCAAGCGATGCTTCATCCGTCAACCCTGTCACATTGAACAAGGTCGCAATTTGAACGAAGTTATCCGCCCCTCCATCAGCGTCTACAGATAGTGTGCTGTCAGTGCCATTATCAGTAATTTGTACGAAGTCCGTGATGGCATCTGATACAGGGTCATACCCTGCCAGAAGGTCAACAATGTCTATAACGTCGTTATCGCTCAGACTGAAGTCTTCTATAGTGTCGATATCATTGAACGCCGATATAGCTTCGAAAATAAATGTATCAGTGCCTGCACCACCAGTGAGACTATCTAAGCCATCCTCACCATAAAGCACATCGTCCCCATAGCCGCCCAGAAGCATGTCATTGCCAGCGCCGCCATAAATTTCATTGGCAGCATTGTTGCCAACAATCTGATCGCCATATTCAGAGCCAATCGCATTCTCGAAAGTATAGAGGCGAGCAACCATAGTCAGAGACCCGCTCAAGTCAGTTTGGAATGCTGTTTGAACATTTGAACCTATCCCTATATACACAGCAGAACCATATTCAGACGCATCTATCGTATCAATGCCATCTTTCCCATAGAAGTATTCCTGTCCTGAATATCCGGCCTGCATCACGACCCTGTCGTCACCTGCTCCGCCATCAACATGGTCATCACCGGCACCATCATAAATCACATCATTGCCGCCATGACCGTAAATGATGTCATTACCATCAAGACCTGACCTGCCCCACATGATGGTACCAGTTCGAGAGTTAGTCACTGGTTTGGTTTCAATGCGTTAGCCACCATGTGTGGTGACTCAAGCGTAGCGTAAGG
>JAESRE010000015.1 GCA_016764775.1 Alphaproteobacteria bacterium
ATGAACGTGACTATCTCATCGGAGTCGTCTCGATGACCGATGTGGCGGCCTGTATCGCAGGAGACAAGAGTCAGAGTTCTTGCGGTTACTATTCTCACCCCGACACTCAGGATGGCTCTCTCATCAAGGCGTCATCCATCAGCAAAAACAAACGAGTCTCCGACATCATGACCAACCAGATCCACAAGGTCTCCATGGATGCCAGCTTGGAAGAAGTGTTGGACCTCATTCTGGAAGAGGACATCCATCGAGTGATCGTCACTCACCGAAGTCATGTGGTCGGTATCGTGACCTCCGGCGACCTACTTCACGCCTTCCGGGAGTATCTTCGTGACGACGATGAGGATGATGATGACGACGAGTTTGATGAGGATGAAGAGGACGAAGGCGAAGCAAGCGGTGAAGGCAGCTCTGTCATTCACCCCGATGGCCGCGAACAAATCTTGTGGATGCGTTGCCAACCGGTCGTTGACGAAAAATGGACAGCCAAATTACTGCGCATAAAAGGCAAAGACTATGTCAATGAATTCCATGGCTGGGAAGAAAAGGGCTGCGAATTTTTCTTATCCTGCGTTGAAGCGCTGCAAATGGGTGAACTGCCCGATATCGATATTCTGCTCGAAGATAAGATGCGCGATGATTCCATGTGGGGCGGCGGCCGTCGCGGCAAGATCGGGCGTAAGTCACCGAAAATCAAACCCGCATCCTTGCTGGGCGTGAAAAAACCGTAACCAAAAAATTTCCGGAATTATTCCTGATTGATGATGTGGCCGTAACGGCGCGCAATCTCGCCCAAACCGCCGGGTACAAATTCGGCCATCGGCGCAAAGTGCCATTTCGGCCCCTCACGATTAATGGCACCGATAAGCACGCCTGTCTCTTCCTTGTCTTCAAGAACCTTATCGATTCTAAAACGGCAAAGCTCTTGCTTCGTATCGCCGTTCACAAGACGTATATAGGCGTTGCGAACCATATCCAGATTTTGCTGCTTCTCATACCCTTTATAGATCGTAATCGTAATCATGATCTGCACGATATCGAATGGCACGGCCTGTAAATCGACAGTAATGTTTTCATCATCGCCGTCCCCTGCACCTGTACGGCTGTCACCGTGGTGTTTGATACCGCCTTCAAGACCTTCGGGCTGATTATAAAAGATGAAATCAGGATCATGGCGCGTTTGCCCGTTCTTGTTCAACAAAAACAAGCTTAGATCCAGATCCAGCGCATCGGCATTAAAGGCATTCAAATCCCACCCCGCGCCCAACAATACGTTGCGCAAAGCCGGGTCCTTTGCGGTCAGATTGATATCGTCTCCGAGATTGACAAAGTTATCGTCAAGATCAATGTTCTTGCCTTCAAACCGGGTGTCAAAAATATCATCGCTCATAAAAACATCCTGAGGTTTTTTCTATTCTATCACGAGAAAGGTTAAGCCTTAACTGCCAAAATTAATGGCATAAATGTAAATTGTGTACGCCACATACGCCGCAATAAATGTGATCCCGATAGGCTTGTTGATTTTGCGGTATCCGACCACAAGCCCCGCAAAGACGAGCGCGGTTGCTAACATCACCCAGATATCAAAGTTTAGAAGCTGCTCGGCATAGGAATGATGCGTGATCGGTTTAACAAGCGCCGTGACACCGATAATCATCAAAATATTGAACACGTTGGAACCGACGATATTCCCCAAAGCCATATCGGAATGGCCGCGACGCGCACTGATAATACTGGTTGAAAGTTCAGGCAAGGATGTACCGAAAGCAATAATGGTCAAAGCAATGACATCCTCGGGGACACCGATGATGACCGCCGACTCACTCGCACCGCGCACAAGCAACTCCGCCCCCAGCGCGACGGCAATCAAGCCGAAAAACAGGAATATATAAGGATGGCTGGTCAGCTCCTCTTCCGCGTCTTCAGCACCGATCCCTTCGGGGGTTTCAACTTCGATCTCGCCTTTCAACGCCATGCGGTATTGCAAAAATACATACGCCAAAAGCAACGCAATCATAATGCCTGCGGATATACGCTCGATATCGCCGTATATCATCAATCCCATTAATAAGACGGAGGACAGAAGCATCATAATCAGGTCTTTGATCAGACCTTTGGATATCTTGATATACATCGTCGAAATCAGGGCCGCCGAACCGATCACCAACAAAATATTGGCAATATTCGACCCGATCACATTCCCCATCGCGATCCCTTCGGAGCCGCGCAACACGGCGAGAATAGATACAATCAGCTCGGGCATGGATGTCCCGAATGCCAGAACGGTAAAACCCACAACCATGGGCGAAAGCCCAAAGCGGCGTGCAATATAAACTGCGGAATCAATCGTCCAGTCACCACCTTTGATCAACAGAAAGATCCCGCCGATCATAAATACCAGCGGCAGAAGTAAAGACTGTAAAGTCACCATATCCATAAAAGCGATTGCCTCGAATATAATCTATGAGCGATGAAATTGCTGCGTGGACATCACAACAATCGATATAGAATTTTGGAGCGGAAAATCATTATTTCTGCCCGTCGCCCCATTCTAACCCGAAACCGAAGGCGCGGTCCATCTCGTAATGTCCCGGAAAATATTCCGTGTAATTGGTCAACTTGATGCCGCCGCGAACATTCTCCAGACCGCCAACGGCACATAATGCCAGCGCGTCGTCATGCGCGCCCAGCGTGACGATTAAATCGTCTTCGCCCGGCACATCCAGAATAATTTGCGGGTTGATTTCACTCCAGCGCGGCGCGCCTTCGTAAATATAAATATAAACCAGCACACGTTTGATGTCGTTCCAATGCGTGCCGTTAACCATGATGAATTCGTCATGCCCTTCCGAGTCACCTGTTTGCTCGTCACCGGAAAGCTGCATGAACGGGGGCTTATCGTAATTGCCGAATTTCTCGCCGAATGCCTGTATCGCGCCACGAGTGCCATCCTGCATTTCGTACAAACAGCCAATATCCAGATCGACGCCTTGCTGTCGGACTTTTTTGAACATTTTTCCGAAAAATCCGGCTTCCTCAACCTGAATATTGTCCCATGCCACGCCGATCAACATCGCTTCGAACCCTTCGGGGCCAGGTGATACGGCAATACTGGAGCCTGGCTCGTTCAGAAACTCGCAGTTCTCCGGATCAGACGCAATTTCACGGTACCCTGCGGCACCGAGAGCCCCGCCATGGCCTGAAAAATCCGCGCGGCTTCTGGTTGCTTCTGCCAATGCGTCAACGGACGTCTTGTCTTGCTTCATAATACGGCCTTTCAAATCGCAAACATTTAACGGAGATTAGCACAGCTTGCGGATATTCCAAATCCTTACCCTGCGTTGATTTTGCGGGGATTTTTAAGGCCGTTGCATGGAGTTGCGTTTTTTCTCAATCTCGTCACGCATATGACATCCCTCAAGATGGTCATTCACCATCCCCATCGCCTGCATATGGGCATACATCGTTGTCGGCCCTACAAATTTGAACCCGCGCTTTTTCAAATCCTTGGAAAGCACCTTCGATATATCGGTATCAGCGGGAATATCTTTAAGAATTTTGGGCGCAGCCAGAGCCTTTGGCTCGAAACTCCAGAAATACTTGGCCAGAGAACCGAACTCCTCAACGACCTCGATTGCGCGCTGCGCATTATTGATGGTTGCCTCGATCTTGCCGCGGTGACGGATAATACCCTCATCCTGTAACAATCGCTCGACATCTTTTTCCGTGAATTTAGCAACTTTGTGAAAATCGAACCCGGCAAACACTTTTCTGAAATTCTCA
Source organism: Alphaproteobacteria bacterium (assembly GCA_016764775.1). GTDB lineage: Bacteria > Pseudomonadota > Alphaproteobacteria > Micavibrionales > Micavibrionaceae > TMED27. The sequence continues at coordinate 3,784 of JAESRE010000015.1, forward strand.
CGCTTTCTCAAAATCGTGATCCAGCTCAGCCCCGCCTGAAACCCTTCAAGACAAACCTTTTCGAACAATCGGATGTCGTCCGTAACGGGCTGCGCCCATTCATCGTCATGATACGCCACATATAACGGGTCGTCCCCACACCACCAGCAACGTTGCTTACCATCCGCGCCTTCAATTAATCCCTTACCCATGTTTAATCCTTGATCAGACGCTCGATCATTTCGCTCAAAGCCATAAACTCCCGACCTGCGCGGTTTTTATCTTTATGCACCTTAATCGTCATGGTGATGCCCTGCATCGCCGCGATTACGATCCGCGCAAATTGCCGCGGCTCCATAACCAACTGCCCCTCTTTGGCCTTTTCACGCAGATGACGAACCAACGCATTTTCCCATTCCAGAAACAGCGCCGATAAATCCTCGCGGATATCATCATCACGATCCGCCAGCTCCAGCGCCAGATTACCCATCAGACATCCGGCCTGATAGTCATGCTCTGTGTAATATTTGTAATTACCCTGCACCCATGCCAGCAAAGCATCCTTCACATCATCATGAGCCGCAAAAAACTGGTCCATCGGGCCGATAAGCCGTTCATGCGCATATTTAGCCAGTACTTTCTTCGTAACGTCGTTCTTGTTGCGGAAATAATGGAAAAACGCGCCCTTGCTCTGGTTCGCGTTGGCCGCTATCTGATCGAGAGACGTCGCTTTATGTCCCTGCTGCCAGAACAAGGATGATGCACTATCCAGTAATTTCGCCTCGGTCTTCTTCGTCATGCTTGAATTCCCTTCTGCATTTTATGATACCGACCGCCTCGCCACTGGCAAGCACGAAATAACGTCTGACGCGTTCTATGTGTTGATTTAAGCGGCATTCTGGGATACCCCTACACAGATATTCAACAAGGAGAAACCATGTCCGTCCAATACGTATATGTGATGAATGGCCTATCAAAGGCTTACGACAATAACAAAATTCTCGAAAACGTAACGTTAAGCTTCCTGCCCGGCGCAAAAATCGGCGTACTCGGCCCGAACGGTGCGGGTAAATCGACCTTGTTAAAAATCATGGGCGGCGTGGATACGGATTTCACCGGCGAAGCATGGGCCGCCGAAGGTGTACGTGTCGGATATTTGCAACAGGAACCCGAACTCGACCCGAATAAAACCGTTGAAGAAAACGTGATGGAAGCTCTGTCCGACATCACCGCCATGATCGCGCGCTATAACGAAGTCGCTGCCGAAATGGCCGATCCGGATGCGGATTTCGAAGCTCTGACCGAAGAGATGGGCGAACTACAGGAAAAAATCGACGCCGCCGACGGCTGGGAACTGGAACGCACAATCCAGATCGCGATGGATGCTCTGCGCTGTCCGCCCGCCGATGCCGATGTAACCAAGCTCTCGGGTGGTGAACGCCGCCGCGTTGCGCTTTGCCGCCTACTGCTTGAAAAACCCGACATTCTGCTTCTTGACGAACCGACCAACCACCTTGACGCTGAAAGTGTCGCGTGGCTGCAACGATTCCTGAGTGAATATAAAGGGACCGTGGTGATGGTCACGCACGACCGTTACTTCCTTGATAATGTCACAGGCTGGATTCTGGAGATCGACCGCGGCAATGCCATTCCTTACGAAGGTAATTACTCCGCCTATCTCGAAGCCAAGCGCAAGCGTCTTGAGCAGGAAGCCCGCGAAGAGGACACACGTCAAAAAACCCTCAAACGCGAACAGGAATGGATGGGCCAAAGCCCGAGCGCACGTCGCTCCAAGTCCAAAGCCAGAATCAGCTCTTATCAGGACTTGCTGGCCGAATCCGCAAAACTCGACAAACGCGGCTGTCAGATTGTTATTCCGACCCCACCGCGCCTCGGCGACCTTGTTATTGAGGCCACAAATGTCAAAAAAGGCTTCGGCGACCACCTTTTGATCGAAGATTTGTCCTTCAAACTGCCTCCGGGCGGCATTGTCGGCGTCATCGGCCCGAACGGCGCGGGTAAAACCACGCTTTTCCGCATGATTACGGGACAGGAAGAACCTGATGAAGGCTCCTTCAGAGTGGGAGATACCGTACAACTCGGCTATGTCGATCAAAGCCGTGATTCGCTCGATGGTAGCAATACCGTCTGGGAAGAAATTTCCGGCGGCACGGATATCATCAAATTGGGTAAAATCGAAATGCAATCACGGGCGTACGTGTCTGCCTTCAACTTCCGAAAAGGTGATCAACAACAATTGGTTAAGGACCTTTCAGGCGGACAGCGCAACCGCGTACACCTCGCAAAAATGCTGAAAAGCGAAGCCAACGTTATTTTGCTCGATGAGCCGACAAACGACCTCGACACGGAAACATTGGCCGCTTTGGAAGAAGCCATCGAGCGATTCCCCGGTTGTGCGGTGATTATTTCTCACGACCGTTGGTTCCTAGACCGCCTGTGCACGCACATTCTGGCCTTCGAAGGAAACTCTCAAGTCACATGGTTTGAGGGCAATTACGAAGATTACGAAGCCGATTACAAACGCCGCATGGGGATCGACGCCGACACGCCGACGCGCATAAAATATAAACCGCTTCGCAAAGCCGGATAACCACACCCGCAAAAATTTAATTTCTACTGAATTAACAGCTGCTTAAGACAAATGTGGCAAAATTGTGTCCTGCCCGTGATATACTAATATCTTGGGCGGATTGAGGCATAATCCTCTGAAAATAATAAAAGAGTGCGGAATTAACTAAAATTTTAACTATTTTAGCGGTACACTATAAGAAGTGGTGAGTATTTTATTGTGAGCGGTATACAGACAAAAACTATTGTTAAATATACGTTGCTGCCGGGGATTATCCCTCGGATCAGCGCGCTTTTCTCGTCCGGCTTTGCCTATGTAGCCTTCCTTATGGCGCAGATATACGGCATGGTCCGCTTGCTGCCACCTGGCCACCCCTACTTAAATCCGAAGAACACAGGCCGTTACGGTATTCGCCACGTTATCGCCGAATCAGCCAACTCCATCGTCATCAGTAAAAGAAACATAGATCAGATCGTAATCTTCGTGCTGATGCTCACCGCAATCACATTATTGGCGCTGCAGCTCGGAACATTGGTCTTGAGCCTGTTATTCGGCCCCGCAATGGCGGTCTCCATTTTCGAAACAACAAACCCTGACAACGACATCGCTTTCATGCTGCTCGATCAGGTATTCGGCGTTGGTGACGGTACTGTCGCCAACAACTTCTTTAATTCATGTGTAGCCAACACGGGTATTGCATGTCAGGACCAACCGGCATCCATACCGTTTCCGTGGCCGTTCCACATCGCGTTGCAGAACCTGTTCCGCTTTTACTCATTGGCTATTTTGATCATCGGTACGCTAATCTTCCTGTACTTCGTGCTGGTTGTTGTTGTTGAAACGGCCGCAACAGGCGCACCGTTCGGGCAAAGGTTCCAGAATGTCTGGGCACCGATCCGTCTGGTCGTCGCCATCGGTCTGCTGATCCCATTGCAGTTCGGTTACAACTCAGGTCAGTACATTACATTCGCCGCCGCCAAATACGGCTCCGGTCTGGCGACACAATCATGGCTTCGTTATAACAACGCAATCGCAGGACGCCTCGGCGCCAAAGCCAACCCGCTTGGTGAGGCCGAAAACCTGATTGCCGCACCGGCGTATCCTGATGCCGCACCAATGGTTATGGCTATGTCCATGGTTCATGCTTGCGCATTCGCCACATATTTCGCTGATGAGGAAATTAAAAAGCAAGCCGCAACACCGGGACCACCAGGCTCGGATCCCCCTCCGCCTGAAGTTACGATTCCTGAAGATTCCGGAGCGTATTCATCTTACATTTCCGCAGCAGACAACCCGCGCGGCGTACGCCCATACCTTGTGAAATCTCCACAGGCTTGGCAAACAGCTACATCGCCCGACACATTCGAGGAAGTAACGGATTTCGCTCCGGGCTCGGGTACAGATTACAACACAGCGCTGAACTTCTACAGCGGCGGCGACATCGTCATTCGCTTCGGCCGTAAAGGCGACCTTGACTGGAACAGAGACGGCGACACCGCAGACGATGTCGCGAGTGACCGTTTTAAGGACGAGCCGGGCCGCGTGGAGCCAACATGTGGTGAAATCCGCATCCCGATCAGCGACCGCCGCCAAACACCAACGTCAAACGTACACGCAACCGACGGTTTCCTTGGTGCCGTCGCGATGCAACGCTTCTATTACAATCTGGTACGCGCACACTGGCATGATTTCAGCGTTGCTGAAAACTACGTCGATTTCGGCGGTCGTATGTCCATGCTGAATGGTGGTACCTACACAAGAACAGAAGAATGGAACCCATGTGCTATCGGGTGTTCACCTGCAAACGCATTACTGGTCGAAGGGCCGCACGAATGTTCAGCCGGTTTGCCGGACCCGGACAACCGTCAATGTTCTAAACAACAACCAAGCGTGCGTTGGCGTCAGGACGCTATCAACACCATGCAAACTACCATTAATACGCAAATGGATGATGTATGGGTTCAATACAATACGGACACCAACGAATTTGATATGGATCCGCTGATTCTGGATCGTGGATGGGGTGGTGCAGGTATCTGGTTCAACCGTCTGGCGCAAGTTAACGGCGCATTCGTTGAATCACAACTGAATTTCCCGAGCTACGACCTGATGCCGAAAGTCATGCAATCGGTCAGCGAACAGAAAAAGCAAAAAGATAACGACTCCGCGTCTTGTGAAGCATTCAATCCGAATGCATCCCCGGATTCCGGTCAAATCGTCTTCCCAGTTGTAACGGACCGTCGTGTTGCATTGATCCTGTATCGTGTTGGTTGTTACTGGACTGAAAAAGGTGACGTAAACGAAGCCAAACCCGACAAGGGCCTCGACTCCAACATCCTGAAACAGGGTATGAACCTTGTATTCGGTACGTATGGTCTCTTTGCAATGACCGAGCGGAACGCAAACATTCACCCGTTGGCACAACTTGTGACTATGGGTAAAGGACTGGTCGAAGCAACGGTCCGTAACATTGCCGGCTCCACACTCTTTGCCGTCGGTGGCGGTCTTGCCGCAGCTTTGGGCGCGCAAGGCGGTAGCGGACTTGGCGATACAGCCAGTGGCTTCCTGTCATCCACGGCTTTTATCGGCCTGACAGCCGGGGTCGTGTTGTACTATATCCTGCCGTTCCTGCCGTTCGTATATTTCTACTTCGCCGTCGCGTCTTGGATCAAAACAATCTTCGAAGCGATGGTCGGCGTACCGCTTTGGGCTCTGGCGCACCTGCGATTGGATGGTGACGGCCTGCCGGGCGAATCCGCAGCTAACGGGTACTTCCTCATATTCGAGATATTCGTCAGGCCGGTGCTCTCGGTGGCGGGCCTCATAGCGGCCATGATCATCTTCACAGCACAGGTGCGCGTACTGAACTATATCTGGATGCTCGTAACTGAAAATGTCGGCGGCCACCATGGCGATCCATCAATCGGTATCGCAGGCAAGCTGGAATTCAAGCGCGGGATTATTGACGAATTTTTCTACACAATTGTATACGCAATTATTTGCTACATGATGGCAACAACAGCATTCAAACTGATCGACAAAATTCCTGACAACATCCTGCGTTGGATGGGTCAGGGTGTGTCCTCATTCGGTGACATCAACCAGGATCCGACCGAAAGTCTGACCAAATACGCCGCTCTTGGTGGTTTGACAGCCGGTCAACAGGTCGTCGGCGGTATCAATACAGCCGGTAAAGGTCTGGGTCAGGCAATTGCCGCAGGCCGCGCAGGCAGCGGTGGTTCTGACAGACACCTGAAAGAAAACATAGAATATCTCGGTCTGGAAAACGGTATCCCGATTTACGCCTTTAATTATATTGGCGAGCCTGAACGCTACAAAGGCGTCATGGCACAAGACATCTTGGCAATCATGCCTGAAGCCGTCTTTATGATGAACGGTTATCTGGCAGTGGATTACGACAAGATTGGAATTAAAATGGAGCGGCTTGATACAACAGTCGCAGGGGGAAGAACAGCATGAGTGATGGCATAACGCATAAGGACGTGCTCAAATATTCCTTCCTGCCGGGTCTCAAGGGTCGCTTTAAGGACTTATTCGGCACAGGCTTCCAGTACATTCCGTATTTCATTGCACTGGTTTACGGTGCCGTACGTTTGCTACCGGCAAACCACCCATACCTGTCGCCACAAAATATGGGCCGCTACGGCATACGTCACGTTGTAGCCGAAGCCGCAAATAATATTGTCATGTCACGGCAAAACATAGATCAGGTCATCCTGTTCTTTGCCGTTATGGTCGGACTTATACTTATTGTCATCCAGCTCGGGTTTTTGGGGATGGCTGTATTCATTCAACCGGCGGTAGCCGCCATGCCGACAAACTTCGGCGGTTTCTTTGTCACGGCAGCCCCCCAACAGGATCTTGCCTTCATTATGCTGGATATGGTTTTCGGTGTACCGGGCATGTTTGATTCATGTATTTCGACCGGTGCTGCTTGTGTGGACATGCGCGGCGACCCTATTACACGCGCTCCCGGATCTCCTGCTCCTCCGGATGCATGGGCTTATGAACCGGCGGCGTTCCCGTTACCGGTACATGACGGTTTGCATACACTGTTCCTGACATACAACACGGCACTGACAGTTGTAGCTGTATTGATCAGTATTTACTTCATTACAACCATCATCATGGAAACAGCCCAAAGCGGCACAGCGTTCGGTAAGCGCTTTAACAAAGTCTGGGCCCCTGTTCGTTTTGTCGTGGCCTTCGGGCTCGTATTCCCGATCACTTACGGGTACAGCTCCTCACAATATATTGTGTTGTATGCCGCGAATTACGGGTCTTCCTTTGCTACGAACGGATGGCTGATTTTCAACGACGTCCTGAACACATCATACGGTGCAGGGTTCAGCAACCTGCTCAATGACGGAGATACAACCGGACAAAGCCTTGTAGGCGCCCCGAACATTCCGGAAGTCGGTACATTGCTGCAATTCCTGTTCGTCGCCAAATCCTGTGCTGAAGGTTATGCCTTCGCAGGACCTGAGAAAGCCCCGCTGCCGCAATTGCCTGTACAAATGTACTTGGTACGGGATTCCATGGCCGCACCTCCCAACCTTGAAGTGGCAAACTTCGGCGCCGTTGATTACAACCAGTTGATCAACTTCGCAGACGGTGAAGGTAAGGTCGTTATTCGTTTCGGTAAGCGTGATCCTGACAGCGTTCAGGGTGATGGCGGTGCCGCGGTGAATGTTGAAAGATTTCCAACAGAAAAAGGGTTCGTTGAGCCGACTTGCGGCGAGCTGACCATGGATTTAACCGATCCGCGCCCCGCAGGCGATGCCGAAGACGGCTTGCGTATCATGCAGGAATATTACTGGTTCATTATTCGTGAAGTCTGGTTTGATGTCATGGACGGCGTAGCCGCTGCTGCTTTGCCGACAAATGCGCCATATCCGCAGAACTTTGTGTGTGTCTACACAGACTTTGCCGCCTCCCCGTCTACAGGAACGGGAGACGAAGAAACAGTGGCGTTGACAGGTGCGACAGCCTGTAACCCGCCTGATTTGCCGGAATCCGAATACAGAAGCCAGTTGCAGGACTTCTATTCTGCTGATATCCGTGAAGTTCTAACAGGTACAGTATCTACGCCACCGGGCTCCACAGGTATTGTCGGTATTGTCGGTGGTACACCCGCCGTTGATGCGATGGCCGCATCCGGCCGTTGGGCAATCGACGCCGACTTACGCCAAAAAGGCTGGGCAGGCGCGGCCATCTGGTACAACCGCATTGCGGAAATGAACGGTGGTTTGACCAATGCTGTTCTCAGCATTCCGCAACCGACAAAATATCCGAAACTGATGGAAAAGGTATATGCCGAAAAACGTCAGGGTGAGCAAAACGTAAACTTTGCCCGTCGTTTCGATCCGTCCTCGAACACAGGAACAGCGACGGAAGGCTTGTCTGAAAAAGAAAAGAAACTGGCAAACGCCTTATGGATGGCCTTTAACTTCTGGCAAGAAGGTGGAGGTGTTGCATCAACACATACAGCCGAAACAGGTAACGCAGCCGTCGATATTCTGAACACATTATTCGGTACGGAAGGTTTGTTCAGTATCCGCCGAAACGCAGATACACACCCGCTGGCGCAGCTGACAGGTGTAGGACGTTCTTTGGTTGAAGCTTCTATCCGTAACCTCGTGGCCGGTGTAACAGTCGGCGCCGGTGGTGCGATCCCCGCGATCTTTGACAAAACAATCGGTAGCGCAAAACAAGTCGTATCAAGCGTGTTGTTCACGGCCGCTATGGTCGGTCTGACAGCCGGATTTATCTTATTCTACGTTGTACCGTTCATGCCGTTTATCTACTTCTTCTTCGCCGTCGGCGGGTGGATTAAGGGTATTTTCGAAGCCATGGTCGGTGTGCCGCTCTGGGCGCTTGCTCACCTGCGCATTGATGGTAACGGCCTACCCGGACAAGCCGCCGTAGCTGGATACTTCCTCGTCTTCGAGGTCTTCCTGCGGCCGATTTTGATTATTTTCGGTATGTTGGCCAGTATTTCGATTTTCTCCGCATTGGTAAGCGTACTGCACCAGGTTTTCGATCTTGTGGTCGCCAACACAGGCGGTTTCGACTCAACTCTGGAAATTGCAGGCCCAGCAGGCACACTGCCGAAAGTGAATGCTTGGCGCTCTGCGGTAGATGAATTCTTCTTCACTGTGATCTACACGATCATCGTATATCTGATGGGACTGTCTTCATTCAAACTTGTAGACCTGATCCCGAACAACATCCTGCGTTGGATGGGACAATCCGTCGCAACCTTCGGCGATCAGCGCGAAGACTCAGGCCAGAGCTTGGTCAGCACCTCTACTGTTGGTGCTCAGCAGACTCTTGGTTCTCTGGATAGAGGTCTGAAATCTATCGCCGGAGCAGGAAACTAAATGAAGTTAGCTGGGATATGAATACTCAATGGCAACACGTAATGAAATTCTGAAATATACAATGCTTCCGGGCTTTATTCCCCGGATTGCTGCGCTATTCAGAAACGCCTTTGCTCATACCGCTTACATCATTGCCATTATCTTTCATAATGTGCGGCTGCTGCCTTACAACCACCCGTATTTGTTAGAAGAGAATTTCGGTCGTTACGGCATACGCCATGTCATAGCGCAGGCTTCGTCTAATCTGGTCTATTCACGAAGGAACATCGACCAGATTATCATTTTCTATACGATCCTGATCGGTATGGCCTTGCTGGTCTTACAGTTCGTTTTATTGATTTCGGCCATATCGGCCACCCAGCCGGCCTTTGCTATAGGGGTCTTTACTGACTTCAGGGATATGTTCCGTAACCCAAGCGCGACCGCAGGGTCTTTGGGACCGGATCAGGATATAGCCTTTATCGTTCTGGACCATGTCTTCGGCCTTGGTGACGGAACAGCGGCTAATAACTGGTACAACTCGTGTGTTTCCAATCTGGCCGTGCAATGTACGGATATGAACGGCGTCGCCATGCCATCACCATCGGCATACCCGTTCCCGTTTCATGACGGTCTGCATCAGCTTTTAAGATTTTACTCTCTGGGCCTTTTATATGTCGGCGCGATGGTGATCATCTATCTTGTCACCGCCGTCGTCGCAGAAACCGCGCAAACAGGTGTTCCGTTCGGACAAAGATTCAACAAGGCATGGACCCCTGTGCGTCTCATTCTGTTCTTTGCCCTATTAATGCCCATTAACGTAGGCGGCTCGAACACAATCGGCGCAGGCGGCATGAATGAAGGCTTGAACGGCGCACAATTGATAACATTTCTGGTCGTGAAGTGGGGGTCTAACCTCGCTACGAATGCATGGTCCTACTTCAATACAGGTGGTGGCGCAGGCGGCAGCCCGTATGTCGCATTCCTCGACGACCAGTATGAGCTCGTCGGCGCGCCGCAAATCCCCGAAGTGACCTCGCTTCTAAAAGATGTGTTTGTTGCCAAAACATGCGAAGCGCTTTACGCCAAAAAATACAGAATAGACGTACATCCTTATGTCGTGCGCTCTACACCGCCTCAGGTTATGGGCTTCGCACCACCGGGTGCCGGTGATCTGACGCCGAATGATTCAGATTTCCTTACAACCAATTACGCAACCGCAAAGGACTTCGTCTACCAAGGGAATATCGAAATCGTATTCGGTGAGCTGGGTATGGCAGATCCCGAGGACGCAACAAAACTGGTCAGTGAATACGAAACATATAAAGGTAACGTCAAACCGCTTTGCGGCAGTGTAACACTACAAATGCAGGGCACAGCCGAGCGGGGCTCTGACCAGATTTTCGAGGGGTATTACGATACGTTACAGGATATCTGGCAGGACCCTGATTTCCAGAGCCATGCAGAATGTCTTGCAGACCAAAACCTTCCGCAAAATCAAAACCCGAACTGTACACCAGTATTAGATGACGGCACGTGGGCACAAGGCGAGAAGAACGCATACAAAGCTGTTATTGAAGGCATTGTCCAAGCCGCTATCACGGACCAGCGCGACAACGGTACATTCATATCTCCACCGGGCATTCTGGATCGCGGCTGGGCCGGTGCCTCGATTTGGTATAACCGCGTCGCCGAAATGAACGGGGCGGTCACAACAGCCACGCTGAATATTCCGAAAATGACGAAAATTCCGATGCTGATGGATAACGCTTTGCGCGCCAACCTTGCTCAAAACAAAGACATCAGCACAGGCGACCTGTTCGACCAGAACATGGCAAACCGTCTCGGCTTGAACGTACTTTTCGATATTGAAGACGAAGACCAGCGCCGTATGCTCGCCACAATGGATCAGGCAAACCAGTACTGGGTTCGCGGCGGTAATGCAGTGGATTCAACATTCAGACGCCCGACAAACAATGTATTGGTCGAAGCCGCAAACGCCATCCTCGGTACGGAAGGCATTTTCGAAATGCGCCGGAACACGGACGTACATCCGCTGGCACAATTATCATCCATCGGACGAAGCATGATGGAAAACACGCTGCGGAATACCGCTTACGCGGCCGCGGCCAAGGCCACAGAAATTGGCACAGCCCAACTCGATCTTGGGTTTGAGAAAAACACAGCCAAAGCCGCAGGTGACTTCTTCATTGCGATGATCGCGGCGAGTCTCGCCATCTCGATCATTTTGTATTACATCCTGCCGTTCCTGCCGTTTATTTACTTTATGTTCGCATTGAGCGGCTGGGTGAAAAGTATCTTCGAAGCCATTGTAGCAATGCCTCTGTGGGCATTGGCACACCTTCGTATCGATGGCGAAGGCGTACCCGGTCCAGGAGCAAGTAACGGTTACTTCCTGTTGCTTGAAATCTTCCTGAGGCCAACTCTAATTCTTGTCGGCTTCATCGCCAGTATCAGCATATTCTCGGCGCTCGTGAATGTCCTTAACCAGATATTCGACCTCGTCGTGTCGAACGTCGGCGGCTATGACAATGAGCTGGAGCAATTAATTCAGGACGGCGCCGCCGCACCGAAATTCATTTCCAAGCTCAGCGTTGCGCGCGGGCCGATTGATGAATTCTTCTTCACCGCGATCTACGCCATCATTTGCTACCTGATCGGCTTGGCTTGTTTCAAACTCGTGGACCTGATCCCGAACAATATCCTGCGTTGGATGGGCGTATCCGTGTCTACATTCCAGGAAAATGCAGGCGATCCGGCCGGCCAGCTGACCAGCAACGTCTACCGCGGAACCAACCTGACCGTGAACCAGGTCAGAGGGTCCGTACAGGGCGACCTGCCGAACATCCTCGGATAAAATAAAAGAGAATTGTTTTTTAAGATCTCAAATGTTGAAGCAAGGCTTCGACATTACCGCCGCCGCGTTGGATAACGGACGCAAAGTCAGAGCGCTGTGTCAAAGACATGCTGACACCTTCAACGATCACATCGACAACTTTAAAGCCGCCGTTCTTCTCACGAACACGCCAGTCCAGACGCACGTCGGGACCGCCTTTTTGCTTCATGACTGAAGACACGAGAACATCTTTCTTACCTTCAGGGCGGGAGCCTGTAATTTTGATGTCCTGACCGTTGTAATCTTCAAAACGCTGCGAATACACATCAATAACCATTGTGTTGAACAATTTCAGATATTCGTCACGTTGCTCTTTATTTGCACTTTTCCAGTAACGGCCAAGGGCAAAACGACCAATCGTGTTCAGATCGAAATCACGGTTCAGAATGGTTTTGAATTCCTGTTTTTGCTGCTCCACAGACAGGCTGCTATCGCTCAGGAACGCGACACCCTTATCCGTCAAATTCTGGATGAAGGCTTCCGCTCCACTGGCCTGCTTTTCTTCAGCATGGGCTGTAGATGTCAGTGAAAAAGTGTTTGTACCCAGAGCCATAACGCCGACACACACTGCCGCACCGCTCAAAAGCACAAGACCTAAACGCAAATTACGATTTCTCATGGATATTTCCTTTAAACTTATTCGTCGTCGTAATCAGGAATATCAGGAGCTGCAAACTCACCTGAGTCCTGATCTTGGACCAGCGCTTCACGCTGTTGATAATATGCACTACGTGTAGCCGCATAGTAATCAATAGAACTATTTTCCAAATCTTCCAGTACATCAACCAAAGATGCCCGCAGATTCAGATACTGCAAACCAACTTTGCCGTAATAAATTCCCTCTTCATCGATATTAAATAGATACCAGCGTAGAGGATCGAGGTATGAATCGACGAAAAACCCGACGTAATCACGTGTTGAAGACGGGCCGATAATCGGCACAACCAGATAAGGACCGTGTGGAACACCCCAAACAGCTAGTGTCTGGCCGAAATCTTCAAATTCGTATGGAATACCTTCATAGGCGGCCACATCAAACAGACCTGCGCCACCGACCATTGTGTTAACAACGGCACGTACAGCAACATCATGCGCGCCTTGCGCATCTCCCTGCAACACTTGGTTAGCAAGATCTACAGGACTTCTGAGGTTGCGCAACACATTCGTTACACCCGTACGTACAGGACTTGGCAAAACAGTATTATACCCTTTAGCGATCGGGTGAATAACAGCGTCATCAACCACGTTGTTGAATTTGAACATCGCACGATTGTAATCCTCATACGGATCGTACATTTCCACATCGCCCACAGCGATGGTTTGTGTCTCGTTCGTAGCGCAACCGCTAACCGCCAATATACCTACGGCCATGAAGGCCAGAATTTTTATTTTATATAATGATGTTTTCATCAGACCAAGTCCCTTGTAACCCCTATTAAGTGATTGATTGCGATGATTAAGTCAAGAGCAGAAAGTGAAAAAGAAACCTCACCCCTCATTGAGTATCGCCCACGGTTATTAAAGATTCGTTTAAATGTGTGGAAAAGTGTTAATGAGCCTCATATTACCCGTCCTCAAGCGACAAAAGCGCCGTAATTCCAAGCAAAAAGCAAATCATCGCCGGTGACCATGCGGCCAAAGGCGGCGGCAGTTGCTGCGATGCACCCAGTGCTTGCAAATAGCTCGAGACAAAAAAGGTGAAAAATCCTATCCCCACACCAAGCGCAATAAGCCCCATAACACCGCCGAAACGCGGGGGCCTGATCGACACTGTCGCCGCCAGCAAGACCATCGCCACGAACAATAATGGCTGTGATAAAAGGGTGTGGAAATGTACGCGCAAACGGTCCGCACCGAATCCCGTTTGTTCAAGTGTTTGTATATGACCGGGCAAGCTCCAGAAAGAAACACTCTCGGGTGAGGAAAAACTATCCTCGATATCCATCACGGTCAGCGTGGTCGGCAATACAACCTCACGTTTGGTTAAAGGTGGAATGCCGGGCCGGTGCAACCGTGCCTGCTTGAACAACCAGCGGCCTTCCTTCAACAACGCGCTAGGCGCATCCAGACGCGTGAGAAGCTGGTCATTCTGTCCGAAATAAAACACGGTCACGTCACTCAAGGTCCAGTCAGGAGAGCGCACCTTCTTCGCATGCACAATGACATAGCCTTTCTGAACCTCGTCACCCTGCTCTAAAATCGCACCGTCCGTGCTCTGGCGAAGCCATAAACCTTCCTGAAACAACGCCACCGAACTTTGCTGGCGGTTCAGATACTGATCCTCAAGCTGTTGGTACTTACCGATCAGCAAAGCACCGACAGGATTGATCACCGTTAGCTGCAACCCACCGACCAATGTCACAATCACAATAAGCGGCAACAGGAATTGCCACACCGAAAACCCGGCAGAACGCAAAACCACGAGTTCGGATCGGCGGTTCAATTGCCAGAATGTAAACATCGCGGAAAACAAAACGGCGAAAGGAAACAGAATCTGTCCGACCTCGGGCAGCTTCAATAAGCCCATCTGCAAAACCAATGACATTGGAACATCATCCGTCTTGTTAGCGCGGCGGATCAACTCGACAGTATCGAACAGGTAAATCACGCCCAAAAGCGCGGCGAGAAGAAACAGCAGGTTTAACACGTACACCCGTGCTAGATAATTCCCCAAAGTAAAACCGGGCATAAAGGATTTCATGATGCACCCCCGGTTTCAGGCTCGTGCTGGTAAAGAACCGTGCGGCGCCATTTTTCACTAAGCCCGCTTAACCCGTACGCACTGGCGATAAGCGGCAAGAACACAAGCAAATACATCATCACCAGACCGGCCGTATGATTACGTGCGATGTTATAGGCTGCAATATACAAGCCTTGAATAACAACCACGGCTATGACGGCCATCAATATACGCCGCCCTTGCCCTCGGCGGTCGATCGGACCGATCAATAAAGTCACACAGGAAATAAGAGTGAACGTCAGCGCCAGCAACGGACTCAAAGCCCGCCGGTGTGCTTCAATCTGAAAATCGCGCACACTATCCAGATCCCGCTGTACACTCGGGTCGGGATTCAGTAGTTCGAAAATTGTTCGCTCGTCCGGCTCCGCCCACCTCTGGCGTACGGGGTCGCTATCGGGCAGATCAATTGTGTAGGTTTCAAAGTTCAACCGTTTCAGCGCACCGCTTTCTTTATTATATTCCTGACGGCTGCCTTCATAGACAACAACCTGATACCCCTCCTCGGTAGAAAGAAGTATCCCGCGCTTGGCCAAAATGGTTGATGGGGTCGCGGCGGCCTCGCGGCTGTCATGTATCATCAGCCCGAATAACGCTCCGTCTTCAGTTCGTTCCCGTATATATACGGTCAGCCCCTTACCGGCGCGGTTAAACACGCCTTCGCGGAACAAATAGGTCGAAAACTGCGCCTTAATCACTGAACGCATGTGCTGCATGGTGCTGATCGATTTCGGCGCCACATACATCGTAATCCCGAGCAAAATAAAGGTCACAATAAGCGCCAGCGTAATCGCGGGGCGTGCAAGCTGGAACGGGGCATAACCGACGGAACGGACAACGATCAGTTCGGAATCCCCCGTCATGCGGTTATACAAAAACAACGTGGCCGCCATCAGCGCGAGCGGAAGAATAATTTCGAAAAACCGTGGCAGGGCCAGCACGGTCAAAATCCAGAAAGAGCCGCTCGACGCGCCGGATTCAATCACCAGCTCCAGAAATTTCAGCGATTGCGTCAAAAAGACGACAACCGCCAACGTCACCGCTACAAAAATCGTCGCGATCAAAAGATTTCTGAAAATATAACGGTCGAAAACAGTCATAGGTTTTGATATTTTTGCCTAAATTCCCCTTTACGCACTGGTCTCGTATTCGGAAAAGCTTATAGTGTTTATAGCCTTCTCATACGTTCAATGCGAAGGATTTATGTACAAAACTCGCTTTTAAACAAGAAAGAACCAATCGACAAATGACATTGCGCATTACATTCCCGAAAGCCGACACCACACCCAAAGGCCACATCGTCGTAACCGTCTTCGAAGGCGACACCCTTTCGACGGCCGCCAAGAAGATTGATAAAGCCCTCGACGGGCTGGTTGCGAGCGCAATGAAGAAGGACAAAAGCTTCAAAGGCAAGCTCGGGCAGGTTTTAACCCTGTACGCGCCCGAAAAATCCAAAATCGACCGTGTAACCATTCTCGGTCTGGGTAAAACCGATGATTTCGATTCCCTGAAAGCCGAAGAAGCAGGCGGAAAGCTGTTCGCCGCTATCGGCAAAGCCGGTTCCAAAGACATTATGCTGGTGACAGAAAAGTCTAAAGCTTTGAAAAACGAATTGGCGGCCGCGCATCTGGCCAATGGCTTCAGCCTGCGCGCCTATAATTTCGATCGTTACAAATCCAAAAAGGACAGCAAGGACGACGCACCGAAACTGGCTGCGCTCAAAGTATTGTCATCACATCCCGCCAACAGCAAAGCTGCATTCGACGCACTCGACAGCGTCACATCCGGCACATTCTGGGCCCGTGATCTTGTTAACACCGCACCCAACGATCTTTACCCCGACAGCTACGCCAAGCAAATCAGGGACGAACTCAAACCTTTGGACGTCAGCGTTGAAATCCTCGACGAGAAAAAGCTGGAGAAAATGGGCGCTGGCGCGATTCTCGCCGTCGGCAAAGGCTCGGAACGCCAGCCACGCATGGTCATCATGCGATGGAACGGCGCAGGCAAGAAAAAGGGCGCCAAAACGATCGGACTGGTCGGGAAAGGCGTCACCTTCGACACAGGCGGCATCTCCCTTAAACCCGGTGCGGGCATGGACGAGATGAAAATGGATATGGGCGGTTCGGCCGCTGTTGTCGGCACGGTAAAGGCACTGGCCAAAAGCAACGCCAAAGTGAATGTCGTCGCGATTATCGGGCTGGCTGAAAACATGCCGTCTTCAAACGCATACAGACCGGGCGACATCGTCACATCGCTGTCCGGTAAAACAATTGAAGTCCTCAACACCGATGCGGAAGGGCGCCTCGTCCTCGCCGATTGCCTGACACACATACAGAGCAAGTATAAACCCGACATCATTATCGATCTCGCCACACTGACAGGCGCGATGATGGTCGCACTGGCCCATGAATATTGCGGCACATTTGTAAATAATGACGAGCTGTGGAAACAGCTTGAAAAATCCAGCGCCGGGACGGGCGAAAAACTCTGGCGCATGCCATTGGACGACGTCTGGAAAAAAGAAATGGAAAG
This sequence comes from Alphaproteobacteria bacterium, assembly GCA_016764775.1. Classification (GTDB taxonomy): domain Bacteria; phylum Pseudomonadota; class Alphaproteobacteria; order Micavibrionales; family Micavibrionaceae; genus TMED27. Next base: position 20,925 of record JAESRE010000015.1, read on the forward strand.
CACCGTCGCCGATGTACAAAACCTTGCCAAAAGCGGACGCTGGGGCGGAGCATGTACAGCCGCAGGATTTTTAGAGCATTTCATCGAAGACGGTGTAGAATGGGCCCATATGGACATTGCGGGAACGGCATGGAGAAAATCCGACAAGCCAACCGTGCCGAAATTCGGCACCGGCTTTGGTGTACGCGTACTGCATGACTGGATTACCCAGAACTATCAATAATCTGACGAATAATGCGTTTAAAGAGTAAAACCGAAAACCCGCTATCTGCTGAAAAACCTGAAGACTATATCGACAGGCTTGGCGGTGATTCACATCCCGCACTGATGAAAAAATACGCGGCCCGCATTACCGACACCGTCAAAGATACGATCAAGGGCGATGTACAATCCGACCCCGTAGCCAAACAATACATTCCGCAAATGCAGGAACTCACCATCCTGCCCGAAGAAATGCGTGACCCGATCGGCGATGATGCACATACAACCGTAAAAGGCATCGTCCATCGCTATCCCGACCGCGTTTTATTCAAACCCGTCAATGTCTGCGCGGTCTATTGTCGCTATTGCTTTCGCCGTGAACATGTAGGCCCGCAACATGCCGCGCCATTAAATGAAGCCGAGTTAAACGCCGCACTCGATTACATCGAAACCCATAAAGACATATTCGAGGTCATCCTCACGGGCGGCGATCCGCTTGTCCTATCCGCTAAACAGATGACAACGATCATGCAGCGTCTGGAAGCAATCGAGCATGTAAAAATCGTCCGCTTCCATACCCGTGTGCCGATGGCCGACCCCGCACGCGTGACGGCGGAGTTGATCAAAGCCATGAGCAGCAGCAATAAAGCCGTTTACATGGCCCTGCACATCAATCATGCGCAAGAATTAAACGATGATGTACGTGCGTGTTTAAAGCAATTACATACAGCGGGCCTCAATCTTCTATCCCAATCAGTCTTACTGAAAGGCGTTAATGATGATGCCGCCATTCTGGCCGACCTGTACCGCGAATTGTTGGGCGTAAACGTAAAACCGTACTATTTACATCATCCCGATCTAGCACCCGGAACATCACACTTCCGTCTTTCTCTTAAGCGCGGACAAGCCATTGTCGAAAAACTGCGCGGGCATTTATCGGGTCTGTGCCAGCCAACATACATGGTTGATATTCCCGGCGGGCACGGCAAAGTCCCCTGCACCCCCGGCACACCGGTGTATAAAGGTAACGGCGAATACGAAATCACCGATTTCAACGGCCAATACCACACATACACCTCCAAAGCCGATCAGGAGGATACGGAATGAGCGAAATCCGTTTCTATCACCTTGAACGCCAGAGTCTGGATACCGCCTTGCCCGCTTTGGTCGCTAAAGCCCTCAGCAAAGGTCATAGAATTGTCATCAAAACATCTGATGAAAAAGAAGCCGAGCGTTTGAACGGGCACTTATGGACCTATGACCCGAACAGCTTCATTCCGCACGGAACCAAAAAAGACGGACACGAATCCGACCAGCCGGTATGGCTGACCGATAATAATGAAATTCCCAACGGCGCGGATGTGCTTATCCTGACCCATAACACCGAACATGGTGATTTGGGGCAATTCAAACTGATCTGTGACATGTTTGACGGACGAAGCGACGAAGCCGTGCAGGCCGCGCGGGGCCGCTGGAAAACCTATAAGGACGCCGAGCACGACGTCACTTACTGGCAACAATCCGCACAGGGCGGTTGGACAGAAAAATCCTAAAAGAATGAATTAGTGAGCGGCAGGCTCTGCTTCAGCTTCAGTCTCGGCTGCATCATCTGATGCAGGAGCAGCTTCTGACGCATCGGCACTTTCTTCGGCTTCCGGCTCTTCAGGCTCCGGCGGTGCCAAAGCAGCCTTCTCGGCTTCAATTTCACCGGCAGAAGGAAGTGGGAAAGATGATGAACCTTGCTGTCTTAACCATGCAATCATCGCTGCACGGTCACTCGGCTTTTTCAAACCGAGATAGTTCATCTTGGTGCCTTCGATATATTTTTTGGGCTTCCAGAGGAAAAAGTTCAGATCTTCATAGCCCCATGCGCCGCCTGCATTTTGCATGGCCACAGAATATTCAAAATCACCCGCATGCGCTTTGGGGCCGCCAACCAAACCGTACAGGTTCGGACCGACTCGGTGCGGGCCGCCCTGATCAAAGGAGTGACACGCCGCACACGCTTTGGAAAGTTTTTCACCTTTGGAAATGTCGGCTTCGGCAATCAAATCCATGATCGGATCAGGCAATTGCGGCTTGGCTGGTCCGCCGCCCGCAACGACTTCAACGCCTTCAATCGGCACCGCGTCTTCATCGGGAATGTGAGGGTGCACAAGCTTTCCGGCTATAAAGCCACTAAGCATAGCCATGATACCCGCGCACAAAACGGCGGCGAAAATCTTGTTTTTTTCCATACTGTCCATAAGGCGTTCCGCTAATTCTTATGTTTTAAAAAAGGGTTCTTGTTCTTTGTATTAATCTGTAGCAGTTTAAACCAAGGTTAGATAACAGACATATACAGTGTGCGTAAAGCCATTCAAGCAAAAATTGAACACAAAAGCCGTTAAATCACAGTATGGATCTATCAAAAATTAAAACAATAGCTTTTCAAGGCGCTAAAGGTGCCTATTCCGATCTTGCCTGCCGTACCGTTTTCCCATCGCTGGAAACGCTAGGCTGCAACTCCTTTGAAGACGCCTTCGTCGCTGTACGCGACGGAAAAGCCGAGCTGGCCATGATACCGATTGATAACACGATCGCGGGCCGCGTTGCCGATGTGCATCATCTGATGCCGGATGGCGGCCTTTACATTATAGGTGAGCATTTTCAGCCTATCCGTCACGCTTTATTAGGCGTCAAAGGCTCCAGTAAGAAAAAACTCAAACACGTACACAGCCATATCCACGCCCTGCCGCAATGTCGCAAGCTTCTGGGTAAGCTGGATGTTCAGCCCCATGTCCATGCCGATACCGCGGGCGCAGCGCAGGAAATTGCTGAAAAGAACGATCCCGAACACGGGGCCATTGCTTCCGAACTGGCTGCACAGATTTACGATCTCGAAATTCTCGACCGCGACATACAGGACGCCGCACATAACACGACGCGCTTCCTGATTTTGGGTACAGAACCCGAAATCCCCGATGAGGAAATCACTACAATAACCTCGCTGATCTTCACGGTACGGAATATCCCCGCGTCTCTATACAAATGTCTGGGCGGTTTCGCGACAAACGGCTTTAGCTTCACAAAATTGGAATCCTACGTGGACCCGAATTTTCAGGCCGCACGCTTTTATTGCGACATTGAAGGACACCCCGACAATGACAGCTTTAAACTCGCCCTCGAGGAATTGGGTTTCTTTGCTACGGATGTCAGATTCTTGGGCGCTTACCCCGCCCACGCCTTTCGCGCACACGATAATGACGGGTCCACTATTAATTAAGAGTTTGAAATTAAGGCTTGATCTGGCAGGGCGCGTCCGTGTTAGGGTCAATAAACATAATTAAGGAGCACATATTCATGCCCACGCATGCCGAACTGGCCACAAAACTTCTCGTCGATGCTGCCGACTTTTTCGTCACCCTCGGTGAGCAAAATCCGCCTCTCAGCGACCAGATGCAGGAAAATGCAACTGTATTCAAGCAAATGGGCAGCCTGCTTTCTCAAGAGCCTGAAGGCGCACTGAACGGCACGCCGCATGGCGAACTGGCCGGTAAATTATTGGTGGATGCCTCGACATTCTTTACGACTCTGGCCGAGCAAAACGAACCGATTAAGGAACAAATGCTCGAAAACGCGAAAGTTTATAAGCAAATCGGCGAATTGGTTATGGCAGATCCTAAAGGGGTTCTGGACTAGATTAATCCAAGATAAACCAGGCTGAGTACGCCCACGCACAGCAATACGCTGCACAGCGCCAACTTGGCTTCAAGCGGAATATCCACTTTCTCATGCATAAAAACTTTGAGAACCTGATCCTTCACAGCGGAAGTTTCGGGGTCGAATAGACGTTTTTTAATCTCGACTTTCCGGTATCCTTCGCTCTCATGCAGGGATACCGCTTCGTTGATGGCAGCGTTCAGGTCATACGTCGTGGAACGCATTTCCCAGTCATTCTGTCCTTCATGTTGGTTTTCAGGCCTGTGGTAAATATATACCGAATACTCCGGCCCCTGCGTATCGGTAGCTTGTATATCAGCTTTGGCAAAAGCCTGAACCATGCGTGAAATCTCCGTGTCTAGCTGTTAAGATGATTTTCAATAAGACTCAACATTCATACCCACCAAATAACCTTAAAAAGATTAACGAAAGCTTAAGATTGCCTTAAATTCTATGTAAATTTTAGATTTTTGCCGATTGCGCTTGTATTTAAGCCTTCTGCGCACGGAAATGACGCTCCGCCGCGCTTGTATTTTTTCGCTTAAATCGCTAAACTAAAAGCTCATCAAGCGATTGGGTTACCTTTCCACAACCCCGAAAATCGCAACCAACATCACGCTAATATCCTGAGTAGGAACACTGATTTCATGGCCCGCACACGCACCATTCGACGCGCCCCGATCAAAACTTCGCGCAAACGTAAAAATTCACGATCAAAATCAAACACGCCTTGGTTATTAAAAATCGTGCCTGCAGGGCTGCAGGCTTTCTTTGCACGCAGGGTGGTGGATGTTACAGCCGGTATATTCACACTCGGTGGCCTGTTCCTGCTGGCTGCTTTGTGGAGCTATACGCCGCATGACCCATCATTGAATGTTGCCGCCGCCGATGACGGCGTACAGAACTGGATGGGGCTTTACGGCGCATGGTCTGCCGATGCCATTATCCAGACCTTCGGCGTCGGCGCCTTTATGGCCGCCTTGGTTTCAATATGCTGGGGCGTACGGATATTTAACCGCGCCAGCCTGACATGGTTTATTGCCCGTGTTGTCGCATTGGGTGCCAGCGTTGCACTAATCGCCGCTGCATTCGCACCGCTACCTTCCGGCAATTACATGATTCAAGAAGGGTTGGGCGGCTCTATCGGTTCGCTGATTCTCACCTCTGTGACGGACGCCGTCGCCTACCTCATTCCTTCTGTAAGCCCTCTGATTATGGCTGCGCTTTGCGGCGTACTGGCCATCATAACCAGCATCTACGCCTCCACCCTTAAATTGGCTCATATTGGCTATGCACTTCAAAAGACTTTAATTATTTCAATCAATGCCGTCCTCGCAACCGTCGAGACAATCCAGAGATTCATCAGCTGGATCGGTCATCATAACGACGAAGACGCCCGTCCGGACATACGTGGCGCACTGGATAAAATGCCGCGCTTTTCCATCCCTATGCCGAGCTTTGGCAATGCGGAAGAAGAGGCCCCTGCGCCACAGAAAAAAGCCCCGACAATGCGTGCCGAGCCGGTCGAGGCCGCCCCCGAATCAAAAGCCGTACCGAGACAGCAGCCGAATATTCCCGTCGTCGCTACACCGGCCAAAGCCACCAAAGTTGAAACCCCGCAGCAACGCTTCAGCCTTGACGGAAACGCTGAATGGGCATTCCCCAGCCTCGACCTGCTCGAAGCTGCGCCCGAAGATCATCACGAAGACCAGCTGGATGAAAATGCGCTGCGGCGCAATGCCGAGCTGCTGCAAAACGTGTTGGCAGACTTCAATGTTGAAGGCGAAATCACCAGCATCCACCCCGGTCCCGTTGTGACGCTGTACGAACTCGAACCCGCACCGGGGACGAAATCCGCGAAGGTTATCGGTCTGGCCGATGATATCGCGCGCTCCATGTCGGCCATCTCCGTACGTGTGGCCGTTGTGCCGGGCCGCAACGTGATTGGTATCGAACTGCCGAACAAATCCCGTCAGATTGTGTACATGCAGGATCTGCTGGCCACATCCATGTACGAAAAGTCAAAAGCCTCGCTCCCGTTGGTGCTGGGTAAAGATATCGGCGGGCAGCCCATTCTGGCCGATCTGGCGAAAATGCCGCACTTGCTTGTCGCTGGTACAACCGGTTCAGGTAAATCTGTCGCCGTAAACACCATGATTCTGTCCTTGCTGTACCGCTTATCACCTGAGCAATGCCGCTTCATAATGATCGACCCGAAAATGCTGGAACTCTCCGTCTATGACGGTATTCCGCACCTTCTCTCTCCTGTTGTAACCGAACCCGGCAAGGCCGTTGTTGCCTTGAAATGGACGGTGCAGGAGATGGAAGAACGTTACCGCGCCATGTCCAAGCTGGGTGTACGGAACATCCACGGCTATAACGAACGCGTTAAGGAAGCCCGTGAAAAGGGTGAGACAATCGTCCAGAAAGTGGAAACAGGGTTCGACCCCGAAACGGGACAAAAAACATACGAAGATCAGGAAATGGATTTGAGCGAACTGCCGTTCATCGTCGTGATCGTCGACGAATTCGCCGATTTGATGCTGGTGGCAGGCAAAGACGTCGAAAACGCGATCCAGCGCTTGGCCCAGATGGCGCGTGCCGCCGGTATCCACCTGATCATGGCGACGCAGCGCCCATCCGTAGACGTAATCACAGGCGTGATCAAAGCCAACTTCCCGACCCGAATCTCGTTCCAGGTCACATCCAAAGTCGACTCCCGTACCATTCTGGGTGAAGGCGGTGCCGAACAACTGCTCGGTATGGGTGACATGCTGTATATGGCACCGGGCGGACGTATCACACGCGTACACGGCCCGTTCGTCAGCGACGATGACGTTGAAAAAGTCGTGGCCGACCTGAAAGCGCAAGCCGAACCGGCCTACATCGACAGCATCACATCCGATGATTTCTCCGATGCCAGCGAAGTCATGCAAGCCATCTTCACCGACCGCGGCAGCGGCGGCGAAAAAGTGGACGAACTGTACGACGAAGCCGTGGCGTTGGTTGCACGCGAAGGCAAAGCTTCAACCAGCTTCATCCAGCGCTACCTGCAAATCGGCTACAACCGTGCCGCACGTATCATCGAAGAAATGGAAAAACAGGGCGTGGTCTCCAAAGCGACCGCAACCGGTAAACGCGAAGTCCTGATTTCCGACTTCAGTGATGTATAGATCATGCGCAAAGAGCACGAAAAACCGATAGACCCCGGAAAAATCATTGCAAATTTTCTGGAATTTCTTACCCAGAACTGGGGGATCGATGCGAAAAAACTCGCCCCCGGACTGCAAACAGAATTCAAGGAGTTCAATTACGGCCGCTACGCCATCATCGGCGGAATACTGGCCATCGTGTTCCTTGAAGGCTTAACGGGCCTGCTCATCGGCGGTGCTTTGATTTACTGGGGCTACAAGGAATGCGCGAAAATCTATCCGCGCTTGAAAGACGACCTCGCCTTTCACAGATCAATGCATAAAAACGATTGATCCCATCCAAAGGGTTTGCAAAGCGCCGCACGTATATTATCTGTAATACACAACAACAAACGAAAAGCGCATGAAAACCCTATTCCGCATTCTGGCCTTGACGGCCCTCCTATTCAGCCCGCTGGCGCTGTCACAAAGTGCATCGGCCGAGAAAACCGAAAAATTCGTACAGGACATCGCACTGGTCGAACATTACCTGCAAGGCTTAAGCTCCGCCCGTGCACGCTTCGTCCAAACCACACATGACGGCACACAACTGGTTGGTACGTTTTACCTGCAACGCCCCGGAAAGCTGCGCTTTGAATATGACGACCCCATCAAAGATTTCGTCGTCGCCGACGGCGTCTTCATCTATTTCTATGACGCAGAACTGGGCGAACAAACCAACGCCCCGATCGGACAAACACTGGCTGACTTCATCTTGCGCAAAGACCTGTCCTTGAGCGGTGACGTTCTGGTCGAAAGCATCCGCCGCAAAGGCGACCTTCTGCAAGTACAGCTGGTGCAGGCCTCCGACCCCGAGGCCGGCTCCCTTACACTGGGCTTCGAAGAAGGCCCGATGACGCTAAAAAAATGGCGCGTGGTCGACGGACAGGGGCTGATCACCGAAGTCGAGCTGTTCTATCTCAAAACCGACATCAAACACCCCTCCGACCTGTTCGTATATCAGGCACCGGATAGCGGCGAACCGAGCTTTAACGAATAATCATGCAGGACGGCCCGCTCGATCATCTCATCAAAATGCTGTCCGGCTTGCCGGGCCTCGGTAACCGTTCCGCACGTAGGGTTGCCCTGCACTTGCTGTCCAAACGCGGACAATTGATGATCCCGCTTGCCGATCTGCTCAAACAAACCGCCGAAGACATCAAAGCCTGCGGCACTTGCGGCAATCTGGATAATGTCGAACCATGCCGCATCTGCCAGAGCGCCAAACGCGACCGTACACAAATATGCGTAGTCGCACAGGTCAGCGATCTCTGGGCGATCGAGCGCACAGCCTCCTTCAAAGGCATGTACCATGTTCTCGGGGGCGTTTTATCGGCTCTGGACGGCGTAGGACCCAAAGATTTGAATTTGGATGCCCTGATAGCCCGAAGCCGCGACGAAGCCGTCACAGAGGTCATTTTGGCACTTAGCGCCACGGTTGACGGGCAAAGCACCGCCCATTACATCAACGATCACATCGCACGCGACGGCTTGCAAATCACCCACCTCGCACACGGTGTCCCCGTCGGCGGAGAGCTGGATTACCTCGATGACGGCACCATCACAACGGCGCTAAGGTCCAGAAAATAAAGGCTTACACCTTAATACCAACCAGTCGGTTTATTCTTTTTCAGATACATACAGCACACCGTTCGTATCCACACGGACCGCGGCAATATGCGTATAATGCCCCGCACCGTCACCGCCAATAGCAACGTCATAATACTGCCCCGCGGGGAAGAAATGGTCGCCGGAATCGGCTGTTACGGACCCATCGCCGAAACGTACATACATATTCTGCGTCGCATACAGGCTGATAACCCGCGTATCTTCATCGAACGCCGTAGAATTACGGGCGGATGAATCGGTAAAATTGATCACATGAGCTGCATCATTCTTGAACCGCAACGCAGGAATGGGATTGTTATTCGTATCCAAAGGCAATTTGGTGGACATAGATTTCTCCTTTTAAAAATGAAAAAACCGGCCAAACGGCCGGTCCGAAAATTCCGCATCACGCGGACATACTTGTGGTGAGATAAAAAACCCTATCCCGCTTTTAATTCAAATTCAAGGAATTTTTTCCTAAACTACTGCGCGGCGGCCTTTTCGACTTCACCGGGGCGGAAGACATGCTCGATACGCATTTCTCCCGAAGGAATATCCAGCAAGGATACTGTAATCTCGACGGGTGTACGTCCCGACGCATCGATATCCTTATACCCGCCAAGCTGCTGTGCGAAACGGTTTGCGGCATCAACCGGCTCCGTTTCATAGGCGGGACGTTGCAGTAACAGACTGTACTCGTTCTTGCCCGTCTGGCCGATAATATCGGATTGACGACGGAGCAGCACAAGATACTGACACAGCTTGGCAACCGCGAATTCGGCGGCATAGACACCATCCGTGCCCTGAATTTCGGTGTGGTTGCTCAACGCAATGCGCAAAACATAAGTTTGCTCGCCGTAACGATCGGCACGGTCCATGGCGGAGAGGAATAGCTGGTTAAACGCGGATTTGGCGATAACCCCGCCCGCACTCGGGAAATCTTCGGAGTCATCACTGAGGTTTTTCACGACCTTGATCAGGCGTTTGGCATTATCCAGCGAATTGAACACCGCATCGGGGTTCATAGGCTTCTTGAGCAGGTCATTCGCACCCGCCTGCACGGCGTCTTCACGCGAAATCGTCTCCGAAGCGATCAGGATATACGGATAATTCGTCACCGAACGGCGCATATTCAAAATCAGCGGACGTGGCGTCGTCAACGGCGCCGGATCCATAATAACGATGTCAAAATTGTCATTGGCCAGTTTTTCGACCGCATTGTTCTTTACCGGCTCTTCAACTATCTGGTGGCCGACTGGCTCGAGCTTAGAACGCAACAATTGCGTTACAAGTGCATCTTGATCGACCAGCAAAATCTTCATGGTAAAAATTCCCCAATAAATACTACTTATAGCATGATAATGCTTAATATTTTCATGATCACCGAAAATGGATCAAAAGCAAAGCCTAAATTTGAAGGTTTTTTGCAGATAAAAATTGTGTCGCCGCAATGATTTGTATGTTTGACATGTGCGCAGGAGTATATTAGACATCAAACACCTTAATACCCCAGAAGTGTTGGTGGTTTAAGCCCAGGTGGCGGAATTGGTAGACGCGCTACGTTCAGGTCGTAGTTCTCGCAAGGGAGTGAAGGTTCAAGTCCTTTCCTGGGCACCAAACACAAAACGAGATTTAAGAGTATTTACAGTCCTATGAGCATTACCCTCCATAAAGGGGATATCCCCGCAGATCTTGATCTGGGCACCGTGATTGCGGTTGATACCGAAACACAAGGATTAAACCCGCAACGTGACAACCTCTGTCTCGTGCAGCTTTCTTCCGGTGACGGCAGCGCCCACATCGTACAGCTAGACCGCGAAACATATGACGCGCCGAACCTCAAGGCCATGCTGGGCAATCAGGACAATCTGAAAATTTTCCACTTCGCACGCTTCGACATTGCCGTGTGCAAGAAATACCTCGAAATCGACTGCACACCTGTGTATTGCACACGTACGGCATCACGCCTCGTGCGTACATATACCGACCGTCACGGTCTGGCACATTGCTGCCGCGAACTCCTCGGTGTGGATTTGAACAAGCAACAGCAATCCTCCGACTGGAGCGCAGAAGAGCTGAGCGATGCTCAACTGGAATATGCTGCCAGTGATGTTTACCACCTGCACGCTCTTAAAGAAAAACTGGATATGATGCTGAACCGCGAAGGCCGCATGGAATTGGCGCAAGGCTGTTTTGAATGCCTGCCCGTACGTGCCGACCTCGATCTCGCAGGCTGGGCATCAGAGGACATTTTCGCGCATAACTAGCGCAATGAAGCTTTATATGAGCAACGCCCCCAAAAAAGACACGCAAAAACAGGACATCCGAGACAAAGATCAGGACCATGCCCGCACGGTCCTGCAAACCGAGATTGAAGGCTTGCAGGCGTTACAGGATGCACTGGACGAAAACTTCGACGCCGCCGTAACCCGCGTTCACGAAATGAAGAACAACGCGAGCCACGGACGCTTCATCATCGCCGGTATCGGTAAAAGCGGTCATGTCGGCCGTAAAATCGCCGCCACGCTCGCCTCTACGGGTACACCGTCATATTTCGTCCATCCCGGCGAAGCCAGTCACGGCGACATGGGCATGATCACAGAACATGACATTGTACTGATGCTGTCCAATTCGGGTGAAAACAGCGAACTAACCGACCTCATTCACTATACCCGCCGTTACGGCATTACCCTGATCGCGATGACCAGCAACGCGGACAGCACACTCGGCCAGCATGCCGATATCACATTGCTGTTGCCCAAAGCACCCGAAGCGTGCCCCAACGGTCTCGCCCCGACAACATCGACAACGATGATGATTGCATTCGGCGATGCTTTGGCGGTTGCCCTGCTTCACCGTATGGGTCTGACACCCGAACAATACAAAGTCTTCCATCCGGGCGGTAAACTCGGCCAGCGCTTGATGAATGTTTCAGACATCATGATCGCCTATGACGATCTGCCGCTTATTGAAGACAGCGCAAAAATGGATCAGGCGATCCTGACCTTAAGCGAGAAAAACCTCGGCGCTGTTCTGGTCCTTAACAACGACGGCAACTTGCAAGGCATGATCACCGACGGAGACTTGAAACGCCACATGGCGCCAGATCTGCTGGAAAAGCCGGTACACGAAGTCATGAGCACAACACCAAAAACCATTGAAGCCAAAGCGCTCGCCGTGGAAGCGGTTAAAATCATGACACAGACACCGGGCAAATATATCAGCAGTCTGATCGTCATGGACGGTAAAAAACTGGCCGGCATGATCCGTCTTCAGGATTGTATTCAGGCCGGATTGCTCTAGCTACGCTTTAATCCATTTGCCTTGCGCCTATAACGGGCTATAACGCTTAAGATGAACGATCTATCTTCAGAACATAATTCCGCCGCGGGTGCTAACCCACCCGGTGAAAGCAAGGAACGGGAAAAGCTGTCTGGCCTTTCACGCGGCGAAAATCGCACGAGTGCGAATGTTCAACGCTATTCGAAATGGATCAAATCCCTAAAAATCATCCTGCCACTTATTGCGTTGTGCATCGTGGCGGTTCTGTTTACCTCGAACATGTTCGATGCCGAAACGGTCATAAAGGATAGTGTGGACGAGGACATTACACCCGTAGCCGGTACAAACCAGCTCGTGAACCCGCGCTTTGACAGTGTCGACAACAAAAACCAGCCCTACACAATCACGGCCGAAAGTGCGTTACAAAATATGAAAAGCGAACAAATTGCGCTTGAAAAACCGCTGGCCGACATTGTCCTGAATTCCGGACAGTGGGTCGCCCTGCGCTCCGATAAGGGTGAGTTTAACCAAAAAACACAAAAACTCCGTCTTGATGATAACGTAAAGCTCTATCATGATGCGGGTTATCAGTTTTCCATGCAGGCACTGGACATCGACCTGAAGGCCAATACGGTAACAACCGACACGACCGTCACAGGTCACGGACCTTTAGGCACACTGGATGCCAATGGCCTGCAGGGTAACGGGGAAAGCGAACAGCTGATCTTTATCGGCCCCGCGAAACTGGTACTGTACGACACTGAAAACAACAATATTGCCGAGGTATTCCGCCCATGAAAAAGCCGGGCTTTCACATCATCATGGCTTTGACCGCAATGCTCTCCGTGTCGTACGCGTACGCCCAGAGCGCAGGGTTGGGTTCCGATTCCAAAGCACCGCTGGAAATCACAGCTGACGGCAGCCTTGAATGGATGCGCGCCCAGCAAAAATTGATCGCCCGTAAAAATGCATTGGCCAAACAAGGCGACGCGTCTGTAGCGGGGGAAATTCTCACCGCTCTGTATCGTGAAGGCCAGAACGGTGAGAAATTCGAGATTTTTCAGGTCAAAGCGGACCAAAACGTAAAACTAAAATCCCGTGACAGCACCGTCTTCGGCGAAAACGCGGTCTATAACCTCGATGACGGCGTTGCGGTGATGACCGGTAACAACCTGAAAATGGTCGCCCCTGACCAAACCGTTACAGCCGAAGATAAATTCGAATACTGGGTCGCCGACGGTCGCATCAACGCGCTCGGCAATGCCCGTGTCGTGCGCCCCAAACCCGAAGGCGGCAACGATACTTTGAAAGCTGATAAAATCTCCGCCGTGCTGAAAGAGAACGAGCAAGGCGAGCAGGTTCTGCACTCCCTCGAAGCGATCGGCAACGTCATCATCACAACCCCGACAGAGGTAATCACGGGCGCATACGGCATCTTCCGAAGCGAAACGAACAAGGCCGAATTGACGGGCGGCGTTAAAATCAAACGCGGGCCGAACGTGCTCGAAGGCGAAAAAGCCATCGTCGACATGACCACCAATGTCAGCACAATCTACGGTCAAAATCAGGCTACAGGCGCAGGAGACGGCCGCGTACGCGCTGTTTTATATCCTGATTCACAATAATTTTTCTGGTACTTTTCTCAAATTCGGGTAGTTTGGAGATTATGGAATGTTGCAGCACATCATCGAAAAATTCTTCGCAGGCGGCCAAATAATATGAATATCTCCCTGAGCTCCATAAAGCCCCGCCTGAGGGAAGTGCCCAAAGGATTGGGCGTCCAGCACCTGTCTAAAAGCTATAAGAAACGTCCGGTTTTGCGGGACGTGTCCTTTACCCTGCAACGGGGTGAGGCTGTGGCTCTGCTCGGCCCTAACGGTGCGGGTAAAACCACATGTTTTTACATTACAACCGGCCTGATCCCCGCCGATGGCGGCGTCATCCAGCTTGACGGGCAGGATATTACACATCTGCCGATGTATCGCCGTTCGCGTCTGGGTATCGGCTATCTACCGCAAGAATCCTCTATTTTTCGCGGCTTGAATGTTGAAGATAATATCCGCGCTGTCCTCGAAGCGCAGGAATTAAGCGAAGAAGATCAGGACATCCTGCTCGAAGACCTTTTGAGCGAATTCGGTGTCGAGCATCTTAGACGTACACCTACACCGGCACTGTCCGGTGGTGAGCGTCGTCGTGTTGAAATCGCACGCGCACTGGCTGCACGTCCCGACTTCATCCTGCTTGACGAACCGCTCGCCGGTATCGACCCGATCGCCGTCGGCGAGATCAGAAACCTGATCGCCCATTTGAAAGACCGCGGCATCGGCGTGCTGATCACCGACCACAATGTCCGCGACTGTCTGGGCATTGTTGACCGCGCATACATCCTGCATGACGGTCAGGTTTTGATGGAAGGCTCCGCCGACGACATCATCAACGACGAAAATGTACGCCGCGTCTATCTCGGCGACGAATTCAAGCTTTAACCGCGCCTTTAATCCCCTCCTGCAGCCGTATATCGGCTTTTGCGAAATCCGCGCTCATGCTATACTTGAGTCTATGAACAAGCCCACCCAGAGTCTGGATCTCAGACAGTCCCAACAGCTTGTAATGACCCCTCAGTTGCAGCAGGCCATCAACATGCTGCAAATGAGCAATGTCGAGCTGGCGGAACTGGTCGAAGAGGAGTTGGAAAAGAATCCGCTGCTCGAAAAGGATGAAAGCACGCCCGATGACTCGGGCGATGACAGCCCTGATCGCGAAACAGGCAACGATGAAGTCGACGAAGCCTATGAACAGGCCGGCGGCGAAACCGATTTCGACGCAGGATCGAAAATGGCGGAAGTCGGTGCGGGCGGAAACACAAAATTCGAAGATGTCGAAAACAGTTTTGAAAACCGCATGTCTTCCGAGAAGACATTGCGCGAGCATTTGATCGACCAGCTACACGTACGCTTCAACGACAACCGTGACCGTATGGTCGGCGCCATGTTGATCGACCGCATTGATGAAAGCGGATATTTACGCGAAGACCCGAACGAACTGGCGGAAAAAATCGGCGCTTCGGAAGAGCGTATCGAACGTTTGCTCGAAAAAATGAAGGGCTTCGACCCGACAGGCATTTTCGCCCATGATCTGGCTGAATGCATGGCCCTGCAACTCGAAGAACGCGGCCAGCTGGACGAGCCTATGCGTATTCTGGTCGAAAACCTCAATATGCTCGGCGACCATGACTTTAAGGGCCTCGCCGACAAATGCGGCGTCAACGAAACCTATCTCAAGGATATGATCGGCGAAATCCGCGCTTTGAACCCGAAACCCGCATCCGAATTCGACCATCTGGTCGTGCAAACCGCTATTCCCGACGTACTCATGAAACGCCTGCCGAAAAATCTCGGCGGCGGATGGCGCGTGGAATTGAATAACGACACCCTGCCCCGCGTACTTGTTAATCAGGAGTACTACATGGAAGTCGCCAAATCCGCGACGCAAAAAAAGGATAAGGAATATCTCTCCACGCAACTAAACAACGCCAGCTGGCTCGTACGTGCCATGGACCAACGCGCACAAACCATTTTGAAAGTTGCGGGCGAAATCATCGAACAGCAGGATGCCTTCTTTAATTACGGTATCGAGTTTTTAAAGCCGTTAAAGCTTGTCGATATCGCCGAAGAAATAGAAATGCATGAAAGTACGGTTTCACGCGTTACGACCAATAAATATATCGGCACACCGCGCGGCATTTTCGAATTGAAATACTTCTTCTCTACGGCACTCGTCTCTGAGGACGGGACGGCCCATAGCGCAGAAAGCATCAAGGCCCGGATTAAAGCTCTGACCGACGAGGAAGACCCGAAGAAAATCCTCAGTGACGATAAAATCGTCGAGATCCTCAAAAGTGAAGGAATCGACATCGCCAGAAGGACGGTAGCCAAATACCGCGAAGCCATGCACATAGGCTCCAGCGTGCAGCGCAGGAAAGAAAAAAAACACCTTATTGCCTGATTTCTGCCCTAAAAATCCGCGGCGCTTGTGCTATACTTAATACATAGCAGTAAAAATCGAAGAAAAGGACTAACCGATGGAACTGAACGTTCATGGAAAACAGATCAATGTCGGTGACGCTTTGCGTACCCACGTTGAAGACAAACTGTCAGATCTTAATGAGAAATACTTCAATCACGCCGCATTCGCGACCGTAACATTTTCGAAGGAAGGCCACGGTAAAAAAGAGACACGCGCCCATATTTTAATTCAAATCGGTAAAAACGTCATGGTCGTCGCCGACGCAACAGACCACGACCCGTACGCGTCTTTCGAAGCAGCCGCTACAAAAGTCAGCAAGCAAATGCGTCGTTACAAAAAGAAATTGCGCGACCACCACGAGCGTATCCAGCAGACGCCTGAAGATGAAATCATGAAAGCGCGCGATTACGTACTGGCCGCCGCACCCGAGCAGGACGACACACCTGAAGATGCCGCCGAGTCAGGAGACGAACCGTTGATCGTCGCCGAGATGACTCAGGAAATCACAAAAATGAGTGTGTCCGACGCAGTCATGCGCCTCGACCTTTCAGGCGAGAATGCCATGCTGTTCCGTAACGCCAGCCATGGCGGCATCAACATGATTTACCGTCGCGAAGACGGCAATATCGGTTGGGTCGACCCTGAAGGCCACGGTAAATAATCTAGAAAGTCAGTTTTGAAATTAACCGGGCGTGGTCGCTAAGGCCACGTCCATGGTTGCATTTGGATTAGCTTGCTGCGCGAGGTAGTTGTCACGGAAATCTTCCAGTAACCCAACCGTGTCGTTCCAGCTTACACGCGCATCATTGTGGAAACCGTCGCCTCCGTAATGGCTCAAATTATCCGTACCGGCCGGTAACGAAGCCCATTCTTTTGCAATCTGCTGTGCAAACCATTCAGCGCTTTTTTCACCGCTCAAGAATTGAGCAAGACCGCGCTCATGTAAGAGATAGATACCAAAACGGTCCTGCATTTCTTCATCAAAAACATCTGTATTGGGATCAATGTCGGGATTGGCACGCAAGAAGCCATCAATTGTATCGCCAACGCCCTGATATTTACCCAGAGCAGACGATGGCCAAATACCGTTGGCACGCAACTCCGCCAAGTGACCCGAACGCCAGCTTGTAATTTCAGCAAATGTCATTTCGGTCGCAGGCACAGAGCGACCATCGGCAGTACCGTCAAACGCAATGTTATACTCTCCGCGGGATTCATAATGACCGATGAAGTCCAACAATGTCTTCGTATTCACATCCGTGCCGGTAATACCTTCGATAAAGCGTCCACCGGATGGGATCTTCGCAGATTCAAGCATGTCCGCACGTTGCGTACCATCAAATGTTTGTGTCCATGTGTTGTCCAGCCACTCTCTGTTCTCTCGGGAGGCATGACGGTAAATAGCGCTTAAGGCGCTTTGACTCATATTGGCCAACAGAGTCGGATCATCTTTCAGCGCCTGCATAATACCGCTGTTACCATCCGAACCGTTGACCGTTTTAGTACCGATCATCCCGTCAGGGTCACCAACATCATATCCTTGAGCAACCAAAAGCTCTTGAAGGTCGAAAACCTTACTGGACGCCAGAACTGAAGAAGACAGTACCGAGGCAAGATCAAGATCTTCAATATCAGCACTGGAAGAAACATCATCATAATCGCTACCGCCTCGGCGAAGCGTACGACCAATTGTACCTCTGGAACTGATCTGCAGACCGTATTTTCTAGCCGCTTCGAGCGAAGCGTTTGCTGTGTTCTCACCCATATAGGCATCAACGCCGTCGGGGTTAAGGTCAACATCGTTACCACCATCCAGATCATCAATACGATCCATATAATTCAAATTCTGTTGAAGACGCATAATCTCGGCGGGGCTGAGATTGGCTTTATTGATCAGGCTATTCACATCTTCAATAACCGAAGCTGTAAAAGCGGAATCTTGTGGGTTTTCGGTATTGAGCAACTCCTCGGCCATGCGCAAACCGCGTTGTGTAACCGGACCGTCATAACCGTCAGCATAATATTTATGCGGTTGCGTTGCGTATAAGCCCATCGCCGTAAGAACGCGTTGAACCTCACGGATGTCCTGTCTTGACGGAGATGACAAAGCATTGAATCCGTCGATATATTCTTTGGCGAGTGTAGGATCCGCAGTAATCGCCGCGAGGTCCTGTTGCGCAACTTGAGAAAACGCGTCAGGCAAAGCACCGCCACCATCTTGATCGCGACGTCTGCGACGTTCGATAACACGGGTCGGATTTGCACGCTCGGCATCGAGCTGTGCATCCCATTCGCGCAACTGCGCCAGTGAATGTTGTGTAATGGTTTGACTCATACGGGTGGTATGGGACGTCGCCAGAATACTTTGTAGAATTGCCGGATCCGTTAAATCAGCAGCTGGCCCTGACAAATCTTCACCAAGCAGGATTTGCGGATCGACCGGAACCACAATCTTTGAACCGTCAGCCATATCCAGACGGATATGCGTTTCCCAGTGAATATGTGCCGGAGAACTGGAGAATGTTTGACCGTTTCGGCCATAGCTCACCCCGTTCAAACCAATCGGCGTACCGTCAGGCATAATGTCGCCGGTATTCATATCGGCAACATCCTCACCATAGGCGTTCATATGTCCGTTAATGGTGAACACACTAATTGAACTCACTTCGCCGGAAATTCGCGGATTATCGCTCATGCCGTTATTCGGCGTTACATCAATGCTGACGCCCGGAGGCAAATCCTGTTGATCTGTCATGGTTACGACTGTTCGGCCGTAACCTGTATGAAGTGCACGGTGCACCATAATCGCGGGACCGCCGACCATAGAAATCTCGGCGTTGGCACCGCCATCAAGCTGGTACAAATCTACACCGTCATGCTCACGGTTTCTTTGTGTGCCGAAAAACGGCGTTCTGGAATATGTGTCCTTACCGAACGTCCAACCACCGTCAAATTCAATACCTGTGACATAGAGCGGGCTATCGCCGCGACCCAGATCAACACCGGCGTAATTATCCATTTTGGGGTTGCTGCCGCCTCTGTCGACGAAACCTGACGGTCCGCCTAAATCGGATTGGCGGATATCGGATGCGCCCGGTGGTGTTTCTGCAAGCGGCTGTACGGAATTTGCGGCAAGATACGTGCTGAATTGCTCGCGCCCTTCAAGCAAATAACGATCCAGAAGCTCCCGGCCGCCTTCACTCGGTATGAGATTGTATTTTCTGTAGTAACCGGCAAGACCCATGGCAACTTCGTTACCCATGAATGTGTCAACTTCCTGAACACCCATGTTGTAATCTTCGCCGCCATCGGCGAGATCCTTTGCATCCAGTACATTCAAGTTTTGCTGGATACGGGTGACAAGATGCTCACGGTCACGACCGAAAGTGCCTTCTATTTGTTGAATAACGGATTGTGTTTCACGGACAATCTCCTCGGGTGTAGGTGCCCCCTCTACATCCAGTAACGTTTTAGCCCGTTGCAGACCAGTCCATGTCAGGGATTCTGAAGGTGTTTCTCCCATGTCACCGTCAATGAACGCTTCCGCGCGGTCACCGGTGTTTACGTAGAGGCCTTCAAGGGCTAATGCTGTTTGGAGATTGCGTAGTTCTTCTTCGCCAAGGGCGGCGATTTCGGCAGCACTTTTCGTGCCGTGCTGAGCCAGAAATTCTCTTAAATAATCAGTGGCTTCCTCTTTGGTTCCAGGAACCGCCATGTGTACACCCTCAGTTTTTTATTCGTTTTTATGTCCAAATTATGAGGGGAAAGGCTTAATATATGGTTAAACATTGGGCGCTGCGACGCAAAAATCCGCCATTTTTATTGTGCTCGAAAAAAAATTTTTGTTTTCCACAGCGGATAAAATTGCACATTTGCGCACCGCAAAAACACCAAAATGCGATTATTTTTATCACAAACGTCATCAAAGATAACAAAACTCGAAAATGGCGGATTTCTGGCCCTAATATAACGTTTTTCTAATACTGCAATGCCGTAAATTTTTTTCTGGACGCCCATCGCGGAAGGGAGTAGACCACTGTCCTGAAAGAACGATCTAGGTATGAAAAATCGGTTTTAGGAGATTGTAATAAATGAATAATTACGCCCACGATTTAGAGTTCGAAATTATTATTCCCGGTCTTAAAGGGACATCATATTTGCAAATTCTCAAGGCGCTCTCGCAAGAAGCGGCAGATGTGTTGAACGTGTCCGCAAAGGCTCTTTACGACCTTTTGCTGGAAAAAGAAGCATCGTCCAGCTCCGGCATCGGCGGCGGCGTGGCCATCCCGCATATTCAAGTTCAGGGACCGACCAAGGGCATGGCCATTCTGGCAACGCTCAACACGCAGGTTGATTTTAACGCAATCGATGAAGAACCTGTTGATCTGGTATGTCTGGTCATCTCGCCGGAACGCGACGGCCCGATCCACCTGCGCCGTCTGGCCCGCGTATCCCGTCTGCTGAAATGCGACGACTTGCGCAAAAAGCTGGTTGAAGCCCGCGATGTCGAAGCCATTCGCGCATTGCTCATCGACCCCGAAGGCTGGTTGATGGCCGCATAAAAAAGGCTGCACAAAACGGCAGCCTGTTTACCAAAAGATATTAACTACAAAAATTAGTGAACGTGGGCGGAAGCCAGATCGTTATGTTCGATCAACTGGATTGCTTCATCCATTGTATCCATCACAGATAGCGGCGTACCGTCCGCTGCGTGAATGGCAAATCCTTCTTGGCCCTGCGTGTCAATTTTACGAACATACGCAATGTCGTGAATGCCGAACGTCAGGAAGTCTTGAGAAGACAAGCCCTTTAAAGTTGTAGCTGTAGTGTCGTCAATATTGTTCATCGTATTACCCTCGCAAATCTCAGTATAGCAAAAAATGGGTTTCGAAATCACTAAAATCCTATAATCAAAAGTATATTAGAAGATGTTTAGTCGTTTTTTTCTTCAATATCAGACGCTTCGACATCGATGGCTTGTGGAGTTTTGTTACCTCCTTCAGCATCCGTTATTTCGATTTTACGCGCCTTTGATTCCGGAATCACACGCTCCAATTCAACATGAAGCAAGCCGTTATTAAGGCTAGCACCGCGCACTTCTATGCCGTCGGCAAGTACGAAACTGCGCTGGAATTGTCGGGCGGCAATACCGCGATGCAGATACACGCGTTCCTCATCGTCCGTTTGCTTGCCGCGGATCGTCAACTGGTTGCTTTCAATCTCGACATCCAGATCATCCATAGTAAAACCGGCTACGGCCAACGTAATTCGCAAGCCCGCATTTCCGATCTGTTCAATATTGTAAGGGGGGTATCCTTCTCCGCCAGATTTGCGCAGGCGGTCGAAAGTTTTTTCAATCTCGTCAAACCCCAGAAACAGCGGGCTGTCGAACAATGTCAGTCGTCCTGTACTCATAAATTCTCCTCATCGTTGAGCGAGTTTTCAAACATCGGCCCTGCAAGAGGCGCCGATACAACTTAATATAGTGATTTTATGATAGGTGACAAGGTGCCCGCGCGTTACTCAGCGCTAAAACGGCCCTTTGAAGACTCTCTGACAAACAGGCGATCACAATAACCGCACTCGACATAGTCTTTCTGGTCAAAGCTGTACCACACAACCGGATGTCCCAAAGGACCACCGCCGCCGTCACATTTCACACCGTCGGCATGATCGTCAACGACAATGAGTTCTGGATTTTCGGATGTGGCTGCGTTATCGGCCATGATTGCATTCTCTTAGTGCTCTGTTAAAGTACAACTCGTTATATCTGCAAAAGAATAACATATTCAATACCTAAAACCGATTTATAGCGAATGGACAAACCTGAAAGCATCGACCCCGGGACTTTGAAATTTAAAGACAGCAAGCCCGTACAAGCCAACCCCGAACGTTACATGCTTATCACCGTTGATACAGCCAAAATCCTCGAAAGCTGGGCCATCTCGCTATACAGCTTTGAATGGATATACACCAACGGTACGATCAAAACGGGCGATGAGTTAAAGCCGTCCGACCGCGAAAAGCAAAGTAACATCATGGATGCTATTGAAAACGGAAAACCGTTGGAGCAGCCGGTGCTCGGTATCGGTATTCAGGACAATGTGGAAATCGGTTCGGGCAGACCTGTGTTTTTAACGCTGGCCTCACTGGGTGTAAAAACTCTGCCCGTTCATATCCTGCAATCAACTGAAAAAGATTTTAAAGCGTTCCGCACGGACCTGTAAAATCAGGTGAACTAGTTGGCCTTGCGCCACTTCGGCCCTTCGGGTGTGTCGACAATCTCGATACCTTGCGCCGCCAGCTCGTCACGAATTTCATCCGCACGCGCAAAATTCTTCTCGGCCTTTGCTGCGGTTCGTTCATCAAGCAAAGCCTGAATATCACTGTCTTGATTGTCACCGCCAAAACCAAGCCATGCTGCAGGATCTTTCTGCAAAACATTCAACACACGACCCGCAGCCAACAACTTGCTTTTCAGCTCTGGCGAATTTTCTTCCTTCAATAACGCGTTCATTTCGGCCAATGCCTGCGGCGTATTCAAATCATCACATAACGCAGCCGTAATGCTTTCGGGCACCGCATCGGGTGTCGCGTCCATATCTTTCATTTCATCAAGACGGGCATAAAAACGATCGAGCTGCTTTTTGTTCTGCTGGATTTTCTCCACCGACCAATCAAGCGGCTGACGATATTGTGCAGACAACAACGTCAGGCGAAGCGCTTCACCGGGATACTTCCCAACCAGATCATGCACCAACGTCACATTCCCCAGAGACTTGGACATCTTCTCGCCTTCGACCGTAACAAAGCCGTTATGCACCCATACATTGGCAAATGCTGCAAGGTCACTTTCGCCGTGCGCGCAGCACGATTGCGCAATTTCATTTTCGTGGTGCGGAAATTTCAAATCCGCGCCGCCGCCGTGAATATCAAACGGCAAACCGAGATGTTTTTCGGACATTGCCGAACATTCGATATGCCAGCCCGGACGGCCACGCCCCCACGGGCTATCCCAACCCGGTTCGTCATCGTTTGAGGGTTTCCACAATACAAAATCCGCAGCATCCTTTTTGTAAGACGCCACTTCAACACGTGCACCCGCAACTTGCTCATCGCGGCTGCGGCCTGACAAACCACCGTAATTTTCAAATGACGGCACATTGAACAGGACATGCCCGTCGGCATCATAGGCATGACCGCGTTCGATCAACGCTTCGATCAAGGCAATCATGTCACCGATATGTTCGGTCGCCCGCGGCTGAATATCGGGCTTATCACAACCCAGAGCCGCCATGTCGTCATTGTAGATTGTTTCGTACTTACGCGTAATCGCATCGATCGGCTCGCCTGTGTCCTTCGATGCCTGCATGATCTTGTCATCAACATCCGTAATGTTCGAAACGTACGTCACCTTTGGGTACAACGTTTTCAAAACACGGGTCAGCAAATCAAATACAACCGCCATACGTGCATTGCCGATATGCGCATAATTATAGACCGTCGGGCCGCACGCATAGAGCCGCACATGGTTCGGGTCAAGCGGTTCGAAAATCTGTTTCTCGCGTTTAAGCGTATTGAAAAGGGCTAGCTGCGGCATAATTCACTTTAAAGAATGAAATTTTTTTCTGGTATTGAGCGCATTAAAAAGCTAGAAGACCCGAAACACAAGGATTTTTCACATGGTTTCATCCAAAGATACCTCCAAGGTCGTCGATATGTGCAGTGACGAAAAAAATAGCGCAAAACCATCCCGCGACGAAGCCGAAGAGGCTGTCCGCGTTCTTTTACGCTACATTGGCGAGAATCCGAAACGCGAAGGTCTGGTTGATACGCCTGCCCGCGTAATTCGCGCCTATGACGAATTTTTCGAGGGATATTGTCAGGACCCGGCCGCCGAGTTGGGCAAAACATTCGAAGACATCGAAGGTTTTGATGACATCGTGCTGGTCAAAGACATTGAATTCACATCCCATTGTGAGCACCACATGGTGCCGATTAACGGTGTGGCACATGTCGCCTATTGGCCCGATAAAGCCGTAGTCGGTATTTCCAAACTGGCCCGCATTGTCGACATTTATTCCAAGCGTCTTGTCTCGCAAGAGAACATGACCAACGGCATTGCGAATTGCATCGAAGACACACTGAAACCAAAAGGCGTGGCCGTTTACATCGATGCAGACCACCAGTGCATGTCAATCCGTGGTGTTAAAAAGCGTCAATCCTCAACAGTGACCACGACATTCCGTGGCCGTTTACAGGATGACCACAGCGCACAAATGCGTTTCCTCACCATGATCGGCGAGCAAAAGAAATACCTCTGATAAAATCTGTTAGTGGAACATTTGTTCGGAACCGACGCGGTCGCTTTTAAGTTGTGCACGCACATAGGGTGAATTTTTCACCGCATCTATGAGCCGTTCTTTCGTGAACGGCTTTTTGATGAAGTTGCTGGCCCCCAGCGATGCGGCAAGCTGAATATTTTCGCGAACCGTATCAACACTCAACATCACAACAAACGCTCCTTCATCCACGGCATGAATGGCCTGTAATGCCTGATGGCCTGTCATACCGGGCAAATGTACATCCATAAAAACGATGTCCGGTGCTGTTTCGATATATTGCTGAATTGCGGACTCGCCGTCCTTGCACACAATCAAATCGAACTTTGTATTCAAAATGTTGGATGCGTAATGCGCAGTAAAGCGGTCATCTTCAACCAGCATCACCAAAGGATCCTCGCGGCGTCTGCGGCGGGATGGAATACTGGCAATTTTGTGCATATCCGCCATCGCATCATAAGACGCCATGCATTTGACACTCAGCAATTTTTGATCAGCGAACTTTTGATATGCGCGCGACTGGTTGGCGAATGTATCCATATCGGCCATCCCTTTCGGTAACTTGGCCGATAACTGCTTGAACAATGCCTGCAGCTCCGCACGCTCGTTTTCGGATTTCAGCTTTACGATCACGAAAATATCCATGTCTTTAAAAACACAGACACTGCCTTCAAACTTGCCGTCCAATGCAGCATGAAGCTCTTCGGCGAATACGTCGCTGCGCGCTTTGGCTTTTTGAATGTTGTCTTGAATAGTCGATAAATCCGCAACAAGATCGTCATGTTTCAGATTTTTCGACAGCGAAAAGAACAGGCCGAAGTAATCCTCGGGCTTGCCTTTGAGTGTTTCCATTTGCGTTAGAAAGAAATGCTCTGCGCTCTCACGAACGAGTTTCATTGAACTTTACCCCTGCACTACCTTTTATTTATTATTCACCCTTCTACACGCCGCACTCTCCCAAATGCGGCAACTCACTTAAGTTTAGGTTGAATGTGTTAATTATTCGTTATGCTTCACTATACGACCAGGGGATCGTGTTCTGCCCCAGCCCGAGCGGCAAAGGCGTGATGCTTCCGTCAGAAGTCTCAATTTTTTCAACACTTTGAGGCTTTTTCTCCAGCTTGAACGTTTCTTCCGAAATCGGTAATCCGTAAAAATTCGGCCCGTTTTCGCATAAAAATCGCTGGAAAGCGGCCTGATCGGCGTCGCTCGCCAAATCCAGCCCTGCTTCCTCAAAACCTTGCGCATATAATTGCGGTGCGATACCGCCCGTAAAGCATCCGGCTGCGCACCCGCAATCGGTGGCTTTGACCGTATGGGCCGCGCTATCCGTGCCTGCATAGAATTTGGTGTTATTGGCATCGGTCGCCGCCGCACGAAGCGCATCACGGTCTTCGGCAAACTTCACCAAAGGCAGGCAGTATAGATGGTATTTCAGCCCCATCAGCAAATCCCCGACCGTATAGAGCAAATGTTGCGGCGTGATGGAGGCGGCAACATGATCATCGCACTCTGTCACAAAAGCAGCGGCAGTGCGGGTCGTCACATGCTCGCAGGCCACTTTCAGTTTCGGGAATTTTTCAACCAGCTTCGGCATCTGCTCACGATAGAACACATCTTCAGCGTTGCTGTCCTGTGCGAAATATTCTTCACCCTTCATCGCATGCTGCTCACCGTGAATACACAGAACGACATTATTATCCTGTAACGCTTCGAATACGCCATTTTCAAAATAATTGGCGAACGGGTATCCGAAGTCCGCACCTGTCGTGCCGTGCGGCGGGTAATATTTACAGGCACGTAACAAACCGCTCTTCGCACCCTGCTCGATCATGGCCGGCGTTGTATCCTTGGTCAGGTAAAGCGGCACGATGATATCATCAAAAGCATCGCCCCCTTCGCGCTTGATCAGGTCGAGATACCCCTCGATGCACCAATACACCAGCGGATCGTCCTTAAAGACCTTGGCCACAGGCGGCTTTGTGTTGGGCATTGCCAGCACGCCGCAACACCCCATATCCAGCTGCGATTGAATAATCGGGCCCACGAGCGCGTCCTGACGCAGATGGGTGTGAAGGTCGTACCATTTCGGGAGTGTCAATTTCATATCTTATGCTTTAGCTTAAAGTGATGGATTTTCAAACCCTCCTTGACCCTGAAATACAAAAATTCATAGCCGCGCATGAAAAAGACGATGTCGCAAAGCTGGCCTTGAAACCCATGCCCGATAAAGACTGGGATCGCGTAACCATCATGGATCAAATCAAGGCACGGCAAAAGGCTAGACATAAAGTGCCGCACTGGTTTGAGAATGAAAACATCCTGATGTTCCCCGCCGCCAATCTGGTCGAACAGGCATCATCCGCAGCCACAGCCCTCTATAAAAGCTCCGTTTTTAAAGGCGAAACATTCGTCGACCTGACAGGCGGCATGGGCGTCGACAGCTGGGCGTTCAGCCAAAGCTTCACGAAAGGGGTTTGCATTGAGCACAACGTAGACGCCGCAAAATTACTGGCGCACAACCTGCCGCAAATCTGCGAAGGTTCGGTCGATGTAGTCCATGCATCTGCGGAAAAGTTTATTGAAACCATGGAAAACACCGGTCTGGTCTTCATCGACCCGCAGCGCCGTGACAACAATGCAAAAGGAAAATTCCGCTTTGAGGATTGCAGTCCCGATATTGTACAGCTTTTGCCCGCACTCAAAGACAAAGCAAAAACAATCGTCATCAAGGCGTCACCGATGATGGATATTCAACAAGGTATAGAACAGCTTGAATGCGTTACCCAAGTGCACGTGCTGGAAAAACAGCAAAACTGCAAGGAAGTTCTGTTTGTTATGGAGCCTGACACACAAGGGAGTAATCCCGAAATCATTGCGGCCGCTTTAGATGAAAACGGAAAAATGCTGCACCGCATCGCATTTCTTGCGGAAGAAGAGCTGCAATACGCATGTGATTTCGCCTTGCCGCAAACCTATTTATACGAACCGGGCCCCGCATTTATAAAAAGTGGCGGAATCAAAATTCTGTGTAAAAAATACGCCGTTTCAAAATTACACCCGCATACGCATCTTTACACGTCGCAAGAACGCATAGACGACTTCCCCGGGCGCATTTTTAAAATAAACGGTGTCCACAAAGCGCAAACCAATGATATTCCAGAGAAAAAAGCCAATCTGGCCGTCCGCAACTTTCCTATGTCGGTAGAAAATTTAAGAAAAAAGCTCAAAATTGCAGAAGGCGGAGACATGTATTATTTCGCCTGTACGCTCATGGACGACAGAAAAATCGTTCTCAGCGCCGTAAAAGGATAAAATTTTAGACAAATACATATGAAATTTAACATTTATTTTGCATTAAATTGTTTAAAATAAAAGAGTATTAACTTTTACAAATATATATTTGGTACAACGTGCAACTCTTCATTTGATTGCACAAAAAATAACGATAAGATAACAAGGGTATGCTCAACTTAGGCATATTCACGTAGGACAGGGTCATATATGCTATCTGGTGCTAAATCTTCTCTGCGTACCCGCGACACACATGAGAGTTTATCTCCAACAACTGAAGACTATTCCGTGTTAAAAGAGCGCAGTACAGCTAAAAACGTCAAAAGCCTGCTTTTCTCCTCGCCAGGGCAAATATGGAGAAGCCGGGTCAGTTGGCGTATTGCGGCGGCTGTGTTTATGACGATTCTGCTCGTCCAGACACTGGTTTTGTATTTCGGAACCCTGCCCGCATATAAAGACCGTTTGTTGAAAGATTTGCGTGAATCCGGTCGTGGCGCCATCGCATCCATCATCGACACATCTGTCAGCATTAACGAAGTCCCGTTCAGCGAAGATCAGGTCAAACGTTTGATCTACACTACAAACGTTAGCGGTTTGAGCATCTACACATATGAAACAGACTATTTGAGCACTTTTGGCGCACGGCCAACCCAGAATGTGGGTCAGCTGCAAGATACATCATTCACGATTTTCGACGAAGAAGCGGCCAATTACGTTACCGTACTTAACCCCGGCGATCTGAAGCGCCCTTATTACGTCGTTATGCGAATGAATTCGCAAGAAGTTCTCGACGAAATATCCACCTACATTCAGGACACAATCTGGGTCATGCTGACAATGTCCCTGTTCGTGACCACTGTATTGATGATCGCTTTAGGGCGCTGGTTGCTTGAACCTGTTCTGTTTATGCGCCGTAACCTTCTCGCCGCATTCCAAAACCCCGAACAACCGAACATTCCCGATTCTCCGTTCGACAAGCGTGATGAAATCGGTGGTGCCATCGATCTGGCCAACAAACTGATTCTGCAAAACGCCGACAACCTGACCCGTATCAAAAGCGCCGCAGAAGACAAAATCCATAAACTCGCTTATTACGACACGCTCACGGGATTGCCGAACAGGACGTTGTTCGTCCAGACATTGAGCGAACGAGCACGACAAAAAAGCGACGGCACGGCCGATCGTTTTGCTGTTGTAACAATCGACTTGGACCACTTCAAAGACATCAATGATTCCATGGGCCATAATGTCGGCGATGCCATTTTGCGCTCTGTTGCCAAACGCTTACGCGCCGCCATGCCGGAGTCAGCCGTCGTTTCCAGATCGGGCGAGGACGAATACGCAATCATGATGCCGCTCTCTAGCAGCATTAATACATCCCGTGATGTCGCCGAAAAAGTGCTGCATGTTATCCGTTCCGAACCGTTCAAAGTATTCAACGAAGCCTTTCAGGTCCGTGCCTCCATCGGTGTTTCAACATTCCCCGATGATGCAGTCGATCCCGATCAGGTTTTGAAAAACGCAGATATCGCATTGAACCGTGCAAAGGAAGAAGGCCGCGACGCGATCAAGGAATACTCGGAAGACTTCGACCGTGCCGTGCAACAACGCTTCCAGATGCTGCGTGACCTGCGTGACGCGATGGAGCACGAACAGCTTCAACTGTACTACCAGCCACAACTGGACCTGCGTACAGGGAAAGTCATCGGCGCCGAAGCTCTTTTAAGATGGTGGAAACCGGACAATAGCAAACAAGGCGGGACCTTTATTTCCCCTGGTGAATTTATTCCCGTTGCCGAACAATCCGGTCTGATCGTGCCCATCGGTGAATGGGTCATGAAAACGGCCTGCACAATGGCAAAGAGCTGGCACGACGAGCACGATCTTAAGGACCTGCGCATCGCCATTAACGTTTCCGGTGCTCAATTTACACAAAGCGACATTTGCGGCTTTACCCAGCGCATCATCAATGAAGTCGGCATTAATCCCGAAAGAGTTGAGCTGGAAGTGACCGAAAGTATTTTCATGGATGATATCGGCCACACCATCCAGACGCTGCAAAATCTGCACGCCATCGGTGTTGAACTGGCGATTGACGACTTCGGCACTGGCTACTCGTCTTTGTCCTATTTGCGTCAATTCCCGATCGACCGCTTGAAGATCGACCAGAGCTTTATCCGTAACGCACTCAATGATCAGGACGACGCCTCTATCGCGAAAACAATCATTGCGTTGGGCCGCGCGCTCAATCTCAGCGTTATTGCGGAAGGCGTGGAAACTATCGAGCATGAGAAATTCCTACAAAGCGAAGGCTGTGACGAAGTACAGGGCTTCCGCTATTCCCGTCCTATTCCCGCCGAAGACTTTCTTGAGTTCGTCAAAAGCTATAACGGCGATCTGAAATCTTTCGGTTAAGGCATAAATTAACCTTCTCAAATTGAGACTGGAACTTCCCAAAGTGACGCTGTATCCCTGTCTCTCATGACAGCTATACAATCAAAGAACTGCGGCCGCCTCGAAGGTCTCGCACGCATTCCCGGCGATAAATCGATCTCGCACCGCGCATTGATGTTCGGCGCCCTGACCGTGGGTGAAACCATGATCAGCGGATTGCTCGAAGGCGAAGACGTCCTGCACACCGCCGAAGCTATGCGTAAGCTCGGCGCTAAAATTGAAAAAAGCAGCGACGGCTTGTGGCGCACATACGGCGTTGGTGTCGGTGGACTGCAACAGCCCGACAGCGCGCTCGAAATGGGCAATAGCGGTACCTCGACACGGCTTCTGATCGGCCTGGTCGGCGGCCACAATATCTCCGCGACCTTCACAGGCGATGCCTCACTATCCAAACGCCCGATGAAACGGGTTATTACGCCACTGGAAATGATGGGCGCAACCGTCGACGCCACTGACGGCGACAAGTTACCACTGACGGTTACGGGCCCCGAAGACGTGCTGGCGATTGAATACGAACTGCCCGTAGCCTCGGCGCAAGTGAAATCCGCTGTCCTGCTCGCGGGATTGAACGCACGTGGCACAACCACAGTTATTGAATCCAAGCCTACCCGCGACCATACCGAAAAAATGCTCCAGCATTTCGGCGTTGAAGTCGACGTCGAGGATTTGGGTGGCGGCAAATCCGCCATCAGTTTAAAAGGCTACCAGAGCTTACACCCCGGCGCTGTCGATGTGCCGAGCGATCCGTCATCAGCCGCATTCCCAGCCGTCGCCGCCATCTTGCTCGAGGGCTCCGAAATTGCCCTTCCCAATATTGCGATGAGTGACCGCAGAAACGGGATTTACCTGACCTTGAAAGAAATGGGCGCAGACATTGAATTCCGTAACCGGCGTGTTCAGGCGGGTGAGGATGTCGCCGACCTTGTCATCCGTGGTACAGGCCCACTAAAGGGTATCGATGTTGATCCCGCCCGCGTGCCATCCATGATCGATGAATTCCCCGTCCTGGCCATGGCTGCCGCCTGCGCCAAGGGCACGACGACAATGACAGGCCTCGAAGAACTGCGCGTGAAAGAGAGTGACCGCCTGCTGATGGTCGCCAACGGCCTGAAAGCCTGCGGTGTCGATCTGGAAATGGGTGAAGACAGCCTGACCATTCACGGCAACGGCAAACCGCCGAAAGGCGGCGCACTGATCGAAACTGCACTCGACCACCGCATTGCGATGAGCTTCCTCGTGCTGGGTACGGTGACACCCGAATTCATTACGGTCGATGACGGTGCGCCGATCATGACCAGCTTCCCGAATTTTGTACCGTTGATGAACGAACTCGGCTGCCATATCGGTGCGGTCAATGACTAAGCCGGTAATTGCGATCGACGGCCCCGCTGCCAGCGGGAAAGGCACATTAGCCAGATCTCTGGCTACCAAACTCGAGTTCGCATTTATGGACACAGGCGCGCTCTATCGCGCAACAGCCTTCGAACTACTGGCCGCAGGCCTAAGCGCAAAAGACAAATCCGACGCCATGGATGCGGCCAAAATTCTGGTCAAACGCATCAAAAACGCCGAAAACCCGCAAGATGTGCTGGAAAATAAAACTTTACGCGAAGACAAAATCGGCAAGGAAGCCTCTAAAATCGCCGCCTACCCCGTTGTGCGCGAAGCCTTGAACAAACTGCAACGCGACTTCGCCGCAGACCCCGGCACACTCTACAAGGGCGCGGTTCTCGACGGACGCGACATCGGCACTGTGATCTGCCCTGACGCTGATTTAAAGCTGTTTATTACGGCCAAAACCGAAATTCGGGCCGAAAGACGGTTAAAAGAGTTGCAATCCCGCGGCATTGCCGCTACATATGAGGCCGTTTTGGAAGATATGCGCGAGCGAGACGCGCGGGATGCGGAAAGAGAAACCGCCCCCATGAAACCGGCAGATGACGCAGTCATTATAGATTCATCCGATCTGGATGCCGGTGAAATGCTTGAAAAAGTTATACTTTTAGTCAAGCAGCGGCTCACAAACTGACCCTCAAACAGACCCTTTTGAAACGCACCCGTCGGCCTTTATTTCAATAAAGGACTTTTACAAGGCCGATTGAAGGTGCAATTGAACCTCTAACGTTAGGATAAAGAAATGGCACATGCCGCAGCACGTTTAGAAGATAGAGAAGATTCAAAAGATTTCGCGAAACTTCTCGAAGAATCCCTTGGTAATCAAGACAACTTTGCAGGTTCCGTAGTGAACGGAACTGTCGTAGCCGTCACAGACGACTTCGCCCTCGTTGATGTGGGTCTGAAGTCTGAAGGCCGCGTACCTTTACAGGAATTCTCCCGTCCGGGCGAAGACCCTGAAATCAAAGCCGGTGACACGGTTGAAGTATTCGTAGAGCGTATGGAAAACCGCGATGGCGAGACTGTTCTCTCTCGTGAAAAAGCCCGCCGCGAAGAAGCATGGGTCGAACTTGAAAAAGCCCATGAAAAAGAAGAGCGCGTTACTGGCGTTATCTTCGGTCGCGTTAAAGGCGGTTTCACTGTTGACCTTGGCGGCGCGGTTGCGTTCCTGCCGGGTTCACAAGTAGACATTCGCCCGGTTCGCGACGTATCCCCATTGATGGATACACCACAACCATTCCACATTCTGAAAATGGACCGCGCCCGTGGAAACATCGTTGTTTCACGTCGTGCCGTTCTGGAAGAAAGCCGCGAAGAAGCCCGTTCAGACCTTATGGACAATCTGGCCGAAGGTCAGGTTCTGCAAGGTGTGGTCAAAAACATCACCGATTACGGTGCGTTCGTTGACTTGGGCGGCGTTGACGGCCTGCTTCACGTCACAGACATTTCATGGAAGCGCGTAAACCACCCATCAGAGTCTCTCCAAATTGGTCAGACAATCGATGTTCAGGTCATCCGCTTCAACGAAGAAAACCAGCGTATCTCTCTGGGTATGAAACAACTCGAGAAAGATCCTTGGGAAAATATCGACCAGCGCTTTGCTGTTGGTGCCGTATTAAAAGGCCGCATTACAAACATCGCCGATTACGGTGCGTTCGTGGAGCTTGAAGACGGTATCGAAGGTCTGGTTCACGTGTCCGAAATGTCATGGACAAAGAAAAACGTCCACCCAGGCAAAATCGTGTCTACGTCTGAAGAAGTCGAAGTCATGGTTCTGGAAGTTGACGAAGAAAAACGTCGTATCTCTCTCGGTCTGAAACAAACTCAGCCGAACCCATGGGAGAAAATCGCCGAAACACGTAAAGAAGGCGAAGTCTTTGAAGGCGAAGTCCGCAACGTTACCGAATTCGGTCTGTTCATCGCACTGGATGACGAAATCGACGGTATGGTTCACCTCTCCGACGTCTCTTGGGACGATGAGAGCGAAGAAGTCCTTCGTGATTACAAGACAGGCGAAAAAGTCAAAGTGAAGATCCTCGAAATCGACGCTGATAAAGAACGCGTTGCTCTGGGTATCAAACAGCTGACAGACGACCCATTCGAAGGCGCCATGGACGGCGTGAAGAAAGGTGCGGTTGTTACATGTACTGTTACTGAAATCACATCAGGCGGTGTTGAAGTCTCCGTGAACGAGAACGTGAAAGGCTTCATCAAGAAGTCCGAACTGTCCCGTGAACGTTCAGAACAACGCCCTGACCGTTTTGCAGTCGGCGAGAAAGTGGATGCGAAAGTCATTTCCATCGACAAGAAATCCCGCAAGATCGGCGTATCCATCAAGGCCCGCGAAGTCGATGAAGACAAGCAGGCAATGAAAGAATTCGGTTCAACCGAATCAGGTGCGTCTCTTGGTGACATTCTGGGTGCCGCCCTTGAGGAAAATCAGGGTGATGCCGCTAAAAAAGAAGAGAAAGCCGAAGAAAAGCCAAAGAAAAAGGCAACCAAGAAGGCTGACGACAAAGACGCTGAATAAGCACACTTCTTTTAATAAAGATCATAAGAAACCGGAGCTTCTTATAGCTCCGGTTTTTTCATGAATGCGGCGTGAATAGCGGCAATCGCATGATTTTCTGATATAAAACCCGTGCAAAAACAGCAATTTAAATTCAATTTACCTGCGTAAATTTTCATCTCTTTTCCTTGACGACCCCCCCAAAGTTCAGGCACTGTAGATTCATACAGTGTATTGAAGTTGCTCAGTTTTTTGATAAACACGCCGAAATGGTGAAAACCTGTTTTCGAATGGAAAGGAAAAGGCGCGATGACGAAGTCAGAACTCATTCAGCGTTTAGCCGAACAAAATCCCCACCTGTATTTGCGGGATGTCGAAAAAATCGTTGATACGATTTTTGAAGAAGTCACAGAAGCGCTGGTCCGTGGAGATCGCGTGGAATTACGTGGTTTCGGTGCTTTTTCCGTTAAACACCGCGAAGCCCGCATGGGTCGTAACCCGCGCACGGGTGAGAGTGTTCCTGTCGCTGCGAAACGTCTGCCGTTCTTCAAAACAGGTAAAGGCCTGCGTGAGCGTCTGAACGACGAAGTAAGCGATACGCCTCCTAAAGAAGACGACTGGTACTAGGGTTTAGATCTGTGGCATGGCTTTGATCCGCACTTTTATCGGCTTTCTGATCGCCATAACGCTGATTGCCTTTGCCATTACCAATCGTCAAACGACCACTTTGGTCTATAGCCCCCTTCACGACCCCCTGGAATTGCCGCTCTATATGGTCACGCTGCTGTTCATGGCTGCCGGATTTTTTCTCGGCATCATGATGCTCTGGATCAATATGGGCAAAAGCCGCAAAGTTAAACGCGACCAGCGGCAAACCATCAAGGAACTGGAAAAAGAACTGAAGTCCGTCAAAGGTAAGGACCCCGACTCACAAGACCCGCCTTCTGAATTTTTCCCGGCCCTTCCCAAAGCCAAAACATCTGAAAATACTGATAAAAATCACAACGCAGCCTGACAGGCGGCTTGTCAGATACGCCAAATTAGGCGAGAATAAAAGCTATGAGCGCTGCATCCTCACCTATGATTTTTTGTGCGTTAGACACACCCGACTTGGCTCAAGCCAAAGCATGGGCGGAAACCATAGGTCCCGTAACAGGCGCGCTCAAGGTCGGCATGGAATTCGTCAACGCCTATGGCCCACATGGCATAGAAACGGTACAGAACGCCGCCCCTGATGCGGAATTGTTCATCGACCTTAAATACCATGACATCCCTAACACCGTTGCCGGCGCCGTCAGAGCCGTCTGTCAGCGTTTTGCACCCGCATACCTGAATGTCCACGCGGCAGGGGGCATAGAAATGATGCAGGCCGCCAAAGATGCCTGCACACCGCAGACAAAACTGCTGGCCGTAACCATTCTGACATCATTGAATCAGGAAGCCATCCGCACGGTCGGCTATGAACACCCGCTAACCGAGCAGGTTACCCGTATGGCCAAACTGACACAGGACAGCGGACTGGATGGTGTTGTCTGCTCTGCACTCGAAATCGAACCTATACGTGCTTTATGCGGCAACGATTTCGACTTGATGGTCCCCGGCATTCGCCCCGCAGGCTCACAATCACAAGATCAAAAACGGGTAATGACGCCCGAAGAAGCGCTCGGCAAAGGCGCTACACATCTGGTTATCGGTCGTCCCATCACGGGTGCGGCTGACCCCGCGCAAGCCGCGCAAGATATTTTAGAAAGCATTAGAAAGGACGCTGCCGCATGACACCCTATAGAGCTACCGCAGGAATTGGTGAAAGTGCCAAAAATGCCCGTACATTCGTACGTGAGCACAAAGGCATTTTCTGGGATATTTTCAAACCGTTGATACCCTACATCGCAGTCTTAACACTGATTGATGTCGCGATCGCCTATTATCAGATATCGCAAAATCCGGATAGTGAACTGGCGGGCAGCATTACACCCGGCGCTTTGATTGCGTACTATTTCTTCAGCGCCTTGATCATCTCATGGCACCGTGTGGTGCTGGACGGCGTCGACAGGTTTCAGCCCATGAACCCGCTTAAGCCCGAAAGCAGAGATTGGGCCTTTATCGGTATGGGTATTCTGGTCGGTATCATTGTATTGCTGGTTCCCCTGATTATAGGGGTTATCAGTGGCGTAATCGCAGGGCTTACAGGCATGAGCTTCCTCATGATCCTGATTGTTCCTGCTGTACTCTTCTCGGTTTATCTAACGTTCAAGTTCCTGTTCTATTTCCCGTCCAAAGCCACGGGCAATAACTTGAGCTTGAAACAGTCCTATCACCTGACCAAAGGCTATGTCTGGAAAATTATCGGTTCCAGCATCCTAGCCAGTTGGCGCGTATATCTGGCCATGATCGGATATATGATTTTGGCCTTCACCAGTCTAGCCTTCCTCGGCATTGCCGCAGGCGCCTCAGGTGCGGACGTAGGAAACATGAGCACCGCAGGCTTTATTGCGGGTGCGCTTGTTATGCTTCCCGTGACATTCTATTTCCAGCCGATCCTGACTGTGCTGGGCGTGACTGTGCTTTCGAACTTCTACCAGCACGCGTTGCAAAACCGTCCCACACCGGGCGGCGCATCCGGCAAGCCGGAAGCGGATAAAGAACCGGAACCGTCACTTGAAAATGACCCGATGAATCAACTGGAAGACAATCATCAGGACATGAACAAGGCCCGTAAGGCGCTTGATAAAGGAAAGTGATTGTTATAACGGGTATATATGACAGCCGTTAAAATCTGCGGGTTATCAGAACCCGAAACATTAAAGACAGCAATCGGGGCCGGCGCACGTTTCGTCGGCTTCGTGTTTTATGAACCATCACCCCGCTATGTCTCCTTTGACATCGCATGGAATCTGGCGCGCGCCGTGCCAACCTCCATCCGCTCGGTTGGCCTGTTTGTTGACCCTGACAATGCATTGCTTGAACGCGTTCTCACAGGTATCCAGCTGGATATGATCCAGCTGCACGGCAATGAAACACCCGGCCGCGTCGCGGAAATCAAAGACAAATACAAAATGCCCGTCATGAAAGCTATCCGCGTGCGTGAAGAAAGCGATCTGGATGGCATAGAAGGCTTTGAAGCAGCGGCTGATTGGTTGCTCTTCGATTCCAAACCCGAACAGGCGACCCTGCCGGGTGGCACAGGACACAAATTCGACTGGAGCTTGCTCGAAGGACGAAGCTTCTCCAAACCTTGGATGCTGGGCGGCGGCCTCACCCCTGAAAATGTCGCAGACGCACTGACCCAACTTTCCCCTGATGCCGTCGATGTATCCAGCGGCGTGGAAAGCGCACCGGGGCAAAAAGACAGCCGCAAGATCAAAGCCTTTATCGAGACTGTAAAAAGCACCTGAAAAAAATTTCAATTTTTCAGGAACAGTTTTTCACCCCGCGCGTTTGTCCAAACAACACAAAAAACAGCAGGGGTGCTCCCTCATTACGATAGCTGAGATCATACCCTTAGTACTTGATAGGTAATTCTATGAAGAAGCGTTTAGGCCCCATGCTGTCCTTATCTTAGGAAGCATGGGGTTTTGTTTTGGAATTTGAGTCTCGCATCTCGCGTAAAAACCAGCTATATAAGCGCCCATGACAGCTAATTCGTATAAAAACCAGCCCGATGAGCGCGGCCATTTCGGTCCCTATGGCGGGCGTTATGTTGCCGAAACCCTGATGCCGCTGATTTTGGAGGTCGAAAAGGCCTATGAAGCGGCCAAGGACGACCCCAAATTCTGGGAAGAGCTTGAAGAGCTGCAACGTGACTATGTCGGACGTCCCTCCCCGCTTTATTTCGCCAAAAGCGCAACTGAAAAGCTTGGCGGCGCCAAAATCTATTTCAAACGTGATGAGCTAAACCATACGGGCGCACACAAGATTAACCACTGTCTCGGTCAGATTCTGGTCGCCAAACGCATGGGCAAAACCCGCATCATTTGTGAAACGGGCGCAGGCCAGCACGGCGTTGCGACGGCCACTGTCTGCGCACTGTTCGACCTGCCCTGCACGGTCTTCATGGGCGCGACAGATATCGAACGCCAAGCCCCGAATGTGTTCCGAATGAAACTGCTCGGCGCAGAAGTCAAAGCAGTAGACAGTGGTTCAGGCACGCTGAAAGATGCGATGAACGAAGCTTTACGCGATTGGGTCACCAATGTGCATGACACATTCTACCTGATCGGCACGGTTGCGGGTCCACACCCGTTCCCACAGATGGTCCGCGACTTCCAGTCCATTATCGGCACAGAACTAAAAGAGCAGATGATAGAACGCGAAGGACGCCTTCCTGACACCCTTGTCGCCTGTATCGGCGGCGGGTCAAACGCCATGGGGCTGTTTTACCCATTCCTTGATGATGCCGACGTAAAAATGGTTGGCGTCGAAGCGGGCGGTCACGGCGTAGATACCGATCAACACGCCGCCAGTTTGAACGGGGGTAAACCGGGCGTGCTTCACGGCATGCAAAGTTACTTCCTGCAAAACGAAGACGGACAAATTCAGGAAGCCCACTCAATTTCCGCAGGCCTTGATTATCCGGGCATCGGACCGGAGCATGCGTGGCTCTTTGACCAGAAACGAGTCAACTACGTATCGGTTACGGATCAGGAAGCACTGGATGCCTTTCAGGAATGTACCAAGCTGGAAGGGATTATCCCTGCTCTCGAACCCTCCCATGCCTTTGCGCATGTGATGAAGCTGGCCCCGACCCTGCCGAAAGATCATATCTTGGTCATGAATATGTGTGGCCGTGGTGATAAAGACATTTTCACAGTTGCCGAAAAACTGGGCGTAGACATCGAGTCATGATTTTAACGATATTGAAGAAGTTCAAGATCACTGCGCTCTTTTCATTATATTTTCTTCTATGCTCGGTGATTTTTATGGCAGAAATCATCGTCCCTGACGCTTTCTCCATGCTGCTTCTCCCCTTTGCTCTGGTTATGCTCGTGTTTTCGATCCCGATGGTACAAGCCGGCTTTGTTATTCAAGAGTATAGCGGTGAAGGACCGTTTGCAGAT
The DNA here is from genome assembly GCA_016764775.1 of Alphaproteobacteria bacterium. GTDB lineage: Bacteria > Pseudomonadota > Alphaproteobacteria > Micavibrionales > Micavibrionaceae > TMED27. The sequence goes on from JAESRE010000015.1 coordinate 59,986, forward strand.
CCCGCAATCAGCGATCTGGGTGTCGCTTTGATTTGTCTGGGATGTCTGGCCTTTGTTTTTCTGGTCGAGCTCACAATTAATAAGGCGTTCGAACAACTTTGGAGCATAAAATGAGCCAATACGAAGTTAAAGCGGGACTGGCCGAGGTCGACAGCTTCAATGTCGTCGGCGTAAGTGTGGTCACGGACAATTCCAAAGGGACCGAAGACATCAACGCCCTGTGGGAGCGTTTTTTCAAAGACAGCATCGGTCAAAAAGTCGCAAACAAGACCGATGATGTGATTTACGCAGTCTATAGCGACTATGAAGGCGATCACGAGGCCCCATACCGACTCACAATCGGATATCGGGTCAAGGACGAGCGCGTAGAGGGTCAAATGACACCCGACCTGCATCACGTTGCGGTTCAGGGTGGTGAATACGCCCTGCTCAGTGCCGCAGGCGATCAACCCAAAGCGCTGATTGAAACATGGGAAGCAATTTGGTCCAGTGATCTCGACCGTGAATTTAAAACCGATTTCGAAGTATACGGCCCGCGCTTTTTCGAAGATGGTTTACACGAAGTCCTTGTTCACATAGGAATACAGGGCTAAGGAAAAGAAATTATGAGCAGAATTGAAACCGTTTTCGCCAACTTGGACCGCCCCGCCCTGATCACCTTCATTATGGCGGGTGACCCTGATGCGAAAGTCTCTCTGGATGTCCTGAAATCCCTGCCTGATGCGGGCGCGGATATTATCGAGCTTGGTATGCCGTTTACAGACCCGATGGCCGACGGCCCCGTGATCCAGCTGGCTGGTGGACGCGCCTTAACTGCAGGCGCAAATATGAATCAAACCCTGCAAATGGTCAGGGATTTCCGCGAGGAAAATGACACAACACCGATTGTCCTGATGGGTTACTACAATCCCGTCATGCAATACGGCGCAGTAAAATTCGTCGATGACGCCGCTGAGGCAGGTGTAGACGGGCTGATTATCGTCGATTTACCGCCGGAAGAAGCCGATGAAACGCTCAAAGCCGCCAAAACAAAGGATATAGACATCATCCGTCTAATCACCCCGACAACGACCAATGAACGCCTCGGCAAGATTATCGACGGCGCCAGCGGCTTCCTGTACTACGTTTCAATCACAGGCGTGACAGGCGCAGCCAGCGCGGATTTGAACGCTATCAAGCCACATATAGAAGAGATCAAAGGCCAGACGGACATCCCCGTGGCCATCGGTTTCGGCATTAAAACGCCCGAAGACGCCAAAAACATGGGTGAATTGGCCGATGCCGTCGTCGTTGGCTCCTCAATTGTGAATACAATCGCGGAAAGCCAAGATATTTCAAAGGTTTCCGATCAGGTTAAAGGCCTCGCAGGCGCATTGAAATAAGCGGATTTCCTTGACTTTTTCATCTCAAAAGCGGATAAACACGCCCTAAAGGATATTAAAAAATGAACTGGTTAACTGATTACATTCGTCCCCGTATTCGCTCCATTGTCGGCGACCAGAAAGAGGTGCCCGATAATCTATGGACCAAGTGCCCGTCTTGCGAAGGCATGCTGTTCCATCGCGACCTCAAAGACAATCTGAATGTCTGCTACCACTGTAACCACCATTTGCGGATTACAGTGAAAGAGCGTCTGGGCTACATGTTCGACGAAGGCAAGTACGACAAAGTCGACCTTCCAAAGGTGCCGTTCGACCCGTTGAAATTCAAAGACCGTAAGAAATATGCTGATCGTTTGAAAGATTCCCAGCATAAAACAGGTCTGAAAGACGCCATTACGGTGGCCAAAGGTACAATCGGCGGGCAAAAAGCCGTGATCGCCGCCTTTAACTTCAGCTTTATGGGTGGCTCGATGGGGGCCGCCGTTGGCGAAGGTATCGTTCTGGCTGCCGAACAAGCCGTTAAAGACAAAGCCGCCCTGATCTGCATCCCGTCATCCGGTGGTGCCCGTATGCAGGAAGGCATGCTGTCATTGATCCAGATGCCCCGCTCTATTATCGCGGTGGAAATGGTCAAGGACGCCAAGCTTCCATACATCGTGCTGCTGACCGACCCGACCACGGGCGGCGTAAGCGCATCTTTCGCCATGGTTGGTGACATTCATCTGGCCGAGCCCGGCTCGACAATCGGTTTTGCGGGTCGCCGCGTGATCGAAGAAACCGTGCGCGAAACCCTGCCTGATGACTTCCAGACAGCCGAATACCTGCTTGAGCACGGTATGGTTGATCAGGTTGTAAACCGCAAAGACTTGCGCGACATCATCGGCCGTATGCTCAGCATGCTGATGGACCCTGAGAACAAGAACGTGAAGAAAAAAGCGAACGGCAAGGCCGCAGCATAAACACCTTCGATGTACCAAAGCGACATTCAGCACCCTTCAGAGCAGCTTCAACAGAAGCTGTACACGCTCTATACGCTTAATCGTGACAAGAAAATAGATTTGTCTTTCCGCCCGCCGTATCTAGGCTTGCTGGAAAAACTCGGCAATCCGCATTTAAAGCTGCCACCCGTCATTCATGTCGCGGGCACAAACGGCAAAGGCTCAATCATCGCCGCAATGCGCAGCATCCTTGAACATGCGGGATATAACGTCCATGTCTACACCTCACCACACCTGATACGCTTTAACGAACGCATCCTGCTGGCCGGAAAGCCCATTGATGATGAGCCATTGGAAGACTTAATTGACGAAGTGCTGGAGCTAAACGGGGACGGCGATCTGACTTTCTTTGAAATCACCACCGCGATTGCCTTTGCGGCATTCTCCCGCACCCCTGCGGACATCTGCCTGCTGGAGGTCGGCATGGGCGGACGGCTGGATTGCACCAATGTTATCGAACAACCACTAGCCGCCATCATCAGCGCAATCGGAATGGATCACGCCGAACATCTCGGCGATACAATTGAAAAAATTGCTGCAGAAAAAGCAGGCATCATAAAGGCGGGCGCCCCCTGCATCATCTCTCCTCAATATGACGACTCTGTACACAACGTTTTTGAAAACCGTGCGGCAGAATTGAGCTGTGATCTGCACAATATCAAAGTAGGTAACGAGCAACACCAAACCAATCTAGTCGGTCCGCACCAACAACAAAACATCGCTACAGCTCTCTCGGCCCTCAACCAGATCAAAGACAAATTTCCCGTTCAGGACGACCACATCAAAAACGGCCTCAAAAATATTTACTGGCCTGCGCGGCTGCAGCAACTCGAAGCGCAGCATTTCGGTCTGGATGAAAATTTTGAAGTCTATCTCGATGGCGGACACAACGCGGCTGCAGGACAAGCACTATCTGCTCAAATGGAGCAATGGACAGACAAACCCAACATTCTCATCACAGGTATGATGGACGGTAAGGACTCACACGCATTTGCTGCACCGATTATCAAGCATTGCAAAGCCGTATACTGCGTCAACATTGTCGACGAACCCAAAAGCCTGACAGCGGAACAGCTACAATCCCTCATCGGCTCGGGCGAATGCAAGCACAGTTTCCGCGATGCGATTACTGATGGCAAAAAACAATTCCCTGACGGTGCCCGTATATTGATTGCGGGCTCGCTCTACCTTGCGGGACAGGTTCTTGCAGATATCGCACATCTATAAAAGACTGCGTCTTGCCACCAAGCCTGTATAGACGCATACTTGGTGGGCATATGACTGGACAAAATAGCAAAATCACCCTTGTAGATGACGATCGGAACATCCTCACCTCCGTCTCGATGGCATTGGAAGCAGAAGGGTACGACATCACCACCTTTAATGATGGTGAAGCGGGGTTAAAAGGCATTCTCGAGGGCAGTCCTGATCTGGTCGTTCTAGACATCAAAATGCCGCGCATGAACGGAATGGAAGTGCTGGAAAAACTGCGCGAGACATCAGACATTCCCGTCATTTTTCTCACATCGAAAGACGACGAAATTGATGAAGTTCTCGGCCTGCGCATGGGTGCGGATGATTACATCACAAAACCGTTTTCGCAGCGCCTGTTAATCGAACGCATCCGCTCTCTTCTGCGCCGCCACTCCATGAGAAGCAATACTGCACCTGCCGGAGATGCAGCTGACGATGACAAATATGTTTACGGCCCTCTGGAAATGGATGATGCGCGCCACATCTGCACGTGGCACGGCAAGCCCGTAAACCTGACCGTGACAGAATATTTGCTGCTGAAATCCATGGCCGGTCGCCCCGGTATTGTGCGCAACCGCGATCAGCTTATCGACATGGCTTACGGCGAAAACATTTACGTCGATGACCGCACCGTTGACTCGCACATCAAACGCTTACGCAAAAAATTTAAAAATATTGACCCTGACTTTAACCAGATAGAAACGCTCTATGGCGTCGGATACAAATACAAAGAACACTAAAAAAACGTCCCAGCGGACGTTTCAGCCAACGCGTGCGCGGTGGTTCAGGCTTGCGCCTGCAACACCGCAAGTCGGCAATATTTTCGATTATTACTGGAGTGGGCCGGAACGCCGTATCACGGGTCTGACCATCCGCATCATCGCCGTGAATGTGGTCGCGCTGATTATCCTGCTTGTCGGAATCGTCTATGTCGGGCAATACCAGAACAGCCTTGTCGAAGCCCGCCTGCAAACGTTCCAGACAGAGCTGGAGCTTATCGCTTCGGCATTATCGGAACAGGACAATCCGGACGAAATCGGACAATTCGTCCCCTTGGATAAGGAAAACACGGAAGATCTCGTCAAACGTCTGGCGGACGTAACCCTGCAACGCATCCGCATTGTCACGCCCAATGGGACCGTGATGGTCGATTCCCGCGCCATGCCCGGCCTCGACGACCGCATATGGGCTGAACGTTTTTACGCGCAAAACACGCAAACCAGCCTAGAAACACTGATTGTTCTGGTCAGGTTTTTAACCAGTTTCCTGCCCGAGCAGCAGCGCCTGCAAATGTACCCCAAAGAAGTAGACATCGATAATAAGGTCAGAAACTTTCCTGATATCCAGAACGCACTGGGCGAAGGCGTGATCAGCATGTCTGTATGGGAAGACAAGCATGAGCGCATCGTTCTCTCTGCAGCATCACCAATCACGCGTAACGGTAACATTGCCGGAGCAGTCCTCCTCACACGGCAAGGCCTGCAGATTGAAGCCGACATTAAAGATTTATGGATCAACGTTATTCGCGTATTCCTCGGCACACTCGTATTGACCGTTTTGTTGTCGATTTATCTATCCGGCGTCATCGCCCGCCCGTTAAAGAAACTGGCCAAGGCCGCAGAAGCCGTGCGCCGCGGACAGGCCAAAGCCGATGAAATCCCCGACCTTTCAAGCCGCCACGACGAGATCGGCGAGCTTTCAACTGTGTTGCGGCAAATGACTCAGGCACTCTGGAGCCGCATGGACTCGATTGAACAATTTGCGGCCGATGTCTCGCATGAATTGAAGAACCCGCTAACGTCTCTTAAAAGTGCTGTTGAAACGGTACAGATTGTTAAAAAGAAAGCAGACCGCGAAAAACTGCTGGGTGTAATCCAGCATGACGTCGAGCGGCTTGACCGTCTGATCACCGATATCTCGCATGCCTCCAGAATTGACACTGAACTCTCACGCGAACAGTTTGAAAAAATAGACATCAAAGCGCTGCTGGCCAACGTGCTCGATATATATGTCGCCAACCCGCTTGAGCGTGATACCGCTGAAAACGCATTGCCGAAAACCGTACAAAGCGAAAACGCCACAATTACTCTGGACACCAGCGTAAAGAAAACGGTGCTGATCTGGGGTATCGAAGGCCAGCTTGCACAAGTCTTCCAAAACATTCTGGCGAACGCACTGACCTTTGCACCGAACGGCTCCGAGATTTTGGTTTTTGTGCGCACAAAGCAAAGCAAAATATGGATCACCATTGAAGACCAGGGCCCCGGCATACCTGAAAACAAACTCGACACGATTTTCGAACGCTTCTATTCAGAGCGTCCGCAATACGAGGATTACGGCCAGCATTCAGGCCTCGGACTGGCTATTTGCAAGCAGATCATAGAAGCCCACGCAGGACGTATTTTCGCGGAAAATATGCGTGACGATAACGGTCAAATCGCAGGTGCGCGCTTCACAGTCGTGCTGGAGAAAGCCTCATGACCGGAAATAAACAACACCCATTGATGATTACGGGGCTTTCGGGCGCAGGACTGTCTTCGGTTCTCAAAACACTGGAAGATCTGGGCTTCGAGGTTTTTGACAATTTCCCCCTCTCACTCATCGAACCCTTGCTGGCAGAAACGCAAGATGCGTCAAAGCTGGCCATCGGAATCGATGCACGCTCCCGCGGTTTTTCCGCCAAAGCAATTACCGATATCGCCGAAAAAACAAACGCGCGGCTTGTCTTCATCACCTGTGATCAGGACGTCCTGCTGAAACGGTTTTCGGAAACGCGTCGCCTACACCCGAAGGCGACAAACAAACCCGTAATCAGCGGCATTAAGGAAGAGCAAGCCATGCTGGGCACGCTGGCTCACAATGCTGACCTCACAATCGACACCAGCGATTTTTCCATTCATGACCTGCGCCACATCCTCGAAGGACATTTCGGCTCACGCAGCAAGCAAGGCATGACAATTAATTTGATGTCTTTCGGTTTTCGCAAAGGCCTGCCGCGGGAAGCGGATATTGTTATGGACGTGCGCTTTGCCAAAAACCCGCACTGGGACAAGGAACTTCGCCCGCTCAGCGGTCTGGATGAACCGGTCGGAAACCACATCGAAGAAGATGAAGGATTTGTCGAGTTTTTTGAAAATTTAAAAAATCTGATCGAGCCACTCATTCCCCGCTACGAGGAAGAAGGTAAAAATTATCTGACCATCGCTATCGGATGTACCGGTGGACGGCACAGGTCGGTTTACACTGTAGAAAAATTGGCGAAATGGCTGGAGGCCATGCCGAACGGTGTGCACATCACACACCGTGATTTGAATATTATTGCCTGATTAAATGTCGAACGGTTCAGCTTCAAATGTCTGACCTGTCATTTCCATACCTGCTTGTCTGATAAACGTAATATCCGCAGGGGTTCCTGTTGAACCGCCACTGGCAAATGTGCCGGAAAGACCTGAACGGTCAAAGCTGATTGGATCGCTAACTATTTCGTTGAACTTAAGTCCCATTTTTACACCCTCTTATTTGATCTGGTTTATTGATTTACACACTAAAAACACACCGCTTCGTTGGGCGATGTGCTGAACTTTATGGTTGGCCGATTTCCGGCTGATGATCGAGCGTCATTGCAGGCGACATGGAAATGCCGTCACGAGCCCCCATTACGGGACCTAAAATTTGTGCAATTGCGCTATGTTGTGTTGGAGATACCATCGAACACACCTTTCTCTATTTTTAACACCGCATTTTCTTTTGATACGCCCATTCCATCATGGGTTCGGAGCATTATTGTAACTAAATTGCTCTCTTCCGCATCTTTGTTGTCTACTATGTTATATAAAAGGCGCTCAGAAGTCAAATTTTTCAGGTTTAAGATACGGTCAGTGCGGCCATTGAGGCTGGTCACGATGTTCATCACCGTTTTTTCAGTCAGCTCCGGGTCCTCTTCCGTATCGATCAGCGTATAGTCGCCGACAGGTTCATAATCGCGCTTTTCTTCTTTCCACTGAAATATCTGAAAAGCGTGCTTAACCAAAGGGTTACGCTTGTAGATAAACGGCGGTTTTTCGCTTTCTATGTTGAAATTCTGAACCATAAAACCAGTTTAACACGGTAATCAGGGTAAAAAAACAAAGATATCGGGCTATTAAGGCTTGATTTAAGGCCCTTAAGGGTCAACAATCCGCGCAATATTTAGACTTTTTATAAGGAAAGACACGAATCATGAGTGCAGTACCACAAGCTTTGGAAAACGACTATTGGGTCGCAGACATTACACTGGCCGATTGGGGCCGCAAGGAAATCGAACTTGCAGAAATCGAAATGCCGGGTCTGATGTCTCTTCGCGAAGAATACAAAGGTAAAGAACCTTTGAAAGGCGCCCGCATTGTTGGCTGCCTGCACATGACCATCCAGACGGCTGTTCTGATCGAAACATTGCAGGATCTGGGCGCGGAAGTGCGCTGGTCTTCCTGTAACATCTTCTCCACACAAGACCACGCTGCTGCTGCTATTGCCGCGAAAGGCACACCCGTCTTCGCCAAAAAAGGCATGAGCGATGACGAATTCTGGTGGGCGATCGACCAGACAATCAAAGGACCTAATGGCTGGGTGCCGAACATGATTCTGGATGACGGTGGTGACCTGACTATCCGTATGCACGAAACAACTCCTGAATTGCTGGATGATGTGAAAGGCCTGTCCGAAGAAACAACGACCGGCGTTCTGCGTCTGTATGAAATGGAGAAAAAAGGCACGCTAAAAGTTCCGGCAATCAACGTGAACGACTCCGTAACGAAATCCAAATTCGACAACAAATACGGCTGCCGTGAATCCCTCGTTGATGCGATCCGCCGTGCAACAGACGTCATGATGGCCGGTAAAGTCGCCTTCGTCGCCGGTTACGGTGATGTGGGTAAAGGCTCCGCCGAAAGCTTGCGTCAAGCCGGCTGCCGCGTACTGGTATCCGAAATCGACCCAATCTGTGCTCTACAAGCCGCCATGGACGGTTACGAAGTTGTAACGACAGAAAACGCTGCACCACGTTGCGACATCTTCGTCACAGCGACAGGTAACAAAGACGTCATCACAGTCGACCACATGCGCGCAATGAAAGAAAACGCCATCGTGTGTAACATCGGTCACTTCGATAACGAGATCCAGACCGAGCCTCTGCGCAACATGAAATGGACAAATATCAAGCCACAGGTCGACCAGATCGAATTCCCTGACGGTAAGAAAATCATCCTTCTGGCCGAAGGCCGTCTCGTCAACCTCGGTTGTGCGACAGGTCACCCGTCATTCGTGATGAGCGCGTCTTTCACCAACCAGACACTGGCCCAGATCGAGCTATGGAATAACAGCGACAAGTACGACAACAAAGTCTACGTGCTGCCGAAACACCTCGATGAAAAAGTGGCGGCCCTGCACCTCGACAAAGTCGGCGCCACACTGACCGAACTGTCAAAAGAACAGGCCGAATACATTGGCGTAGAAGCCAAAGGCCCGTTCAAAAAAAACGAATACCGTTACTAAAGCATAAGGCGGAAATATGCACATTCTCCGCCTTTCATGCGCTGATCAGCCGGGTATCGTGGCCGCTGTGGCCACGTGCCTGTCTAACAATCAGTGCAACATCGAGGACTCCTCGCAATTTCACGATAAATTCTCGGGTCAATTCTTCATGCGGGTGGTCTTTAACCCGCTTGAGGATGACTGCCGCGAACGCTTTGAAGACAACTTCAAAACCATCGCCGACGGCTATTCCATGGAGTGGCAGGTCACACCCGTCAGTGAAAAAGTCAAAACACTGGTGCTCGTTTCCAAAACAGACCACTGCCTGAACGATATCCTGTATCGCTGGCGCACCAAGCAACTCAACATCGATATTACGGGCATCGTCTCCAACCACGACAATAACCGTAAGCTAGTCGAGGAGCGCGGCCTGCCCTTCCATCATTTGCCGATCACGAAGGACTCAAAGGCCGAACAGGAAGGCGAAATCCGCAAAATCATCAAGGACACGGATACCGAACTGGTCATCCTCGCGCGCTACATGCAAATCCTGTCCGAAGATATGAGCGATGATTTCAGCGGACGCATCATCAATATCCACCATTCTTTCCTGCCCGGCTTTAAAGGCGCCAAGCCATACCATCAGGCCTATGAGCGCGGCGTGAAGCTGATCGGGGCGACGGCGCATTTCGCCACCGCCGATCTGGACGAAGGGCCGATTGTCGAGCAGGAAATCAAACGCGTCGATCACTCCCACGATCCGAAACAAATGCAATCCATCGGCCGCGACATCGAAGCCCGCGTACTCGCCCGCGCCATCCAGCTTTATACCGAGCGCCGCATCTTCATGCACGGCAAACGCACCATTATTCTTTAAACTTCTCTTTCCCCTCCCCAATTGGTATCGTGTTCGCAGCGATTTTTAAGGGGAGTTTTAATATGCGCTATGTTCTTTTTCTGACTGTGTTGTTATTGCCTGTGCTGGCCCATGCCGATGATGTAAAAGTCACAGGGACATTGAAAGCCGCAACCGTTTACAATGACCGCGCCGCCTTAACACTGGAAACGACGACTCAGGTTCCTGCCGGCAAACATGTCGTCATGTTTGAAGGGCTACCGACAGGCATCTTCACCGACTCCTTGCGTGTAAAAGGCGAAAGTCAGGCCGAAGCCATTCTCGGCGCGCTCTCCCATAAAATCGTCAACAATGTCGAACTGACCTCCGCCCGCGAGGCCGAGCTGAATACACAAAAAGAAAAACTCGAAGAACAAAAGAAAGTTATCGAAGCTGAAATTCAGGCCATCAACGCCAAAAAGAAATTCCTCGCCTCTCTCGAAGCCAAAGCGATTGAAACGACCAATGATGAAATCGCCGAGTTCGAGCTTAACAGCACATCATGGCTGGAAGCCGCAAACACCTTACAAGCGGGCATGGACGAAGTACTGAAAACCGAACTTGCCAAACAAAACCAGATCAAGGACATCAATGACCAAATTGCCAAAATCAACCGCGATCTGGCACAGGTTCGCACAGGCTCAAAGCAAACGCTGACTGTCAGCCTCCCTGTCGAAATGTCCCGCGCCGCGAACCTGAAACTCTCGCTCGAATATCAAATCGGTGGCGCGTACTGGCGTCCCGTTTACGACGCCCGCCTGAGCACTGAAACTGGTGACCTTGAACTGGTTCAATATGGCGCTGTCAGCCAACGCACAGGTGAAGACTGGAGCAATATCGCGCTCACGCTGTCCACCGCACGCCCCAACCGTGGCGCAACCGCCCCGACACTGAATACCCAATGGGTCAACCTTTGGTCCGAGATGAAAAAATCACGTGGCTTTGCTGGCGGCATGGCACGAAATGAAATGGCTCTGGACCGCGCTGCTGTATCCGCCCCCGCTGCGCTAGAATTGGCTGAAGAAGACGCAGCATACGCCCCAAAAGAAGCCAGACAGCAAGTCGCCACAATCAACACCGGCGGGTTTACGGCTGAATTCGGCATTCCGGGCCTGATCTCCGTTCCTGCCGACGGTACGGAAACCAAAGTCCTGATTGCACCATTTGAAACCGAATCCAAGCTTGAGGTTCACATCAAGCCTCAGGTCGATGCCAAAGCCTATCTGGTGGCCAACACCACCATCAAAGGTGAAGCGCCTCTCCTGCCCGGTCAGGTCAGCCTGTTCCGTGACGGCTCCTTTGTCGGGCAAACACAAGTGCCGTTACTCAAACCCGGCAAGGATTATGATTTGTCCTTCGGCATCGATGACCAGATCGAAGTCGAGCACAAAACGCTTAAAGACGAACGCGGCGAACAGGGCATGTTTGTCGGTAAAACCGATCAACTGGTCCGCCACACTGTCACGGAAATCCAGAATTTGCGAAACCGTGACGTCAACATAGTGGTCGGACAGACCGTTCCTGTAGCGCAAAACGAAAAAATCACGCTGGAAATGGACAAACAAAACACCACTGCCGGATACACCGAGGACACCGAAAACGTAAAAGGTCTTCTTGAATGGGCATTTACTCTTAAATCCAAGGAGAAAAAGGACATTAAACTCGGCTGGACACTGGCTTGGCCGCAAGGCCAGAATATCAGCGGTATTTAAAAACCGATGATTTCCGCTCTTGTCTTTACCTGCGGCTGTTTTTAAACTTGGAAAACCGTGAATAAAGCACCCACCGATCCTGAACGCTCTTTCTTTCACAAACTGCTGAGGCCGTTTGGGTTTGCCTGCGCCTATGAAAAGGCACGCAGCGAAGCCTTCCTGTCCAGCTTTCCGGGTGAATATTGCGGTTGGGCCGTTGGCCACGCCGACACCAAAGACAGCGCACAGAGTGTCGCCTATTCTCCCGGTTTCTGTAACATGCTCGGGCTTGAACACATCACCAAACTGACAGACATTCAAGGCAAGCTCGCCCCCAGCGATGCCGCCGCTCTCGAAGGCCTGTTCGAACGCATGGAACAAAACGGCCTGCCGTTCTCGACATTCGTTTTGAATGCCGATCAGAGCAAGGCCTTCAAACTCTCGGGCACACAAGGCAAGGACGGCGACAATAAGGTCGCCTACAACATTCTCTGGCTCGAAGATGTCAGCGAAGATTATTTCAAAAATAAAAACTTCAAAGACGTAGCCATCCGCAAAGCGGAAAGACTGGAACAGCTACAAGCCGCTTTTGACTCTCTGCCGCAACCGCGTTGGGTTCGCGATAAGGACGGCACAATCCTCTGGATCAACGATGCCTATAGCGATGCTCTGGGCCTGACCCACAACAAAATCATAGAGGAACAAAAAGAGCTATCTATCAATGTCCGCAAACCCGCGAGCAAGAACGAGGAAAAACAGCTCATCGGTAAAGCCCTTGCCGCCAAGGCTCTCAAGACCGGGGAGAAACAATATAGCGAAGGCCATATCACTATGGGCGGAAAGCGGATTTTGATGAAGATCATCGAAACTCCGCTCGAAGGCCTGAACCTTACCCTTGGCCTGACCGAAGACATTTCGGAGCGCGAAGAAATCGAAACCGCGCTTAAACGTTACCAATCCTCCAACATTGAATTGCTGGAGCAGCTTCGTACCGCTGTCGCCATTTATGCGGCCGACGAAAGTCTCGAATTCTACAACTCCGCCTTTGCCCAGCTTTGGGACCTGGAAGACGGATGGCTGAACACCCGCCCGAAACTCGGCGACATCATGGAAAAATTGCGCGAAACCCGCCGCCTGCCGGAACAGGCCGATTTCCGCAAATACAAACAAAGCTGGCTCGACATGTTCACCACCTTGATCGAGCCCTATGATGAAATGCTTTACCTGCCCGATGACACGGCATTGCGCATGCTCGTCGTGCCACACTCCATGGGCGGGCTGATGATGACCTTCGAAGACGTATCCAGCCGCCTTCAGCTTGAATCCTCATACAACACCCTGATCGCCGTGCAAAAAGAAACGCTCGATAATCTGGGCGAAGCGGTGGCCGTGTTCGGCGGTGACGGACGCATTAAACTTTGGAACCCAGCCTTCAGCCGCTTGTGGAAACTCAACCCCGAAGATCTCGAGGGTAATCCGCATATCAGCACATTGGTCGAAAAGCTCGTGGGCTTCTTCACCAAGGAAGAATGGCCGCAGCGCAAGAACGAACTCGCCGCCAAAGCACTAGACCGCATGATGCATGAAGGGCGTCTAAAGCGCGCCGATAACACGCTCATCGACTTTACGACCGTGCCTTTGCCCGACGGCGGCGTGCTGATCACCTATATCGATGTGACCGACACCGTGCGCGTAGAAAACGCATTGCGAGAGAAAAATGCTGCGCTCGAAGCCGCAGAACAACTGAAACTCGACTTCCTTGCCAATGTGTCATATCAGCTCAGAACACCGCTCAACGCGATCATGGGCTTTAACGACATTCTCGATCAGGAATATTTCGGCCCGCTGAATTCGCGGCAAAAGGAATACACCCGCGACATGCACAAAGCCAGCCAGCGCTTGCTCGAACTGGTCAACGACATTCTCGACCTCGCCACTCTGGAAGCCGGTTACCTCACCCTGCAACGCGAGGATATGGGCGTCTATCAATTGATGTCTTCGGTGAAAGATCTGGTCAGCGACTGGGCCCGTAAGGCCAGCATCGAAGTCCATTTAAGCTGTGCTAAGAATATTGGCAAAATTACCGCCGATGAAAAACGCATGAAGCAAGCCATCATCAACGTCGTGCGGAATGCCATCAACTTCACTCCCGAGGGCGGAAAAATCACACTCGCAGCGAAAAAGCGCAAAGACGGCATCGAGATCAGCATCGAAGATACGGGCATCGGCATTCCTAAAGAAGACAAGAAGCGCATATTTGATCCGTTCGAACGCGCACAAAGCGGCACCCATGACGGAAGACTATCCCGCAGCGGCGCAGGCCTCGGCCTTTCATTGGTGAAAAACATCGTCGCCCTGCATGGTGGTCATGTCGATCTGGAAAGCGAAGAAAACTCAGGCACGACGGTCACGATGTTCATTCCGTTCACCTCGATTGAAACCGAGTTTAAAATTCCGATTGAAAAGAAAAAGCCTGTCAGCAAAATATTGAAGTCGGCAAAAAAATAGCTATTTGCGCGGTTCGCCCGTTTTTCCGCCATCGGCGTTATAACATTCAATCCAGGTTTTCGCGCCGCCTTCGGGTTTGCGATACCCTTTAATCACCAAATCACCCTGATCTACACGGCTTTGGCAGGCAAAAATCGGGAAAAGCGTGCGCAGATCAATTTCCAGTGAACGATACGCCATAAACGGCCCATAAGAGCAAAACTCCGCCCTATCCGTCGGAAACCCGCTTTCGGGGTTCACGGTACCCGCGGCATCGAGGCTAAAATTCGACCTGTGACGGGTGATAACACCGTCCGCACGCATATATCGTGCCGTCGTCACGCGCCCCATCGTACTGTAAGGCGCTTCATTGATCAGCATGAAACAAACCGGCTCTTCAGTCACATCCAGATTGGCGTTGTAAGCCTCTGGCGTTTGCGCGTATGCGCTGCCTGCAATAAAGACCAAAAATGCCAACAATCCGTATCTCATGCTCATATTCCTATTATACCATAGTGATTCCTACGAACACAGACGTTAATATGCTGCATATGCTCAAGTAATACCTTGTTATAAAACGGTTTTCACATTAAAGATTGGGCATGGAATACACCAGCGACAGCGAAGATCAAACCATAGAAATCGCCCGAAACTTTGCGGACGAGATCAAACAGGACGACATCCTTACACTTCACGGAACACTCGGCATGGGTAAAAGCGTATTTGCCCGCGCCTTAATCCGCGCCCTGTGTAAGGAGCCTGAGCTAGATGTCCCAAGCCCGACTTTTACGCTGGTCCAGCTTTACGACGCCGCAGACGCCCAAATCGCCCATTTCGACCTCTACCGTCTTGAAGACCCCGAAGAGATTTTTGAACTTGGCTGGGAAGATGCCATCAGCTCCGGCATCACGCTCGTTGAATGGCCGGACAGACTCGGCCCCTATCTGCCGCGGGAAAGGGTGGACATTCACCTGCAGGCGGGAGACAATGGACCTCTTACACGAAAGATTCTGATTGAGCGCGTATCCTGATGTCCCCATCATCTTCACCTATTGATGACACTGCTTTTATTCTGGCTGCAGGCTTTGGTAAACGCCTTCGCCCCTATACCGAAGAAAAACCAAAACCCATGATCGAAGTCGACGGTGTCCCGATGATCGATCAGGCGCTCGACAAGCTAGCCGATGTCGGCATTGATAAATGCGTTGTGAACACGCATTACCTCGACAACATTCTGAAATGTCATTTAAGCCTGCGCTCTAAAGGACCGAAAACCATAATCTCTCATGAGCCGGAAATACTGGATACGGGTGGCGGCATCGCCAATGCCCTTGATCATTTTGCTGCACCTTTTTTTGTATTGAGCGGCGATTCCGTGTGGGAGGATGCTGCGCACAAGAACACATTGCAGCATATGAAAGACGTATGGAATCCAAACCGTATGGATATTCTTATGCTGCTACAGCCTGTTGAATCCATGACCCTGACCAAAGGCGTCGGCGACTATGATCTCGATATAACGGGCAGAGCCACGCGTTCGGTCGATAGGACAGGCGCCTATATGTGGACCAGCATCCGCATCAACAGCCCACGCATATTCGACCACGCCCCCGACGGGCCGTTCTCCTATCTTGAACTGCTTGACGAAGCACAACGTCAGGGCCGCCTGTTCGGTGTTGTGCACGAAGGACAGTGGCATCACATCAGCACACCCGCAGACCTTGAGGCTGTGAATGGCCGAAAAGCCAATGCGCAGAAGCGCGCATGAGCAATACACCAACCGTATTCAACATCCCCGCAGGACAGCCTTTCGCACAAATTCTGGCGCAGCATTTATTCGATCAGGCAGACGGCAAACCCGAAGCGTTAAGTGCCATGACCGTTCTGATGCCCACACGCC
The DNA here is from genome assembly GCA_016764775.1 of Alphaproteobacteria bacterium. GTDB lineage: Bacteria > Pseudomonadota > Alphaproteobacteria > Micavibrionales > Micavibrionaceae > TMED27. Next base: position 76,101 of record JAESRE010000015.1, read on the forward strand.
GCGCCTGCCGCGTTGTGCAGGATGCGTTTTTGAAACTGCACCCTGAAAAAAGCGGAGCAACGTTACTGCCGCGGCTGCAGCCGATCGGCGATCTGGATGAAGAAGAGCTATCCCTCAACATCATGGGGCGTGCGGGGGGTGCCGCAAAACTACTCGACCTTGCACCTGCGATCTCCCCCATACAGCGCCAGATATTGCTGGCGAAGCTGATCCGCGAATTGCCTGCAAAACACAGCTATGAGCAAGCCCTGAAACTGGCGCAGGCACTCGGTCATTTAATCGACCAGATTCATACTGAAAATCTGGACATGGCCGATATGGCCGAACTCGTGCCGGCTGAATTCGCCGAGCACTGGCAAATCACGCTCAAATTCCTCGAGATTATTTCCGAAGCCTGGCCGAAAATCTTGCAAGAACGCGGGCTGATGGATCAGGCCGAGCGTCGTAATGCGCTCATCCTTGCGCTGGCCGAATACTGGGACCAGCACCCGCCGCAAACGCCCGTTATCGGGGCAGGGTCTACGGGGTCTATCCCTGCAACATGGCACCTGCTCTCGGTTATATCGAAGCTGCCTGCAGGATATCTGGTTTTACCCGGCTTCGATCCCGGCATGGACCAGTCCAGCTGGGAAGAAATGGAAGAAACCCACCCCCAATTCGGCTTTAGACACCTGTTCGGCAAAGTAGGAATCTCGCGGGAAGAGGTCAAACCGCTGCAAAAATCGCTATCACCTTCAATACGCACTGACCTTGCCCGTGAGATCATGCGCCCCGCGGAAACCAGTGCCGAATGGATGACCATAAAAACCAAGGGCGGGCAGCGATCACAGATAATCGGTTCTTTGGAAAACCTGTCTCTGATCGAATGCGAAAACGAACGCGAAGAGGCTGAAACCATTGCCCTCGCTTTACGCGAAACGCTCGAAACCCCTGACAAAACGGCATGTCTGGTTACACCTGACCGTCTGCTGGCCCGCCGCGTCAAGGAAACCTGCAAACGCTGGAACATACTGCTCGATGACTCTGCGGGTGAAACATTGAAAGAAACACCCCTTGGCATTTATCTGCGCGTGTTGCTGGATTGCGTGCGCAATGCCTACACGCCGCTGGACGTGCTCGCTGTGCTCAGCCATAAATACAGCGCCTTTCACATTGAGAATTCATCCAAGCAAGCCGACATCGCGACGCTGGACTACGCACTGCGGGGCCTAAAACCCGCTACGGGCTTTGACGGTCTTCTCAACCATATCGAAAACAGAGAGCGGCTTTCCGAGGACGTAGCACAAGACGCCACCACCATCATCAAGCAATTAGAACCGTATTTCACCGAATTCGAAGAGTTACGGGGGCAAACACGCAGCTTTAACGCATGGCTGCAAGCCTTGCTCAAACTGGCGGAAAGCCTCTCCAAACCTAGCGAACACGCAGAAACACCGCTATGGCGCGGTGAGACCGGCCAAAAAGCCGCCCGCTTCTTCAGTTCTTTATTCGATGAAACGCAGGATATGGCCGCACTGTCTTTCGATGATTTCTATGAATCATTGAACCATTTCATGCAACTTCAACAATTGCGCCCTGCTTTCGGCACACACCCGCGCCTGCATATCCTCGGACAACTGGAAGCCCGCCTGATTGATGCGGACCGTGTCATTCTCAGTGGCCTGAACGAAGGAAGCTGGCCACCCGATGCCGCCGCCGATCCGTGGATGTCACGCCCGATGAGAAAGGAATTCGGCCTGCCCAGTCCCCAACGGGGTATCGGTCTCGCCGCCCACGACTTTGTACAGGGTTTGAGCGCAAATGAGGTGCTTTTGACCCGCTCAATGCGCGCAGCCGGATCACCAACCGTGCCCGCACGGTGGCTACAAAGACTCGATGCTGTCATGTTGGCCTCCGACATTCCGGACGATGCGTTACGGACACACCCGCTCAAAAACTGGGTTCATGCGCTTGACCATGTGCAAAGCACCTCAGCCATAACTCAGCCCAAGCCCTGCCCCCCTGTCGAAACACGGCCCAGAGCACTCTCAGTCACCCAAATCGAGCTATGGCTGCGCGATCCCTATGCAATCCATGCACGGCATATTCTGGGGCTTGAAGCGCTGGAAGCGCTGGAAAAACCGTTTGATGCCGCCGAGCGCGGTACGCTTTTGCACGCTATTTTAGAGTCATTTACGATTCAGACCCACAAAGCCCTGCCCGAAGACAGCCTGAAATTAATGGACGACATTGCCAGACAAGAAATCTCTAAATTTCGCCAAAACACGCAAATCTGGGAATTCTGGTGGCCGCGCTTCACCAAATCCGCCCGCTGGCTGATCGATCATGAAACCCGCCATCGGGAAACCGCCGTCAATATTGCGAATGAATCCTTCGGTCACACCGCCTTACAGGCCGATGCCAATGCATTTACCCTCAGAGGGATCGCCGACCGCATAGACAAGACCCATGACGGCAAAGCCATCATCATTGATTACAAATCCGGCGGACAATTCAGCCAAAGCGCGATGAAAGATGGCGGCTCGCCACAATTACCGCTGGAAGCACTCATACTTGCTCAAGGCGGCTTTACCGATGTCGACGCCATGCCATGCGCTTCCCTTGAATACTGGGTGTTCACAGGGCCGAAAGGCGGCAACACGACCAAACTGGCCACAGGAGTAGACGATGTTGTCATCGAAACAAAAGCAGCGCTCCTAAACCTCATTAACGCTTATGACGATCCTGCAATGCCGTATATCAGCCTGCCCCGCGCCGATAAGGCGCCACGCTTTAACGATTACGAACACCTCTCCCGTGTAAAGGAATGGGGAATTGCAGGAGACGCCACAGAGGAGGACGCCGCATGAATACGCCGCCATCGTCCTCGAATACGGTTCAGAAGCATGTTTCAAACGGTTCATCTGAACCGCAAACAATACGAAACGACGAGTCCCGCCCTCTCGACCCCAATGTTTTACAGGGCCGCGCCGCAAACCCCGAAAAGTCAGTATGGGTAAGCGCTTCAGCGGGCACAGGAAAGACAAAAGTTCTGACAGACAGGGTTTTAAGGCTGCTTTTACCCCGCGCATCAGGTGAACCGGGCTGCAAGGCCCATAAAATTCTCTGCCTGACCTTCACAAAAGCGGGCGCAGGGGAAATGGCTCTGCGGATTTCAAAAACACTGGCCGAATGGGCCGTCATGGAAGACGCCTCACTCAGCGAGACCTTACAGAAATTACTCGACCGCGAGATCAAAACCGACGATATGCGCGCGGCACGAAAACTATTCGCCGATGTCGTCGATGTGCCGGGCGGCCTGAAAATCATGACCATCCACTCTTTTTGCCAATCTGTGCTTGGCCGCTTCCCGCTGGAGGCAGGGATCAGCCCGAACTTCACGGTATTGGAAGACATGCAGGCCCAAACCTTGCTGACACGGGCTATTCAAAGTGGCCTGCAAACGAGCGATGTACCGACAAGCTCCACACAAAAAGCACTGGATCATGTCGCAGCCACAATCAACGAAGAACAATTTACCAGCATTATCAAAGACATCATCCGCGAACGCGGACAGTTCGAAAAAGTTCTGAAGCGCCATTTCGGCGTTGAGGGCATATACACCGCTATATGTGCGATGCTCAACATCCAGCCTGACCAAAGCACGACAGAGTATCTGGCAGGCCAGTGTGATGAGCCCGCCTTTGACAAAGACGGGCTTCTGTCCGCTGCCAGAGCCTTAATCGATATCGGGTCCGCCAAAACCGACGCGCCAAACGGCGAGCTTATTGCAAGCTGGCTCAGCGTCCCTACCGAAGAGCGCATCAAGACATTCCATGCATATAAGGGCGCATTCCTGACTCAAAAGAACGAGAAACGTGCCAAACTTGCGACAAAAGCCGTTACAGAAGCCGCACCTGATGCATTGGACGTGCTGGACCGTGAAGCCGAGCGGGTTTTGCAGATTCTCGACACCCTCAATGCCATCGAAAACGCAGCCCTCACACGGGACGTTTTAACCCTCGGTCAGAACATATTATCCCGCTACGAAGAGTTAAAAGCCGCGCAAAACGCACTCGATTTTGATGACCTCATTCTGCGTACCCTTGCTTTGCTCAAAGGCGAGACGATGGAGATTAATATCGAGCAAGCGAGTAGCTGGGTGCATTACAAACTGGATCAGGGACTGGACCATATCCTGATCGACGAGGCACAGGACACCAACCCCGAACAATGGCAGATTGTCGAAGCGTTATGTACGGAATTTTACGAGAATTCAGCTAATAACGATACTAATCGAAGCGTATTTACAGTTGGCGATAAGAAGCAGTCTATCTATAGTTTCCAAAGAGCATCGCCGGACGAATTCGACAGGATGATGAAAAGCTTCGAAGCCAAGACATTACAGGCCGACATGCAGTGGGACGACGTCCCGATGGACATTTCCTTCCGCTCCGTGCGCAGTATTCTGGAATGTGTGAATGCCGTTTTCGAGTCAGACGAAGCCAGAGACGGGCTCGAAGATAAGCCTCTCAAACACTCCGCATTCCGGCGGGGTCAGGCGGGTCACGTTGAACTCTGGCCGCTTTTCGAAAGTGACGAAAAAGACGAACTGCCGCTATGGTCTGTCATTAACGATGCCCAAGAATCCTTAAGCGCACAGACCAAGCTGGCCCAGCACATCGCCGCGCAAGCCAAGCAATGGATAAATGCTGAAAAGCTGGAATCGCATGACCGCACCATCAAAGCCGGCGATATCATGATTTTGGTCCGTACACGGTCCGCACTCGTCCACCATATCGCGCGTGCCCTGAAAGATAACGGCATCCCCGTCAGCGGTCTGGACCGCATGGTGCTCAACACCGAACTGGTGATCGAGGATTTGATCGCCATCGCGCAAATGGCCATCCAGCCTCATGATGACCTGACGCTCGCAACCGTACTGAAATCGCCGTTTATCGGTATGAATGAGGATGCGTTATTCACGTTGTGTAATGGGCGCGGCGAAATCTCCGTCTGGTCAGCCCTGCATAAATCAACGCATGAAACGATAAAGGACTACCTGTCCTCGCTGGTTCATTTAGCCGGTTCAATGACGCCATTTGAGTTTATTATGCACCTTTTGCACACCCCCTGCCCCGCGCATGAGGCCAGCGGCTTACAGGCCCTCAAGGCTCGATTAGGAAATGATGTCATTGACCCGATCAACGAGTTTCTGACGCAATCACAGAATTACGAGCGTATCGAAACACCGAGCCTGCTCAAATTTCTTCATGCCTTACGTAACCAGACAACCGAGATCAAACGCGACCATGAAGAAGAAGGCGACGTAGTGCGTATTATGACCGTGCACGGCTCCAAAGGCCTGCAAGCACCGATCGTTATACTGCCCGATACCACGGGTGGTGTCGCCAGCGCACCTTCCCGTGCCGAAAAGCGTCTTCTCTGGCCGGATCAGAGCGGCCTTGGCTTACCGCTATGGTCACCGCGAAAAGATATGGATTGCACCACCTATCGTGACGGGATGGCCCATCTGGATCACAGACTGGAACAGGAATACCGCCGCTTGCTGTATGTTGCTATGACACGCGCCGAAGACCGCCTGTATGTTGGCGGCGCCCTGAGCGGCCGAAGCAAGGACGGTACAGCGCCTGATAATTGTTGGTATTCTCTTATTCAAAACGGCATTACGCGTCACGAGGGACATGAAGAGACAGAAGACGGGCGGCTTATTCTGGCCCATCCGCAAACCAATAATCCCGATAAAACCGCGAAAAAAAGCGAAAAAGAAAACCCAGAGACCACCTCTCTGCCCGTCTGGGCACATCAACGCATCAAGGACGAAGCGCAAACACACAGCATCCTGCGCCCCTCCCATATCGACGATTCTGCCCTGTCCCCGTTAGAAAGCAGCGATAATCACCGCTTCTTGCGCGGAAACCTGACGCATAAACTGTTACAAATTTTGCCCGATATCGAAGACAGCCAGCGTGAACAAGCGGCTAAAACCTTCCTGCAACGCTTCGGTACGGCACTTTCAGACGACATTCATGCCGATATCACCAAGGAAACGCTCGATATCCTGCGTAATCCCGAATTTTCGGCCCTGTTCGGCCCCGATTCGCAAGCCGAAGTCCCGATTACCGGCCTGATAGAGAATCAGAACGGTCAAAAACAGCAAGTCAGCGGCCAGATCGACCGCCTGCTGATCAAGAATGATAAAATTCTGATCGTGGATTATAAAACCAACCGCCCCCCACCACAGGATGAGGCGGATATTCCCGCAATTTACACGCAGCAAATGCACACCTATGCGGCTGTTTTAAAACAAATTTACCCCGCAAAACCCGTAAGGGCGTATTTGCTGTGGACCGACGGCCCCCGCCTGATGCAGGTGGATACCTCTTGATCATCGAAGCTGTTAGCCTATAGTTAAATTGAGTAACTGTTTTGAAAGGAAAGCCATGTCTAGTGTAGCCGTAAATGATACAGATTTTGAATCCGAAGTATTGAACGCTGATAAACCCGTTGTTGTCGATTTCTGGGCGGAGTGGTGCGGCCCTTGTAAGCAGCTTTCCCCGGTTGTTGATGAGCTTGCCAACGAGCTTAAAGACAGCGTGAAAGTCGTCAAAGTCAATATCGATGAAGCGCCCGAAGCCCCGACAAAATACGGTGTACGCGGCGTCCCGACATTGATGATTTTCAAGGACGGACAGGTTGTCGACACACGCGTCGGCGGCATGCCCAAATCACAACTGCAGGACTGGATTGCAGGTCAGGTTTAAAATTAAGACTCTTGAACTTAAAAAGAGGCCTTAAACGGCCTCTTTTTTTATTTCTGACTATCAGCGGATAGAACCATGATGATCTGTCGGCCTTCCATTTTCGGCGCCAGATCCACCTTACCGACATCGTCTAATTCTTCGATCATGCGTTTGAGCAGATCCATACCGATGTCCTGGTGGGCCATTTCACGACCACGGAAACGCATGGTCACTTTGACCTTATCGCCATTGCTCAGGAATTTACGCGCGTTACGCATCTTCACCTGGTAATCATGCTCTTCGATACCCGGGCGAATCTTCACTTCCTTAACATCGACTGTTTTCTGTTTTTTACGGGCTTCAGCAGCTTTTTTCTGCTGTTCGTATTTGTACTTGCCGTAATCGAGGATTTTACAAACCGGTGGGCTTGCGTTCGGAGAAACTTCGACGAGATCGAGACCGGCTTCTTCTGCTAGCGCAACAGCTTTGGCAACAGACATAACGCCTTGCATTTCGCCGTCCTCGTCCACAAGGCGGACTTCGTCGGCTTTAATGTCATGATTGATGCGGACACCATCATCTTTTCTGGGCGGGCGGTTATTCATAGGTCTTGCGATTTCAAACTCTCCTTCATGTTGTTTGGATGATTAGATCAATGCATAAATACTTTACCAAGTAAAGTCTTGATAAAGCCTTAAAAGGTGCAAACACGCGGCTTAGCAAGAAAATTGCGCATCACGACTCGGGCAGAGGAATAAATTCTTCATCATTTTGCACCGGCTCAAAACGTCCTGCACGCCAGTCATCCTTCGCTTGCTCGATGCGATCCTTGCTGGAATGCACGAAATTCCACCAGATATGACGCGGGCCGTCCGCGGCCTCACCACCAAGCACCATCATGCGTACGGGGGCATCACAGGCTTTGACCACGATTTTGTCACGCGGGCGCAAAACAAGCATCTGCATAGGCTCATACCGTGTGCCGTTGACCTCAATAGCACCGCCCATCGGGTATAACGCACGCTCTTCCGTATCATCAGGCACTTCAAAAATTCCGCCCTGCTCCAGCTGCAGATCCAGATACAGCGTGTCGCAAAAACTTTGTATAGGCGATGTTTGGCCCCACAATGTGCCCATAATCACCCGCGCCTTCACACCTTCATATTCAAGCTCGGGCATCGCGGACTTGTCTGTATGGGCAAAATTGGGCGTTGTTTCCTCATATTTCTGCGGTAAGGCCAACCAGGACTGAATACCGAACATATCCGACGGCGTTTGGCGTATATCCTGCCCTGTGCGCTCTGAATGGGTAATACCCTGCCCTGCAGTCATCAAATTCACATCACCGGCCTTAATACGTATGTCAGAGCCCAAAGAATCTTTATGGTCCAGCGTGCCTGAAAACAAATATGTCACGGTCGACAGCCCGATATGCGGATGCGGGCGTACATCCACGCCCTGTCCTGTCAAAAATTCGCCCGGCCCCATCTGGTCCCAGAAAATAAACGGTCCGATCATCTGACGGTCGCGACTCGGCAGAGCACGATGCACTTCGAAATTCCCGATATCCCCCGTACGCGGCAGAATAACGGTCTCGATGCTATCCGCATCTTGATTTTCGCATTCAGGATCGATGTGTTGCAGTGTGCTCATATGCTTTTAATTTAGAACCCAGATTGAGTAATTCAAATAGCCCGCGAAGCTGCCCCATAACAAGGTGGGTAAAACCAGCAAAGCGGGGAGTTTAAGGTTGGCTTTCCATGCGAGCACAATAAAGGCCAACATGGCGACGTCAAAGATAACGATCCAGATAAAGCCCGCCAAAACCAGATGCGCAGCGAAAAATACAAAGCTCCAGCCCCAATTTAACAGCATCTGCACCCAATAAGCTGCGAAAGCTATAGGCGCGGTTTTGCGAACCTGCCACATTTTCCAGCCCGCCAGCGCCAGTAATACATACAGAATGGTCCAGACAATCGGAAAGGCAATATCGGGTGGGTTAAGCGACGATTTTTCGAGGCTGTCGTACCACCCCATATTCTCGCGGGTAACCACGCCAATACCGTAGGAAATCGCTTGGTAAGCAATGATCCAGAGCGCAGGCTGTACGTATTTGTTCATGGCTAGAATGGAGGCTTGGCTTCGGCAGCCAGTTCTTCAATTGCTCGCTCGAGCTTTTCAACATGCTGCTTTTTAGAGCCTAAACGGCGGATGGCTACAGAGCCCTCCTGCGCTTCACGCTCACCGACAACAAACAATGCCGGAACCTTCCCGACCGAATGCTCACGCACCTTGTAGTTGATCTTCTCGTTCCGCGTATCCAACTCGACACGGATACCCGCTTCTTTCAAAGCTTCATAAACTTCTTCGGCATAGCCGTCAGCGGTTTCGGTAATTGTGGCCACGACACACTGTGTCGGCGCCAACCATAACGGCAGCTTGCCTGCATAGTTTTCGATCATCACGCCGATAAAACGCTCCAAAGAGCCGAGAATCGCACGGTGAAGCATGACAGGGCGGTGTTTTTCGCCGTCTTGGCCGATATAGTTCGCATCCAGACGCTCGGGCAGGTTGAAATCAAGCTGCAATGTACCGCATTGCCATGTACGTCCGATCGCATCACGGATCTGGTAATCGATTTTCGGGCCATAGAACGCGCCTTCACCCGGATCCTCGCGGAATTCCAAACCTGTCTGCTGCAGAGCTTCGCGCAAGCCTTCTTCGGCCTTGTCCCACAACTCGTCGGAACCGACACGCATTTCAGGGCGAAGCGAGAGCGCAACAGCCACGTCTTCAAAACCCAAGTCGCGATAGACATTTTGCAGCAATTCACAGAACGCAACAGCTTCTTCGGTGATCTGGTCCTCACGGCAGAAGATATGCGCATCATCCTGTGTAAATTGGCGTACACGCATCAAACCATGCAAGGCGCCGTGTGCTTCGTTACGGTGACAGCAACCAAATTCCGCCAAACGCAGCGGCAAATCACGATAGGATTTAATACCTTGGTTGAACACCTGCACGTGTGCGGGGCAGTTCATTGGCTTCAACGCCATCAACTTCTCGAATGCCTTGTCAGAAACAACAGGCCCATCTTCTTCCGTGTTCGGCACTTCATCGGGCACCACAAACATGTTTTCGCGGTATTTACCCCAGTGACCGGACTTTTCCCACAGCTTGTTATCAATCAGCTGCGGTGTCTTGATCTCTTTATACCCTGCATCCTGCAGACGACGGCGTATATAACCTTCCATCTGGTTATAGATGGTGAAACCTTTCGGGTGCCAGAATACGGAGCCTTGCGCTTCCTGCTGGAAATGGAACAAATCCATTTCTTGTCCCAGTTTGCGGTGGTCACGTTTCTCGGCTTCCTCCAACTGGTGCAAGTACGCTTTCAACTCTTTATCATCGCGCCAAGCTGTGCCGTAAATACGGGTCAACATGGCCTTGTCACTGTCACCGCGCCAATACGCACCCGCAACTTTCAGCAATTTAAACGCTGTACCGACCTGTTTGACAGACGGCATATGCGGCCCGCGACACAGGTCAAGCCATTCACCCTGACGGTAAATCTTGATCTCTTCCGTTTCAGGTAAGTCTTCGATCAACTCGGCCTTGTACGCCTCGCCCTTATCCTTGAAATATTTAATCGCTTCATCACGATCCCAGACCTCGCGCTCGAACGCTGCGCCGCGTTCGACGATTTTGCGCATCTCTTTTTCGATCGCTTCAAAATCTTCGGTAGAGAACGGCTCATTACGCGCAAAGTCGTAATAGAAACCGTTTTCGATTGTCGGCCCGATGGTAACCTGTGTCCCGGGGAACAGGTTCTGCACCGCCTCGGCCAACACGTGCGCGGCATCGTGACGGATCAGCTCCAATGCATCCTCGTCCTTACGCGTCACAATGGCCACTGAAGCATCACCCGTTATCGGCAATGACAGATCGCTCAGCTCTCCGTTAACACGGATAGCCAGCGCGGCTTTGGCTAGTGATTTGGAAATACTCTCGGCGATTTCAAATCCCGTTACACCAGCCGCATATTCACGGCTGGCACCATCGGGAAGAGTAATCTGGATGTCGTTTGTCGCTGTTTGTCCCATAACTTAAGGAAACTAGCGCTCGTTCATGGCGTTATCAAGCGTTTTGATGAACGGTTTGAGCAGATATTGCATCACAGTCTTCTCGCCGGTCAGAATATCGACCGAAGCCACCATACCTGTCGTGATCGGCAAGACTTCACCATTACGTACCAATTCGGTCTTCTCGGTACGCAATTTCACGCGGTAATAACTGCTTCCGTCCTCTTCTTCGAACGTATCGGCGGAAATATCGACAAGCTTGCCTTCCAGCCCGCCATAGATCGAGAAATCATAAGCCGTCAGCTTGATAATCGCATCCTGCCCGGGGAAAATGAACGCACGGTCGGATGGACGGACCTTCGCCTCGATAATCAACTGGTCGTCTTTCGGAACAATCTTGATGATGTCTTCGCCCGGACGAACAACCCCGCCGATCGTATTGGTGGTAATCTCCTGAATCGTGCCGTTCACCGGTGATTTTAAAACCGTACGTCCTTTACGTTCTTGCAATGCGGCCAGACGTTCCTTGATCTCGTTAATCTCGATCAACTTTGCGGAAAGCTCCGCCTGTGCTTGCGCTTGTGCGGTTTGTTTAACCTCATCAATACGGGCGCGGGCTTCTTCGATAGCAGACCGAATACGCGGCACATTTGAGGAATAACTGTTCAGCTCGGCTGTCTTTTCCTTGATTACACGTTCGAGCTGGAGCAATTCCATCTGCGGGGCCGAACCACGCTCAACCAATGGCCGCACCATGTTCATTTCCTCACGCTGCAAGGCGATCACCCCGCGCGTATCGGCAATACGCGTATTCATCTCGCGCAACTCTGCTTCACGCTGGCTCAGCTGCTGCTCCAGAACGTTCACCTGTGTTTGCAAAGATTGTCTGTTTGCACGGAACGCGTTCAGTTCCTCGGTCACGCTTTGCGGCGCGCCTTTCATTACTTCTTCGGGAAACTCGACGGTGGCTTTACCCTCGGCTTCGGCGGATAAACGGGTAATCGACGCCAACAAGCCAAGATAACGAACCTCGTTCGCACCCAGATCGGATGTGGCTTCGATCGCATTCAAGCGCATCAGGGGTTGCCCCGCCTCCACGATATCGCCTTCGCGCGCCATAATCTCTTCTACAATTCCGGCATCGAGGCTTTGCAGCGCCTGTACGTCACTGGATGGCACAACCTTGCCCTCACCGCGTGTAACCTCATCCAGCTTGGCTACATTAGCCCATACAATAAAGATCGTGATGAAGGAACATATAGCCAGTAACAGGAAATGCTTGGATAACGGCAAATCATCATCGGTATCGAACAACGCCAACGCATGGGCATGGGCTTTACCGGCTTGCTGCGCGGCCCAGC
>JAESRE010000016.1 GCA_016764775.1 Alphaproteobacteria bacterium
CAAAAATAGCAGATGGCACGACGAATGTGGCCGTGGCGGTAGACGAAGACCGCAGCCACTCACCGGGGTTGGTGACCACCTCAGCACAGGCTAGCGACCGGGGTTTCAGGATTTCCGGCGGCAAGTCCTTTGTTGCAGACGGCCATGTGGCTGATCTGATACTGGTGTCCGCCAGAAGTTCAGGCGGTGTTCGAGACGAGAACGGCATCTCGTTGTTTCTTGTGCCCCGAGACTGCGCAGGCCTTACGATCGAGCGACAGATGATGGTGGACAGTCGAAATTCCGCCACAGTCCAGTTTGACGGAGTCGAGGTTGATTTCGATGCGCTTGTCGGTGAGACAGCAGGCGACGGTACACGCAAAAATTTCCGCGAAAAACTGCGCGCCGGCGAGTTAAACGATCGTGAAATCGAAGTCGATGTAGTCGACAACTCGAACCCGATGGGCGGCATGATGGACATTCCGGGTATGCCCGGCACATCAATGAGCATGATCAACATGAACGATCTGTTCGGCAAAGCTTTCGGCGACCGCACGAAAAAGAAGAAGATGCGCGTTGATGAAAGCTACGACATTCTCATGCGCGACGAAGCCGACAAGCTTCTAGATGAAGAAAAAGTCGTCGAAGACGCCATCCATCTCGTTGAGCAAAACGGCATCGTCTTCCTTGACGAGCTAGATAAAATCGCAGCCCGTCAGGATGTACGTGGCGGCGATGTCTCCCGCGAAGGCGTACAACGTGACCTGCTGCCGATGATCGAGGGCACAACCGTGACCACAAAGCACGGCCCCGTCAAAACCGACCACATTCTGTTTATCGCCAGCGGCGCCTTCCATTACGCGAAGCCATCTGATCTTCTCGCCGAACTACAAGGCCGCTTGCCGATCCGTGTTGAACTTCGTGCGCTGACGGTTGAGGACTTCAAAAAGATCCTGAAAGAAACCGAAGCCAGCCTGATCAAGCAATACACTGCCCTGATCGGTACGGAAAAAGTCGAGCTGATCTTCGAAGACGACGCGATTGATGAAATTTCAAAATTGTCATTCGAGGTCAACGAACAAGTCGAAAATATCGGTGCGCGCCGCCTGCATACTGTGATGGAAAAGTTGCTGGAAGAGATTAGCTTTAGCGCATCCGACCGTGGCGGTGAAACCGTCACCATTACGGCCGATTACGTGAAGGAACATGTTGAGGAACTGGTCAAATCCGCAGATTTGAGCAAATTCATCCTCTAGATATCATCATTACCCCAATCCCATCCGTTTTCCGGCTCTTCGGGCTCGGGATTAATAGATTGCAGATACTCGTCCCTGTATGCGGGCTTGCGCTCCATTTCGGTTTCGAAATCCTGCGTAATCGGTGACACATGATCCGCATTACGCACATGAACGACCATATATTTCATAGTATCCGACTCCGGCTGAATGCCCGTTAGTTCAAAAAACTCGGGCCTTGATGTCATTGGCGCATTCAAGTCAGCATAACCTTGTATCGCGACCTTATCACCACGCATCAACGCTTCGGCCGCTTTCGGGTCGGTGGTATCGATTAATAATTTATAAGCCTGTATGTCCCCGTTCGCATCATCACCGCCGCGCATCATTGGGGGCACGATGAATGTATGACCTGCAAAATCGGTAATAACTTCCGCATCTTTCGTATCGGCGGTAATCACGCTCGGCATACTCAAGCCCAACTCTTCACGCATCTGTGTCGATGCCCCCAGACCGACCCAGTCTTCACCCGCAATCATTTCGGATAAAGGCACGGCCTTACCTTCGGAAATGACATCAATGCTGTCATACACAGCTGCCGGATCATCCATTGTACGGATCATCGCAACCATGCCCGACACTTCCCGTGCCGTTTTGACTGAACAGGTCGCGTCATAGCTTTTCGGATCGATCGCTTCGATATTGCTTAAGCGTGCACGCATCTGCGCGGGCGTCTCGTTATAGCGTTTCAACGCAACATCCTCATGATGCTCGGAATATCGTGGATCACGGTTGTTTTTGAAATTCCAGTTCAGACGCTTGCGCCCATCCGTGTTCAAAAACTCCAGCATTTTGAAAGCACGGGAACGTACACCCGCATCCTCATGCCCGAACGGACAAGCCTCTTCATGGTCTTTGAGCTGTTGACTGCGGAAATAGCGTTGGCCGTCAAACGTGCCCTGAATCTTGTATGAGCCGTCCTCTTCGGTTTTGGAACCGGCCGCAATCAACTTCGCCAGACAACAAGGGCAACCGATATGGTCCTTATGTGTGTCCTCGTCGTACTCTGCGGGGGAAATGGTTTGACCTGTCGGATGACCGTCCGCGTTCAATACCGGCACGCGCGGAAACTTGAGCGAACTGTTGCGATTCTGCTCTGCGTACGATTCAGCGTTAAAACGCCCGATATTGTCGTCGTCTTGAGGTCCAGCCATTACTCGTTCAAACCATGGTTATTGAGGCTAAAAATGTACCTATTTTTTATAATTATGTCAAATTATTAGCCGTTGGACAATGTTGCTCAAAACAACGGTATTTGCGGGCTTGGCTCCTGCCAGGACGTAATTTGCTCGGGACGGAAGATTTTAATCTCCGGACGACCGTCCTCGCGCATACCCGCCAACCCGTATGCGAGCACTTTCTGACCGCTACCGCGCCCTTTCGGACTAAACAGGGTCTTCATATGCTCCATAGCCTCTTCATTTTGTGCCGAAAACAGCACAGCCAACTTGCCTGTCGGCTGACTCGGGAAAGCGCGGCCCTCGCGGTATTTCGCGATGCGGTTCGGTGTAAGCGATGCAATAATCTGTACGTACGCATCACCTTGCTGCAACCGTTCCTGACAACGCAAAAGCACGCTTTTATTGGAGTTAAGAAATATGTCGTTCAGGCTATGCGGCCCGTCAGGCGTGCCGAGAAGCTTCTGGTTCCACATATCGGGATCATGACGATGTTTGATGATAAACGCCGCCACCGCATCAATAGAATTCAAAGGCGGAGCTTTAGCGGGCGATCGCGCCGAACGCGGGTCAACAACACCCTCATCAACGGGCCCGAACTCCTCCGTATCCCGCTTATAGCCCACAATCCTGCGCGGCGGCATGGTGATGATATCCCCCGTCGGAATGGAAATCGTATGTAACTGCTTATCCAGCAATCGTCGCCGCTCGTCGATCTCATCACCGGATACGCGCGCCTTGGGGTCAAAACGGTCATAGCGGTTGGCAAATTCGCAATCATCCAGATGGTCCAGCCCGTCATGCCGTTTCACGAAACTGGCGGGCCGGTGCATCGGCTCTGTTTGACCGCGGAAATTGATATAGGGACGGTCATGAGACCGTACACCCATATGGCGCGATAAATGGCCCTTATCGACGCAACACGGGCAATACAGACGGTGGGAACCACTTTGCATCCAGTCGGGCTTATTGCGCCCGTCACGCGCCTGAATATAGTCCTGCGCGCGTATTTTACGCATCGCGGCTCTATCCGCATCATTGGAAAGGTCGGGATCGCGGTCTACACCGTCGGGAGGCACAAACAAAACGGCCTCGGCTATGGGAACATTGACTACTCGCATACGCAGATACTGGGGTTATGAATAAAGAGTCTTGTAGAGCAAAACACCCGTTTACACCAGAAAAACCCGCCTACCGTTTACGACGCAGCAACACGTACAGCGCACCTGCTCCACCGTGCTTTGCTTTTGCGGGCGCGGACCTCAACACGATTGAGCGGTTGGGCGGCTCGGAAAGCCATTGCGGTACTGATTGCCGCAAAACGCCGTGACCTTCATTCAGCGGGTCTCTGACACCGTCTTTTCCGGGTCCTTTGCCCGTAATCACCAATATGCAGCGTTTACCGGCGACATACTGTGCATGCAGGAATTGTGCGAGCGCCGGTTCGGCCATCTGCCGTGTCATACCATGCAAATCCAACCGCGCCTCAATCGGCAACTGCCCTCTACGCAAGCGTTCAGCCGTATTACGATCAAGCCCTCCATTGCCCGTTTCAGGCTCGTATTTGGCCGTTTTGGCCGTTCTTGGTGGTACATCCGCACCTTCACGGGGACGTGTTTGTGGTGATTTCGGCGGTGTACGTGCCTTTTCAGGCGCATTTTCACGCTCTTCACCCAAAGAGAGCCCTTTATCTATCTCTTTGATATCTTTCGTGATTTCAGCCCAAAGAGCGTCGGCCTCATCTTCGTCGGAACTGTTTTCGTCGCTCGTCATTGGTTACATACATCTTTGTTGCGATATTCGCCCAAATCTGGCATGAATCCTGCAAATTTGCTATAGTGAACTTAGAATTTTTGAGGCTGGAAGCCATGTTATATTCGATTGGAAACATTTTTACACGGGAGCCACGCCAAGCCGAACAGACAGACACACGGCAGGCAATTCAACGGCATGATCCCGAATTTGAACGTCCTTCGCAGGAAAAGCAGCAGGACGCAACCGAGGAATTCGGTGAAGACTTCGCGCATGTCTCTGTTGAAGCTCTGAGCGTATTCTTGAAGAATTTCGTACGCGAGCAGTCAGCAGAAACCCCGCAAGACACCAACGAACAACCTTTGGTCGAAGAGTATACAACACCGCAGGTTTCCGAGCCTATCCCGCAAAGTACGGCCACCAATTCAGCCGCTGCACAGGCAGCCAGCGCTTACCAATCCATGGCGCACTCCCACAGACACGAAGAGGTGCTGATTGAAACGACCGATGCCGCGCAAGGACCGTCTCTGGACCTGAGCGCCGAAGACGTACGGGCAATCAATGCATTGATCGATGATCTGGAAGTGCTCAAGCAAGCACGTGTTGAAACCTTGCAGATAGAACGCGCAGCCAGCTTCCTTGAAAGCTTGAAAAACGCCGTCGACCGCGCAAAAGCTACACTTTAAGCCTATACCCTTTTTCAGTCGTGACCACGATCTGCGGATTGGCGGGGTCATCTTCTATTTTTTGCCGTAAGCGGTAAATGTGCGTCTCCAGTGTATGTGTCTCCACATCCTCCGCATATTCCCACACGGCTTGTAACAACTCGTCTTTGGTTACATCGTCTTGCTGGCCATTCAGATAGCGCAAAATGGCGGTTTCCTTTTCCGTCAGCTTTACGACCTCACCATCGGGGCTGAGCAAGGTGTTATATGCCGTATCCAGCAACCAGCCGCCGATAGAGATCTCGGCATCACCGCCGCCTGCATGCATTTTGTAATTCGATAAAATCACATCCAGAACGCGGCCGACCCTAAACGGTTTGGCAATCTCTATTGTATGCTCATCTTTTGCGGGTGTACGTATGGCGATCAACAGGGCCTGCGTTGAGTTACCTTCTGCCCTTGTGACGAATTCTAACCGCTCGGCGGGCACGATATCCGCAACCTGCCCTGACAGATTTTGCACGCTCTGCAAGGTCTCCGCATCCGTATCGCACACTGTAAATTCGATCTCTGTGGTGTCTTTAGTCGGCAAATTCTTCAGTTCCTGAGTGATTTAAAGCGGCGCTACGCTTCAACAGTATCGCTAACCGTTTCTATTTTCTAGCAATTTCACAAACCGCATATGGCACGTTCTTTGCAACGTTTTTCAAGCAGAACATAGATTTGGAGGCACTCACACATGAGAATGGACGGACTATACAGCGCATTACAGAACCCGGCAGCGGCCCAAACCGCAAAACCGCCGGAAGATTCTGTCGCGCAGCCCGTTCGTTACCGAAAAGTCCTACATATGGTCGAGAACGAACGCATGGGCGGCAAGGTTCCCGTTTGGAAAACCGAACGCGCCGACACGATCAAAGATACCGCCAGAGGGTTTGAAACCGCCTTAAACGGTGCGCTGAACGGTGAAGACCAGACAATTACGGACGCCGCGCTTGCCTATAACCCCGTTGAGTCGGAAGCGTCAATCAACGACAAACCTTTCGGCTTCGGTGATCTCATAGACATTGCCAACCCGCTGCATCACATTCCGGTCGTGAATTACGCCTATCGTGGCATCACGGGCGATCAGATCCGCCCCATAGGACAAATCGTAGGTGGCGCGATCTACGGCGGACCCATCGGGGCTGCAGGGGGTGTAATCAATGTCGCGATCAAAGAAGAAACCGGCAAGGATATTGGCGAACACGCGGTCTCAATGGCTTTTAGCGGTCGAACAGCTACACATGCAAAACCCGCTGCTGCGGAAGAATTGCCGGCCAGCCTCCTGGCCTATACCGCCCCCGAACAACCAAGAACACAATCATATAGTAGTGAAAAAGCGCATAAATCCGCGACGGAAAGAACGCAATATCCTGAGTTAGCGCAAACAAACAGCCACAGAGAACCGATTACCGAATTGCTTCTAAGCCCTCAAAAGCAAAGCCTGTAACTATTCGCGCTCACCGAATATGCCTGTACCGACACGAATATGTGTCGCCCCCAACTTGATCGCCGCCTCGTAATCCGCACTCATCCCCATACTCAGCTTTGAAAGCCCGAGCTGCTCGGCATACTTTTTCAACAAGGAAAAATGCAGGGCGGGCGGTTCGTCGATCGGCGGAATACACATCAAACCTATAATTTTCAAACCGCATTCATAATAGCAATAATCATAGAATTCTTTTAAACGTGCGGGCACAACGCCGGATTTTTGCTCTTCCTCACCTGTATTGACCTGAATAAAGCACGGCAAATCACGCCCCTGCTTGGCCATTTCCTTGGCGACGGTTTTGGCGATTTTTTCACGGTCAATGGTTTCGATGACATCAAAAAGAGCAACCGCGTCTGCGGCCTTATTACTCTGCAACGGACCAATCAGATGCAAAACAAGATCATCATGTGTCTTTTTAAGTGCTTCCCAATGTTCATACGCTTCCTGCACACGGTTTTCCCCGAAAACCTTATGCCCCGCTTCCAGCGCCTCTTCTATGCGCTCGGGCGGCTGCTTTTTACTAACGGCGACAAGCGTAACGTCATCCGCGTCGCGTTGCGCATCCTCGGCAGCGGTACGAATATCGGTATGAATATGGTCAAGATTTTCAGCAACAGACATATGATTAAGTGTAAACGTTCACGCGCAAAAGAAAAGAGCCTCCCAAACGGAAGGCTCTCATCAAATTCTTTAGGGTTAAATCAACTGATTAGAAGTTGATTTGTGTACCCAATGTTACGTATGTAGCGTCAACTTCGTCGCCACCATTTGGGTTAATCCCTGTTGCTTCATGCTCGATGTAGCCGACAGAACCGCGGAACGTCATACCAGGACCGTATGTGTATGTAACACCACCGGAGTAACGGGTTGTGTCCAGATCTTCAATAGCGAATGTGTTGTCTTGCTCGTACCAAGAAGCACCAATTTTGAATGGGCCTGTTGTGTAGTCAGCACCAACAACGATTGTTTCTTCATCGTCGAAGCCGGCTGCGTCCTGTGCGCCATTGTCTTCACGGTAGATAGCACCAACGCCGAATGGGCCGAAGTCTAAGTCAAGACCAACGTTCCACACTTCACGGTCGTCAGTAAGACCTGTGCCGTTTGTATCATCTTCCTGATCACCATGAGAGTAACCGGCACCTGTGATCACGCCAACATTGTTGAACTGACCTTCGTAACGAACAGCAAGTTCGTATGTCGCACCGATTGTATCATCTTGATCATCCAAACCAATACCATTTTCTGTGGCACCGTCTGTGTCTGGTGAGAAAGATGCACCAGCCTGGAAACCGTTCATGATAGGTGACAGGTATGTGAACTTGTCAGACTTACCGGAAGCGTCAGCATCATAGTCGATACCACCAACGTTACCGGAAGTAATGGGCAAGCCACCTGGAACGTTACCAGCGCCAAGAAGTGATGTGTAATTAACAGGGTTAACGAACTGACGGATACCGTCGATGTTGCTGTCAGCAGAAGGAGCAGCAACCTGCAACAGGTAAGATGCGCCATCTTCAGCACCGAAGTTCACACGACCCCAGCCACCGCTGAAGTATACGTATGATTCGTCAACAGAGAAAGAGTCGTTTGTTGAACCTTCGTTGTTAACACCCTGGTCCACAGCAGCTTCAATGTGCGCACCAACTGTCAGACCGTTGTCCAATGTTGTTTCGCCACCGAAGTGAACTTCTGTGTTACGGATGATGTCAAAGTCGTTAGTTTCTGAGCCTGTTGCTTCGTCTTGATCTACGAATGCACCATAGCCTTTGAAGTAACCACCGAGCTCAAGTTGAACTTGAGCAGCTGCAGGTGTGGCAACCATGGCCAAACCAGCAACAGCAGCTGTGCTAAGAAGTAATTTTTTCATTATCATTCCTCCAATTTTTAAACAGATGATAATTTGTTGAACATTTGGTTTAGTTATTAAACCGAATAGATGCCCATGTACTATGGACAATACTTACTAAGCCTCAAAACAGGTGCCGATTCAAACGCAAGCCCCTTAATCCAAAAAAAAAGTTACAGGCGTTGCAAAAATGCAACAGTGCCTATTTTTGGCTCTCAGAGCGAAACAAACGGGTAGGAACAGTTGCCCACGCGCGCGCGTTATCTCTTGAGAAGGGGAGAAAGCCGTGCTACGTACAACAAACTGGAACAATAAGAAGGTGAACACATGCGTCATTCTTTAAGAACAACAACCCTGCTCTTGGCTTCAACATCACTCCTGATCGCCTGTACAGGCGGCGAAGATGGCAGCCTGATAAAAACCGAAGCCAAATATCCGACAGGCGCCCAGCGCGGCAGTGACGCCAACGCAATTTATGACGAGCCCGACAGTGTATTCGGTGAGGGCGGCATTTTCGGCTTCAACGCTGGCAAAAAAGACGGCGAAGAAGGCGACAGCATCACAGTGAACAGCTTCCTGTGGCGTGCGTCACTGGATACGGTGTCCTTTATGCCTTTAGCAAGCGCGGACCCATTTGGCGGGGTTATCCTGACCGACTGGTATAGCCCCGAAGGTGTAAGCAACGAACGTTTCAAGCTGAATGTCTTTATTTTGAGCCGCCAGCTTCGTTCCGACGGCATCGAAGTGCGTGTATTCAAGCAACAGCTTCGCGGCAACAGCTGGGTAGACGTCGAGCCTTCTCCTGAAACAGGCCGTCAGCTTGAAGATTCAATCCTGACCCGTGCGCGTCAATTACGCATCGCCAAGGCAGGGGAATAATATCTCCCCATGAGTAACGAGAAGTACAACATCAAGGAATCCGAGGCCAAATGGCGGAAAATCTGGGAAGACAAAAAATCTTTCGAGGTCACCGAAGATAAGTCCAAGGAAAAATATTACGTGCTGGCCATGCTGCCCTACCCTTCCGGGCGCATTCATGTCGGTCATGTCCGTAACTACACCCTGTCCGATGTCGTCGCACGCTACAAAAAAGCAAAAGGCTTTAACGTCCTGAACCCTATGGGATGGGACGCGCTGGGCCTTCCGGCTGAAAACGCAGCCATGGAACGCGGCAGCCACCCTGCTGACTGGACATACGGCAATATCGACGAAATGAAGCGCCAGCTTAAATCCATGGGCTTGGCGATTGATTGGTCCAGAGAAGTCGCCACCTGCGATGCCTCATACTATAAGCATGAACAAAAGATGTTCCTCGATTTCTACGAGAAAGGCCTCGCCTACCGTAAAGAATCGGTTGTGAACTGGGACCCCGTTGACAATACCGTGCTGGCCAATGAACAGGTCGTTGACGGCAAGGGCTGGCGCACGGGCGCGCCCGTGGAACGCCGCACGCTTTCACAATGGTTTTTGAAAATCACCCATTACGCCGATGAACTGCTCGAAGCTTTAAAAGAGCTTCCCCGCTGGCCTGAAAAGGTCAAAATCATGCAGGAAAACTGGATCGGCAAATCGCAAGGCCTGCAATTCAAATGGGATATCGAAGGCCGCGACGAACAGATTGAAGTCTTCACCACGCGCCCCGATACCTTGTTTGGTGCGTCCTTTTTGGCGCTCGCGCCCGATCACCCGCTTTCAAAAGAGCTGGCTGGCGGCAAGGACGGCTTTGAAGACTTCCTGAAAGAATGCCAAAGCGTCGGAACATCCGAAGAAGCCATCGCCCAAGCCGAAAAAATCGGCTTCGATACAGGCTTTAAAGCCACCAACCCGCTTCTGCCGGGCCAAGAATTCCCGATCTATATCGCCAACTTCATCCTGATGGATTACGGAACAGGCGCGATTTTCGGCGTGCCCGCCCATGACCAGCGTGACTGGGACTTTGCTAAAAAATACGATCTGCCCATCAAGGAAGTCATTTCCGGCGGTGAAAAACCTGTCGACGAAGAGCCGTATACAGGACCGGGCAAAACCGTAAATTCCGATTGGCTGGACAGCAAGGAAATCGAAGACGCAAAAGCGTTCGTCATCCAGAAAGCCGAAGAAGCCGGCAACGGTTTCGGCACAACACAATACCGTTTGCGTGACTGGGGCGTATCCCGCCAGCGCTACTGGGGTTGTCCGATTCCGATGGTCCACTGCGATGATTGCGGCGTCGTGCCCGTGCCCGAAGACCAGCTGCCCGTCGAACTGCCAATGGACATCGATTATGACGAACCCGGCAACCCGCTGGCCCGCCATCCAACATGGAAAGATACGACCTGCCCGAAATGTGGCGGCAAAGCCCAGCGTGAAACAGACACGTGCGATACATTCTTTGAATCCAACTGGTACTTCCTGCGCTATCTAGACCCCAACAACACCGAGCGCGGATTTGATAAAGACAAGGCAGAATACTGGATGCCCGTCGACCAGTATATCGGAGGCATCGAACACGCCGTTCTGCACCTGCTCTATGCGCGTTTCTGCACCCGTGCGCTGGCCGATTGCGACTGGCTGGATGTTAAAGAGCCGTTCTCAGGGCTATTCACTCAAGGCATGGTCACGCACGAGACCTATAAAAACGATGCCGATGAATGGGTAACACCCGCTGAATACGAAGTCATGAGCGATAACGACAAGGCTAATATCAAGGTCGGTCCGTCGATCAAAATGTCGAAATCGAAGAAAAACGTTATCGACCCCGAAGATATTTTAAAAACCTACGGCGCGGATGCCGCCCGCCTGTTCATCCTGTCCGATTCACCGCCCGAACGTGATCTGGAATGGACGGAAGCCGGTATCGAAGGCGCATGGAAATTCGTCAATAAACTGCACCGCATGGTGGTCGACTACAAACACTACATCCCTGCCGACGACATGGATAAGCCTGCACATTTCGATGACGATGTTCTGGAATTGCGCCGCACAGCGCATAAAACAGCCGCAGGCGTCGCCAAGGATATTGAAGATTTCGCGATGAACAAGGCCGTTGCCCGCATCCGCGAATTGTCGAATACCATTATCCACCCGCAGCAAGCCGAAGCCTTCGTCAAGCTGGATGGCGGTGCATGGGCGACAAAAGAAGCATTGGAAATTCTGATCAAAGCCTTCAACCCGATGATGCCGCATCTGGCCGAAGAACTCTGGAGCGAATTGGGTCACGACACCTTATTGGCCGATGAATCATGGCCTGAAATCGAAAAAGACCTGCTGGTCGACGACACAGTCACTATCGGCGTACAGGTCAACGGCAAGGTCCGTGCACAGATAACGCTGGCACCCGACGCCGATGAAGAAACCGCCCGCGAAGCCGCTCTTTCCGAACATAACGTGAAGAAATTCGTCGAAGGCAAACAGGTACGCAAGTTCATTTACGTACCCGGAAAAATCGTCAACGTCGTCGCGGCATAAGCCCGAACGCATAAATTTCTTCCTTTTCGCGCAGTAACGCTGTAGAACTTGCCGCGCACATACACGCACCTTATTTTTTGAGAACGGATAAAATGACTAAAGAACTACGTAATATCGCGATTATCGCCCACGTTGACCACGGCAAAACCACACTCATCGATTCCATGATGAAGCAAAGCGGTATGTTCCGTGAAAATCAGGCCGTTGAAGAACGCGCCATGGATTCCGGCGACCTGGAAAAAGAACGCGGCATCACCATTCTGGCCAAACCCACATCTATTCAGTGGGGCGAAACACGCATCAACATTATCGACACACCGGGACACGCTGACTTTGGTGGCGAGGTGGAGCGCGTTCTGCACATGGCGGACGGCGTTATCCTGCTGACCGATGCCGCCGAAGGCCCAATGCCGCAGACAAAATTCGTTTTGGGTAAAGCGCTGGCGCAAGGCCTTCGCCCAATCGTGATTATCAACAAGGTCGACCGTCCCGACGGCCGTCCCGAAGAAGTCGTTGACGAAGTTTTCGACCTGTTCGTATCTCTGGATGCCAATGATGAGCAGCTCGACTTCCCGATCATGTATGCATCAGGCCGCGACGGCTGGTGCGTAAAGGAACTGGATGATCCTCGTGAAAACCTGCACCCGCTACTTGATCTTGTGCTTGAGCATGTCCCAGCGCCACAGGGCGACAAAGACGCACCGTTCGCGATGCTGGCCACCCTGCTCGATTCCGACCCGTTCCTTGGCCGTTGCCTGACAGGCCGCGTTATTCAAGGCTCCGCCAAAGTAAACGACAATGTAAAAGCGATCGGCCTTGACGGTTCAACGATCGAAAACGGTCGCCTGACCAAATTGCTGACCTTTGATGGTACGGAACGTGTACCCGTTGATCAGGTCAATGTCGGCGACATTATTTGTATCGCCGGCCTGACCAAAGCGTCCGTGGCCGACACAATCGGCGCCCCTGCTCTGGACACACCGGTTGAATCGACACCGATCGACCCGCCGACAATGGCCGTCATGATCACGGTGAACGATTCCCCGTTCGCCGGACAGGAAGGCAAGAAAGTCACATCCACCATGATCCGTGACCGCCTGATGGCCGAAGCGGAAGTGAATGTCGCCATTACCTTCAAGGAAAGTGAAAACAAGGATGCGTTTGAAATCGGTGGCCGCGGCGAATTGCAGCTTGGCGTTCTGATCGAACAAATGCGCCGTGAGGGTTTCGAACTGACCGTATCCAGACCAAAGGTGCTGTACAAAGAAATCGACGGCGAACGTCAGGAGCCAATCGAAGAAGTCACCATCGATGTTGATGAAGAATACTCTTCAACCGTGGTCGACAAGATGAACCGCCGTAAAGCCGAAATGACCGATATGCGATCTTCGGGTGCAGGCAAAACGCGCATTACATTCCTTGCCCCGTCACGCGGTCTGATCGGATATCAATCTCAGTTCATGACCGACACACGCGGAACAGGCGTCTTTAACCGTGTCTTCCATTCCTACGCGCCATATAAAGGCGACATCCCCCAGCGCACAAAAGGCACGTTGATTTCAATGGAGCAAGGCACAGCCGTCGCTTACGCCATCTTCAACCTGCAGGATCGCGGCGTAATGTTCGTGGAACACCAGACACCTGTTTATCAGGGCATGATCGTCGGCGAACACAGCCGTGAAAACGACCTTGAGGTGAATGTCCTGAAAGGGAAAAAGCTGACCAACGTACGCGCCAGCGGTACTGACGATGCGGTCACATTGACCCCGCCACGTAAAATGTCGCTCGAAGACATGATGGCCTACATCAATGACGACGAGCTGCTGGAAGTCACACCGACCAGCCTGCGCCTTCGTAAATTCCACCTTTGCCCACATGAACGTAAAAAAGCGGCGCGCGCCGCCAGCTAATCGTCATGGATAAGCCCGACGTCATCATTATAGGTGCGGGGGCGGCGGGCTTGATGTGCGCGATTGAAGCCGGAAAGCGCGGCCGCAAGGTCTGGCTCATCGATCACGCCAAAAAGACAGCGGAGAAAATCCGTATCTCGGGCGGCGGGCGTTGTAATTTCACAAACCTGCACACGCGGCCCGACCATTTCCTGTCCAACAATCCGCATTTTTGCAAATCAGCCCTGAGCCAATACACGCAACATGACTTCGTTGCGCTGGTTAAAAAGCACGGCATCGCGTTTCACGAAAAAAATCCTGAGAATGATTTGGGCCAGCTATTCTGCGACGGCTCCTCACAGCAAATCATCGACATGCTGCTTAAAGAATGTGACGACGCAGGCGTTCTTTATGAGAATGAGACGACAGTTGAGAGCATCAAACCGCTCGACAATTACCGCTACAGCGTCAAAACAACCCATAAAGGCAAAACAACAACGAAAAGCTGCGATTCACTTGTTATCGCCACGGGCGGACTATCCATCCCGAAAATCGGCGCAACCCGTCTGGGATACGACATCGCGCTCCAGTTCGGCATCAACGTGCATGACACTGTCCCTGCCCTCGTACCACTGACATTTCAGTCTGCTATTCTTGAACGCTGCAAAGCCTTAAGCGGCCTGTCGATCGACGCGATTGTATCGCACGGGAAAACGTCCTTCCGCGAAGGCTTGCTGTTCACCCATCGCGGATTGAGCGGTCCGTCTATCCTGCAAATTTCTTCCTACTGGAAAGAAGGTGATGAAATCAGCATTAACCTTGCCCCCGATACCGACATGCTTGAATTCTTCAAGGACCGACGCGAAACCAACCCGAAACAGGACATCGAAACAGCCCTTTCCCACATCCTGCCAAACCGTTTGGCCGAAAGCATTTGCGAAGACCAAAAGATTGTCGGTCGCCTCGCCGAGCTGGGAAATAAAAAAATCGAAACGCTGGCTCAAGCCGTCAACAACTGGTGCATCAAACCCGCAGGCACCGAAGGCTACCGCACGGCCGAAGTTACGCTATACGGCGTCGACACCGACGAGCTTTCATCCAAAACCATGGAAACCAAAAACCGTCCGGGCCTGTATTTTATCGGCGAAGTCGTCGACGTAACCGGACATCTGGGCGGATATAATTTCCAATGGGCATGGTCTTCGGGTTATGTTGCGGGACAGAACGTGTAAGCCAAACCGACAGGAAACGACATGACAACAATTTACGGCATCAAAAATTGCGACACGATGAAAAAGGCCCTCAATTGGCTCGACGAACACAATATCGAATACAGATTCCACGACTATAAGAAAGAAGGCCTGGACGAGGATGCGGTCAAAAACGCTATCGAGGAACATGGCTGGGAGGCTGTGATCAACAAACGCGGCACAACATGGCGCAACTTACCCCCCGCTGTTCAAGACAACATGGATAAGCTCAAAGCCGTGAATATCGCTGAAGATAACCCGTCTATTGTTAAACGCCCCCTGCTTATTCATAAGGACAAAACATATTTGGGCTTTAAAGACGCGCAATATGCGGATATTTTCAAAGCATGAGAATTCTGCTCGCCTTATCCGTATTATTTGTTGCCGCGTGCGGCTTTCATCCCGTTTACGGCGTGAATAAATACACCTCCACGGGCGTTGAAGAATATCTGCAACAAACCGAGATATCCAACATTCCGAACCGCGAAGGCCAGTATCTTCGTAACCAGTTGATCAACCAATTCTACCGGAGCGGCAGGCCCGCACACCCGCGTTATGCGCTGATGGTAAGCCCTGTTCGCGAAATTGAACGCGACCTCGATATCACCATTGATTCGGACACCACCCGCGGTCAACTGCGCCTGACAACGACCATGACACTGGTGGACAAGCAAACGGGCAAAACCCTTCTCAATCGCCCCTTACGCAGCATCGCCAGCTTTAACATCATCGAAAGCGAGTTCGCCAACCGCGTGTCCGAACAAGACACCAGAGAGAACCTGCTCAAAGATCTCGCCCGCCAGATCGAAGAGCAACTGGCACTATACTTCAAAAATCAGCATTAGAATCTGCAAATATTCCATAAAAGTATGTTGACACCCGCCATCCATCGGGTCTATAACGCCTGAACTTCGTGGGATTTGATGGATCCAGCTTGCACCACGTTAAAAAAGCTAAAGCGCCACGGCTCGCGCAGAGCCGGCCTTTTGAAAGTCTTTCAAAAGATCGAACAGCGCCCGCCCGTGGTCTCCATATTTGGAAACCTGGCGGGACGTAGATCAAAAATCCTACATCTCCGACAGATATTTTTAATTGTCCGCCTGACCGCGGCTTAAAACCTATTGGAGTGCTACAAAATGAGACTCGATAAAGACGCTATTCATCCTCTCGTGAAACAACCGACAGAAGTCAGCATGGCTTCGAGAGACGCCATCATCGCGGCGTATCACGAAAAAATTTCCGCCCTGACAGGGGTTTTCCAGAAATCACACGATCTATGGAATCCGCCTGTCCCCGTTACAGTTTACTATTACAGCGACAATGGCGGTCGTCTCGACGACACTGCACCAAAGGAAATCCAGCGCTTCCTGAATGACAGCGCCAATGCGGTTTCCGCCCTGTCCGGCATCGCGCCTCCGCGCATCGAGCAAGCCAACACCCCTGCGCAAGCCTGGGTCCAAGGCGGCTTCGACCTCGCGCAAACAACACGCCACGGCTTAAGCGGCGTCGGTAACGTCACATTCCTGAACTGCGCACCCCGCATTGATGAGCGCGGCCAGGAAGGCAATGTCTCTAATAAAGGCGAACCTGTATATGTCGGGGTCCTGCCAAACGGCCATGTGGTCTCCGCCAACTCCCGCTATAACTTCACATTCTTCCGTGATGCTATCGAAAACGGAGAAATGGAAGTCTTCGCAGCAGCCGTTCAACCGGACGGCACACAATTCCGCTCCCGCGATACATTCCCGATGCACAGCGTGTTGTTGGCCAACCAGTTGACGCAAAATATCGATAAATGGAAGCCGGAAATGAGCATCGAAGAACGCAGAGAGCTTCTGGCCGCAACAGGCTACGTCGATCTCGACGCGCCTTTGACAGCCGAAGACATTCCTGCGCTGAAGCAATTCTCCGTCGCCCATATCGACGTGCACGGCAACATCAAGCTGAACACGCGTACCAGCGAACTCGACCCTGATGTCGTAGCACAGCTTAAAGACGAGCCGTTCAAAATCCAGATCAACGGACAAACACTGGATGCGCGCTTTACCGACCGCATGTTCGACCGCGCCGAAGGCGAAGCCGGCTTTTCCGTCGGTTCTTCCGGCCGTGACTGGCAAGGTGCCGCCAACCATGACGGCTT
The DNA here is from genome assembly GCA_016764775.1 of Alphaproteobacteria bacterium. Classification (GTDB taxonomy): domain Bacteria; phylum Pseudomonadota; class Alphaproteobacteria; order Micavibrionales; family Micavibrionaceae; genus TMED27. The sequence goes on from JAESRE010000016.1 coordinate 16,976, forward strand.
TATCGAGCTCAGCATTATCGGTGGTGACGCCGCTGAAGCTTTCGCTATCGAAGCCGGCCAGTTCAAGAAACCGATCGAATTGACCATTCCGGGCATCACAACCACGAATGACAATGTAGACGGCGGCCCAAGACCTGTTCTGCAACGCGGGCACGACAGCGGCGGCGCATTAGAAGCCCACGCCTAAGACGTAAAAAATAGAGGATGTAATTATGAGTACCTTGGTAACAACCATCGACACGTCTGTTCTGTCGAACGACGAAGACGGCTTCATCGTCTCTTACGAAGATGAAGCTCGCTTGCTCGGCAATAACGCTGAAAACCAATATAGGACCGCGCATGGCCGCCTGCTCTCTGATCAATCAGCACAAAAAGCTTACGGCGAGCCTTTAGCCAAAATGCGCGAATTCGCCCGCCCGACAGTTCTAGGCTACACACCCGGAATCGGCGACGGCCCCGAAATTACGGCTAGCGGTATCGTTATCAAAAACAAAAACTCTCTCGAAATCGCAGTACCGCAAAGCTTCGCCGACCTGCTGCCAATTGCGGACTACACGGCCCGCGATCTTTTGGGCCTTTATGGTCCCGAGGGTTTCGAGAAAGCGGCAATCCAGCTCGTCGTACAACGCACGGTCATGGAGCCGAACGAAGCGCACAGAAAGCCGTTTGCGGGTTGGCATGATCATATGAGCGAACGCAAAGTGGCTGCGATCGACCTTGTATATGCTTTTTCCGACGTCCTGCCGACCGAATTCAAAATCAACGGACAGGAAAAAACAACAGCGCCCGAAAGCCTGACGCGTTTTGGCGCGGAGTTTCTGCACCGCTCACCAACCAATAAGGGTGATTCACCGCTACAAAGAACATGGGGGGGATTGATCGTAATCCCGCATGATTCACCGAATATTCTGGCCATAAACCAGATCAGCAAAGCCAGTGAAGACGCCAAAACTGAATTTCGCGCTCGTGCGGCTGAAGGTTTGAGAGATTTCGGCTCCCGTGTAAAACCAATTGCACCGGAACCTTTATTTTAGGGGCAAATGATATAAATTTGCCTTTCATGGCCAAAAGCCCATATTCTTTGACAGTAGATAACAACGGGCGAAAGCCATGTCAGAAGTCAATGCCAGCGACACGCGACCGATCAACACGATTGACGATGTCTATGAAACCTATCTAGGCGCCAAAGACGAAGCCCGCGCGGGCGTAGAAGTCGAACTCGCGTTCTTCGACCCGAAAAGCTCCGATCTCGATACGATGACCGTGTGCCAGAACAAGGTGGTTAAAAACGCCGCCAACGCCGCATGCGGCAACAATTTCATCCGCAATGAACCCACGTCCGAAATGCTCGAAGTCGGCTCTGTGGCATCTAAACCCGAAAATCTCGGCAAAGTCCTGAATGACACGCAAAAGCGCATCGAATGCTTGACGCAAAAAGCTGCCGATATCGGCCTCAAACGTTCATATTTCCAGCATTTGCCCGATAAAACCGCTAAGCAACTGCTGTCCAATCTGATGGATGTAGACCGCTATCAGGCTTTTTTCGGCCCTCCGCGCGATGACATGCAGGGCGTTGCTGCCTATTTCTCGGTTTGCAAATCCAATCAGGTCTCGGTCAGTTACAAGCACGCCGATCATATGATTGAAAATGTGCGCAGGCTCTATGTCCTGACCCCGTTCATCTTCACCGTACTCGATAATGCCGCGCCGTTTAACGAAGGCCAACGCTTTACCGGCAATGCGGGCATGCATCACCGCGCCGCTTTGGGCAGTCGTGGCGGCGTTCCACCATATGTGTTCACCGCCAAAACGGGCGAGGAATACATCAACAGCCACATCGACCACGTCATGAACAATCCGCTCTTCGTCTATTACAACGAAGAAGGAAAACTCGTCCGTATCCCGAGCGGGGAATGGATAACCTTCAACGAATTGAAGGAAAAAGGCCTGAATACAGCCACAAACTACTACTTTTCCGAAAGCATTTTATGGCCTGACGTAAAAATCGCAGCCCTGAAAGACGCAAAGGAAAAAGTCATTAATCACAGATACGAAGCCCGTATGATCGGCGTGGGCATGCACCAGCACCAAACAGCCGCCATTCTGATCGCCGCGCTGGCCTTTGACCCGACATTTGCCCGTGGCGTAGACCGCCTGCTCGCTGAGTATGGGTTCAGCCTCACAAAACCGGAAAGCCTGAAAGATCCGCTTGAAAAAGCATATAAGGCCGCACGCGAGCACAATCTGCAATTCATGGACATCCAATACGGTAACGGCTCCATGCATGATTTCGCCCTCGCCTTTGCCGATCTGGTTGAAAAAAGCTACTTCATTGCCTCATATGACGTTGAAATTACACCGTTTTTAGGTATTTGCCGTACGGGCCTGACCGATTCCAAGGTCAACGCATACCTGTTCGACACGCTGGATAAAGCCAAAACCTTCCAACGCGAATACGATGCTGCACTTTTTGAAAATCCCCTGCAATCTGCGCAAATGGTTTTTGAAAAGGAATTGGCTAAAAACCCTGCATTTTCAACACTTTCTAGCCTAATATAATATAGATACCGACTGGTCGGTATGTTTGATGCCTCTTGACCAAGGCAGGCAAAGATTTACGCTGGATTTATGAAGCTTGCGTACCGAGATATTGAGCCGTTTGTTGCCAACCCCAACCCCGCCGCACGTGTGATTTTGATTTACGGGCCCGATCACGGCCTGATGCGGGAGCGCGCACAAACAATCGCCAAAACAGTCGTTGAGGACCTTAACGACCCGTTCAACGTCATCACCGATTCTGCCGATGAATTTATCAGCGACTCCGAGCGTCTAGGGCACGAAGCCCATGCGCAATCAATGATGGGCGGCAACAAGCTCATCCGTATTGAAAACGCCACCGATAAACTGACTACACTTATAAAAGACTATCTGAAAGATCCGAGCGATTCGGCGCTGATTATTATTGAAGCAGGGGAGCTCGGCCCGCGCAGCTCGCTAAGAAAAGCCTGCGAAGCCGCAAAAAACGCTGCCGCCGTACCTTGTTACGTGGAAGATGAGCGTGATTTGACCCGTTTTATCCGCCAAACCCTGCAAAACAACAGCATTACGATCGATCAGGACGCCCTAAGCTGGCTGGCCGTCAATATTGCCGGTGACCGACAAAAAGTACGCGCCGAACTCGAAAAGCTTATCGTGTATAAAGGCGATGAAGCATCACCGGTTTCATTCGATGATGTGCGCGCCGCTTGCGGGTCGGGCGGAGATGTCGCTCTTGATGATTTGATATACGCCACCGCCGGAAATAACGCGGCAGCAGCTTTAAAACATTTCCAAAAACTCACGGAGGAGGGAGTTGCGTTTGTGGTCATCTTGCGTGGCCTGCAGTCCCACTTCCAAAAACTTCATCGCACTCTACAGGCTCAAAGCGCGGGCCAAAACCTCGAAAGCGCCATGAAATCATTATCGCCGCCGATCTTTTTCAAGCAACAACCCGCATTTAAAGCGCAATTACAACGTTGGAGCATTCAGGGCATTCAGAAAACGCTGCTCAAACTACAAGAGCTGGAAGCCATGTGCAAACAAACGGCCATGCCCGCTGAAACCCTTTGTCAGCAAGCGATTCTGAGCATCTCTAAATCAAGATAACTTACTGCGACAAGCGCGCTGGGCCACCATTGCTGCCTGCAAGGCGTTGAATAATGTCATCCAACTGGTCCAGAGACTTAAAGTTAATGCTAACTTTTCCGGCTTTGCCGTCACGACTATCGATGCTCACACGCATACCGATTACATTCGACAATTCCTGCTCCAACGCCAACGTATCGACATCTTTGTGATAAGGCTCTTCATCGGCCTTCTTGCCTTTGGCTGAGGGTGCGGCCTTCCGTCCGGCCGCTTCCGCCGCCAGCTTTTCTGTTTCGCGAACACTTAAGCCCTTGGCAACAACTTCTTTCGCTAATGTTTCTGCATTTTTTGCTGTCACAAGCGCACGGGCATGACCACTCGAAAGCTTGCCCTCACTCACCAGCTTTTGCACGGGTTCAGGCAACTGAAGAAGGCGAATCATATTGGCAATGTGCGAACGGCTTTTTCCAAGACTTTCAGCCAGCTTTTCCTGCGTATACTCATACTGATTCATCAAGCGCTGATAACCGGCCGCCTCATCAATCGGGTCAAGATCTTCACGCTGCAAGTTTTCGATCAACGCGACCTCGAAAGCCTCCATATCAGTCAGTGTCAGCACAATTACGGGCACTTCATGAAGCTGCGCCTTCTGTGCCGCACGCCAACGGCGTTCACCGGCAATAATCTCGTAAATACCGCTACCGTCCTGGTCCTCACGCACCAAAAGCGGCTGCAAAACGCCGCGCTGCCTGATGGACGATGCTAATTCCGTCAACGCTGCATCATCAAAAACGGTTCTTGGCTGCCCCGGACCGGCTTTAAGCTGATCAACACCGACCACATCGCGCTTACGACCTTGAATCTCTACTTCAGGGTCGGATTGCAGGAAGCTTTCCTCGTCATCTTCGAATAACGCGTTTAATCCGCGGCCCAATCCTCTGCTTTTGGGATCCATCATCACTCCTCAAATGTCTGTTTCACTTGAAACTGTAATCATGCACTATGCGGCGAGCAATTGTTTTTTCAACTTTCGCTCTCGCTTAATGACTTCCGATGCAAGCTGTATATAAGCCCGTGCGCCCGCGCACTTCATGTCATACACAATGGCCGGCAACCCATAAGAAGGGGCCTCGGAAAGGCGCACATTGCGCGGAATCACCGTTTTATAGACCTTATCACCGAAATACCCGCGCACATCCTTTTCCACCATGGAAGTAAGCTTGTTACGCTGGTCATACATCGTCAGAACAACGCCATGAATGGTCAAACGGGGGTTAAATTGCTTCTTCACGCGCTGAATCGTCTTCGTTAGATGACTTAAGCCCTCAAGCGCATAAAACTCGCACTGCAGCGGCACAACGAGCGAATCAACGGCCACAAGCGCATTCAGCGTCAACAAGTTCAAAGACGGCGGGCAGTCCAGCAGCACATAGTCATACGGCAAATTTGTCGAAAGCGCCTCTTTCAAGCGGTATTCACGGTTATGCGCCGTCACCAGCTCGATTTCAGCGCCGGAAAGGTGAATGGAGGAGGGAACAACGTGCAAACGTGGCACCTTGGTCGGCATCGCGACATCGGCGATATGCGCATCACCAAACAAAACATCATAGGCACTTGCCTTAATCAGTGAACGGCGAACCCCGAGCCCTGTAGATGCATTGCCCTGCGGGTCCAGATCAACGATCAAAACCTTTTTACCGACAGCTGCCAATGCCGTGGCCAGATTAATCGCCGTCGTCGTCTTGCCGACGCCGCCTTTCTGATTCACGATCGCCAAAAGACGTGGACGGTCAAAAGAAGTGAAATCTTGCCGTTTGGCCGGCGTATTTGCGGGCTGCGAAAGGCTCATATCTGCTCCTGTAAGGATAAAATGTTGGATACCGCAATCATGCTGGATTCGGATATCAGCTTCAACAAAAAGAGTCTGATTTCAGCAACTTATGCACGGGGATTTCCGCGACCAACACTAAGCGGTGCGCAACTTCGGGGACATCTTGTGTATATATAGCACTCTGCCCTGTGGATCAGTCACGCTTGTGTGGATCTCGTGCTCAAATTCATATAGCGCCTGAGCGGTGCTTAATTCTTCCTGCGCTTTCGCACCTTTCATAAGCACGGCCTCGAGATCCGCATTGCGTTCGGCCCATGGCATACAAAAAGACAAGAGCGTTGGCAAATCCGCCAACGCTCGCGCCGTTACACAGTCGGGTGTGAAATTTTCGTCCATATATTCAATTCTGGTCGCCCGAACATCGACATTTGTATCTGTTTCACGTGAAACGGCTTTCAAGAATTGGCACTTTCTTCCGTCAGACTCAATGAGATGCACCTGCAAGTCAGGACGCAAAATAGCCAGCACGAGGCCGGGAAAGCCGCCGCCGGAACCAATATCGGCAACAACCTTAACGGATGGACTTACATATTGGGCGATTTGCACTGAATCGAGAAAATGGCGCTCCCATGCTTCATCGAGCGTCTTCGGGCTAACAAGGTTAATCGCCTTCTGCCATTTAATAAGAAGCTTATGATAGATTTCGAGCTTCTCGATGGATTCACGTGAAACATTGTGAAGCAAATCTTCAGGCTGCATTGGATTGCTTTGTCGTGTCGGATTTGTGATTTTTTGACTGCACGTAACGTAAAACCGCAATAACAGCCGCGGGCGTTACACCGGGAATACGCGATGCCGCACCCAACGTTTCCGGCTGCGCTTGCTCCAGCTTCGAGCGCACTTCATTCGATAAGCTACCGATCTCCGCATAGTTTAGCGACTTTGGCAGCTTCAAAGCCTCGTCCTTACGGAACGCGGCAATATCCGCCTCATGACGATCCATATATTTGGAATACAGCGCATCACATTCGATCTGCTCTCGGATATCAGCCTCAACACTTTCCAGCTGCGGCCAGACCGCAGCAACCTGCTCCCAATCAATATCGGGATAGGCGAGCAAGTCCATGGCGGAACGGCGCACGCCATCTTGATTCACTTTAATGCTATAGGATTGCAGCTCGTTCGGCGTGGCGGACAGCTCCGTGGCAAGCATTCGCGCCGCGGACAATTTCGTCTTTTTCTCACCCCACACTTTTTCGCGCTTATCGCCTACACATCCGATGTCCAGTCCGATATCCGTCAAGCGCTGATCCGCATTATCGGCCCGAAGGCGAAGACGGTATTCCGCGCGGGACGTAAACATGCGGTAGGGTTCGGGCGCCCCGCAAGTAATCAAATCATCGACTAGAACGCCGATATAGGCATCTGCACGGTCCAGAGTGAAAGTTTTCGCTGTTTCACGTGAAACGGATCCTGAAGCATCTGTGGCGGCCTGAAGGGCGGCGTTAATACCCGCCATCAATCCTTGCGCTGCCGCTTCTTCATATCCGGTTGTTCCGTTGATCTGACCGGCGAGGAATAATCCCGGCAAACGCTTACTTTCCAGCGTTGACTTCAAATCCCGTGGGTCGCAGTAATCGTACTCAACCGCATAGCCCCACTCCAAAACCTCGACATTCTCCAACCCCGCGATCGAACGGATATACTGTTCTTGCACTTCGACGGGCAGGGAGGTTGAAATCCCGTTCGGATAAACGGTGTGATCGTCCAGCCCTTCCGGTTCCAGAAAAACCTGATGGCGGGATTTATCGGCAAAACGTGAAATCTTGTCTTCAATGGACGGGCAATAGCGCGGACCGACACCTTTAATATTGCCTGAATACATCGCGGAGCGATGCAAATTATCGGCAATGATTTTATGCGTCTTTTCATTCGTAAACGTGATGTGACACGGAATCTGTGGCACATCTATTTTATCGTTCAGGTATGAGAATGGCTGTGGCGGAGTATCGCCGGGCTGTTCTTCGCAAACATCCCAATTGATTGTACGGCCGTCCAAACGGGCAGGGGTTCCGGTCTTCAATCGACCCAGTGGAAATTCCAGACGCTCCAGAGTTTCCGCCAACCCAATTGTCGGCGCTTCGCCGACACGGCCCGCCGGGATGACTTCTTCACCACGAAAAATCATCCCGCGCAAAAATGTCCCTGTCGTCAGGACAACAGCGCGAGCTTTATAAACCTCGCCGTCTTTGCCAATCACACCTGCCACTTCGCCGTCCTCATCCAGATGCAGATCCTCGACCGCCATGCCGATTAAAGTCAGATTATCAGTGCCGTTCAATTCGGTCTGCATCGCGTCTTTGTAAAGCTTTCGGTCCGCTTGCGCACGCGGTCCGCGAACGGCAGGACCTTTCGATGCATTCAGCATACGGAACTGGATTCCGGCCTGATCGATAATGCGGCCCATAATGCCGTCCAGCGCATCAATCTCGCGCACCAGATGGCCTTTGCCCAACCCGCCGATTGCAGGATTACAGGACATCACCCCAACGGTCTCAAGCTTATGAGTCATCAGCGCGGTTTTCGCACCCATGCGCGCAGATGCCGCCGCCGCTTCGCAACCGGCGTGACCTCCTCCGACAATGATGACATCAAATTCTGTATTCATGGGCGCTATCTATACATATTTTATGTCGAAAAATACAGCATTTATTTTTTCTGTAAAATGGCCTTGCACTCTCAATTTTAGAGGCGTATTGCTGAATACATAACCATTCACGCATATAGAAAATGGCAATACGCAACATACCGACAAACGAAGAAATCAAAGACGAGCTTACTGGTTTACAGGAAGCCTTTGAGAACGCGCACGGTAAAGACGCTTTCATGGATGTTTACATCAAGCACTTTAACGAGCGTCCATCCATGCGCGCTGACAACTTCAATCGTTCGGCCCATATTCCTCTGATGGCCTATTTCTTCAGCTACGCGCTTGGCCGGCCAGATCAACGCTACCTCGATGCCTTCAAGCTGGAAGCCTGTAAACCGTGGGCTGGTATGAAAGATGCTGAAAGCTTTAGCCCCGCAGAAGTCATCAGGGACTTGCACTCCGCCGTGGATCAGTTCCTGCCCGAACATCACGCAGCCTGATTATTTTCCGATACAAAAATCATTGAAGATCACGTCGAGCAAATCCTCGACATTCACCTTGCCTGTAATCTTGCCTAAAGACCGCATGGCAAGCCGCACGTCCTCTGCCATCAACTCCGGCAAGCTAGCCTCCTGACTTCTTTGTAAACAGCCCAGCGCCTCCTGCAAATGCGCACGGTGGCGTTGTCGGGTCAGAGACGGTGTTTCACGTGAGCCCATGAACTGGCTGATTTTCTCCAGCACAACATCCAGCAGGTCCTGAAGCCCCTCACCGCTGGCTGCCGAAATGGAAATCGCCGTGTCGATCTGCGACTTCGCCCCTTCGGCATCCATTTTGTTGGTCACCAGTATTGCCCGCTCATCAATCAGATTGAGCGTATGCGGGTCGGGCATATCCTCCGTCCCATCGAAAATCAGCAACGTAATGTCGGCATCCTCCGCCCGCTGCAAAGCGCGCTTGATACCCTCACCCTCAATAGCTTCCTGCCCCTCCTCGCCAATCTGATCGGGGCGAAGGCCCGCAGTATCTGCAAGGATCACAGGATACCCCCCGATATCCAGATGCGCTTCGATCACATCCCGCGTTGTCCCCGCCGTTTCGGACGTAATCGCCACATCCCGCTGCACCAGCGCATTCACCAGCGAGGATTTCCCCGCATTCGGCGCACCGATCACGGCAACCTGTATCCCGTCCCGTAAACGTTCGCCGCGACGGTTATCACTTAAATGATCTTCGATCTCGACTTCCAGCTTTTTAATCGCATCCGTTACTTCGGGCGCTATCCCGTCCGGCAAATCCTCATCGGGAAATTCAATGTCCGCTTCCAGATGCGCCAATGTCTTTTTTAACGTCTCGGCCCAGCGCGCATACAATGCCGACAACCCGCCACCTAGCTGTTGCAGAGCTTGTTGCTTTTGCATTTCTGTCTGTGCATCGATCAAATCAGCAACCGCCTCGGCCTCGGTTAAGTCCAGCTTGCCGTTTTCAAACGCACGCCGCGTGAACTCTCCCGGTTCGGCCATACGGTGATTGTCCTGATCCGCCAAAGCCGCCAGCACGGAATCGATTACGGCACGCCCGCCATGCACGTAATACTCAACAACGTCTTCACCCGTATAGCTGGCAGGGCCCTTAAAAGGAACCACAACCCCTTGATCTAAAACGATATTTTTATGCTCTAAAGCTGTGTAATGCGCCGCGCGGGCCTTGATATATTTTGTGGTTGTCAGCGCCTTCAGACTGTCCCAGCTTTGTGGGCCGGACACACGAATAACCGCGACACCGGCGCGTCCTGCCCCACTCGCCAATGCAAAAATCGTATCCGTCATTTATTTCTTATTGGAAGATGTGGGCTGCATGTTCATGTTCTCCCAGAACAGCTTCTGCAGCTCGGCCATGTTCTGTAACGCAATCGGCATCCATGTCTTCACCATAGTTTCAGGGTCCATGGCTTTTACATTCTCCTGCATCTTTTTCTCGATCTCGTCCATCATGCGTTCCTGCATGGGCTGTACGTCAGGCAGGCCGAAAAAGGCGCGTGCTTCTTCAGGTGTGCATTCAATGTCGAAAGTGACTTTCATCTCGGTTTATCTCCCGCCTTTTCAATAAAGCTCATATGTGTTTGTATATTTTCAGTACACTTATAGCCCGTATTGCTTAAGGAGAAAACCATGCCTGAATTCCAAGTTCAAATTCCTGCACATGATGACGGCTCTTTAGGGGCCTATGTGGTCATGCCCGAAGTGACGCCAGCCCCCGCTGTGATCGTCATTCAGGAGATTTTCGGCATCAACAAGGAAATTCAGGCCAAGTGCGCCGAGCTCGCGACCATGGGCTACATCGCCATTGCGCCCGACCTGTTCTGGCGTATCGAGGATGCGGGCCTTGAACTCGACCCCGACAAAGAAGACGAATTGCAAAAGGCGTTCGATCTGTACGGCGAATTCGATGCCGAAACCGGAATACAGGATTTAAAATCGACATTGTCTTTCGTACGCGGCCACAACGAAGTCGACAGCGACAATATCGGCTGCGTCGGTTTTTGCCTCGGCGGCTATCTTGCATTCGCCATGGCGACAGACAGCGACATCGACGCCGCCGTCAGCTATTACGGCGTTGGAATCTCCAACAAGCTGGACAAGAAAAGCCACATCAACAAGCCGTTGCTGATGCATATCGCGGAAAACGACCAGTTCGTCTCCGCCGAGGAACAGCAACAAATCAAAGACGCGCTGGCGGATAACACCCACGTGACCATTCACACCTATGCAGGTGAGGACCACGCATTTTCCCGGGGTGTATCCATGACAGCCCCCGAAGGGCAGGGCGCAGGTGGACTGGCAAATTCCCGTACCCGTGAATTCTTTGATCGTACCTTGAAATCAAAAGCGGAAGCGGCCTAACGCATGGATGGCGATCCGCCATACCCACCGGAAAACCCCGAGGACATGCCGCCGGGAACACAATTCTCGACCGACCCGCATGACGACCCCACTAAGGAAGTCATTCATGACCCCGCCAACAAGCACGGCGGAGCCAAAGTTTACCACTCCGAAATCAATCCCGAGCTGCGCGAAGTCGCAAAGCAGCAGATTCTGGCCGCTGTAAAAGGCAACGGCATCAAACCCGACGAAGTGGAGATGACCAAATTCGAAGGGGAAACGCTGGAATTCCTCGCAGGCACCGAATTGAAGTTGATGAATAAAAACATCATCAAGCATCAGATGGGCAAAGTCACGGGGCCGAAGCTCCTCGCCAACACCAATATGTTCGAGGAAGAAGCCAAAAAGGAGATGACGAAAATCTCCCACAGTCCCGACGTGATCGCCCGTATGCGTGATGCCGTCACCGCTCGCGAAGACAAGGGCCTCGCGCTCGACAACATTAAAATCAAACTTCCTTTCCTGCATAAGGACTTCGTCGTCCACCAGCCGTGCAAACCATGCTCCGCCAAAGGACGCCTGCAATGCCAGCGTTGCGCGGGAAAAGGACAGGAATCCTGTCCGCGATGTCATGGTCGCGGTTCCGAAACCTGCCCGACCTGCTCGGGACGCCAGTATATTCAGGGGCCAAACAATCAGAACCAGCAATGTATGCGCTGTAACGGCACGGGGCGTACGCCATGCTCCGCCTGTCATGAAGCCAAATACGTGACATGTTCCGTATGTAAAGGACAAGCGACGGTAATCTGCCAGCAATGCAACGGACACGCCTATAACTCTGTGATTTGCATGGCCCAGATTGATCCCGTCGGACATTACGGTTTCCAGCGCGATGAAATCCCAAAACAGGCGCTGGACCGCCTTGACGCACTCGGCTCGGATATCCAGCATCACGCAGACATAGAAATCATCAAGCGTACCGCCGACATGGAGCGGGAACATGACGACATCGTCATCCTGTACCACATCAAGGTCCCGATGGCGCAGGTCGGTTTTGACGTTAAGGGGCTGGCCGTTCCTGCCTTTCTGTTCGGTAAGCAAGGCCTGCTCTACGATGCGTCATCCTTCCTTGAAAAAATCACCTCACCCGGGATCAAGGCTCTAAAACGGGCCGCACTGGGGCAGGGGGATGTTGCAAAACTGCTCAGCCAGGCAGGCAAGTACAAGATGCTGCGCACGATCATCACCGACACGTCCCGCATGAAAAATAAAAAAGTGCTGATGAAGGCAATGAAGGAAAACCGTCTCGGCCTGTCCGAGGAAACAGCCAAAAAGCTGATCATCATGAGCCAGAAAGCGCTGGACCTGCTCAACAAGCAGCCCAAGCAGATCGGCATGATTTTAGGATTGATCGTCGCCGCCGCGGGCACTGCCGGATATTACTTCGCGGGACAAGACATCGTAACGCCGATGATCCCCGCGGATCTTGGCGTCGACCCGAAAATGCTCGGTATCGCAGGCGCCGGAATAGCATCCGCCATCGCCGGTTACATCATCGGCGGCCTGTATATCAAAATTTCATTGAATAGATCGCTGAAAAGCCTGTTCACAAGCGAATAACCTTACAAAAAGAGAGTGGCCGTCTCGGGAAATTCGGGGGGTGAATTCCTGAGACGACCAGCGACGCGAGGGACAGTCTAATTTAACAGCGGCTTTGTTTCATTTTCGTCAGGTCTTTCCGCATGTGGAGCGAGGGTGTGAGTGCGGAAAAAGGGAGTGTAGTCTTATCTAACCCAACGAAAATCTCCCAATGCCTTAAGAGCCTGTTCTTTCTGACACTGACGGTAAGCAGTGACCGCGAGAGCGGAACGGTCATTGCTCGCTTCAGCGGGATGCCAGACATCCAGGCGAGGTTTTTGGGCATTCAGACCTGCTTTATTAGGGGGCGAGAGGGCAAAACGCACGCCTAATACAAGCCCGAGGGCCGCTGCTTTGCCAGCTGAGCGCTGGTTCCGATCCATGGCAGATGGTTGCGGGGATTGACTGGATGTGTCGAGCAAGGGAAGGCACGCATCCGCCACGGCTGGGGAAGGAGTTGGAGTATCTGCCGGTTGAATGGCAGGGTGTTCGTTTACATTAATTGTTTCAAATGACCAGGCTGGCCCGACGAACAGGCACAGCACCAAGACTAGGGATCCGAGAATAACACCTGGTACATAGGCGGTACGGGGATCCGTTTTCCATTTGCTGGAGAATCTAAGAGTTTTCATTGTCTACCCACCTAAGTCTTACGCACTAAAATTATTTTTATTTTTTATTGGCCTTACTTAGATGCGAACCCGTTTTTTTATTCTTATTTTTTATAACCTTATGTCTAGGCCTTATACTTTCAGTCCACCATAATTAATGTATTATGGCAAATACTTTCGTTTCGATTTTGTATTGAATTTCAAGTGATTAAGAGAAAAATTCAGATAAAATTCGAAATAAATTGCATCCATTTTCTTCTGCGTACGTACCAAAAATAATGGAACCTCTTGGCTTTCAAGGCGTTTGTTACCACTAGGTTATATTTTCAAAAAGCAAATAAGGAGAAGACTGCCTATGAAACTCAATGACATGCCGGAATTTCGCGACAAAAAACACGTTTTGAGTTTTGACGAATCCGACAGCGTCGAAGCCGCAGTAAACAAAATGGCAGACAAAAATTACGGCGCCGTTGTCGTTACCAAAGATGGAAAACTGACAGGCATCTTTACCGAACGTGATGTTTTGCGCCGCGTGGTCGCCAACGACCTCAATATTAAAAAAACGGCTCTGAAGGATGTCATGTCCACCGAATTGAAGACCGCCCGCACTGACGATCTTATTGCCGATTGTCTGCGCCGCATGAGTCAGGGGCGCTTTCGTCACTTGCCCGTAGTCAATGAATCCGATGAAGTCATCGGTATGCTCTCACAAGGTGACTTTGTGGCCTTTACCATGAGCGACATCGTCAACCGTGTAAGCCGCGCTGCGGGTGCAAGCGTGCAGGCCGGTCAATCCACGCCGTGGTCGATGTTAACAGCCATTCTGGTCTATACGTTGGCTGTGCTGTTCCTCTTTTCAGGCATGCAGCACTGGTTATAAGCAAAATAAAAGGCCGCTATCATGCGCCTTCTCATTGTCTCTATATAAACCCTGATTACTGGTTCATGGAGTTGAAGAACTCGTCGTTGTTCTTTGTCTGCTTCATCTTGCCGAGCAGGAATTCGACGGCATCCACAGTACCCATAGGGTTGAGAATACGGCGCAGGACCCACATCTTGGAGAGTGTTTCCTTGTCGACCAGCAACTCTTCTTTCCGTGTACCGGATTTCTGAATATCGATCGCAGGGAAGACGCGCTTATCGGAAATCTTACGATCAAGAACGATTTCGGAGTTACCTGTACCTTTAAATTCTTCAAAGATCACTTCATCCATACGGGAACCTGTATCAATCAGGGCCGTAGCAATGATGGTCAGTGATCCACCTTGTTCGATGTTACGTGCGGCACCGAAGAAACGTTTCGGACGTTGCAACGCGTTGGCATCCACACCACCGGTCAAAACCTTACCGGATGACGGTACAACCGTGTTGTAAGCACGGGCCAGACGCGTAATCGAGTCGAGCAGGATAATCACATCGCGTTTATGTTCAGTCAGGCGCTTGGCCTTTTCCATCACCATTTCCGCGACCTGTACGTGTCGTGAAGCAGGCTCGTCGAATGTTGAGGATACGACCTCACCGCGCACTGAGCGAGCCATATCGGTCACTTCTTCCGGACGTTCGTCAATCAAAAGAACAATCAGGTAGGCATCAGGATGGTTGGCGGTAATCGACTTCGCGATTTCCTGCAACATCACGGTTTTACCTGTACGTGGCGGCGCCACGATCAAAGCACGCTGACCGAAACCAATCGGTGACGTCAATTCAATCACACGCTGTACGTTATCCTTTTTCGTCGGATCATCGATCTCGAGCTTGATCTTGCGATCCGGATACAGTGGTGTGAGGTTATCAAAGTTAATGCGGTGACGCAGCTTCTCGGGCGGCTCATTATTGATTGAACCGACCTTCAAAAGTGCAAAATAGCGCTCTGAGTCTTTCGGAGCGCGGATTTCACCTTCTACAATATCGCCTGTACGCAAACCGAAACGTCGGATTTGCGACGGGGAAACATAAATATCATCAGGGCCGGGAAGGTAGTTTTCTTCAGGGCTTCTCAAGAAGCCGAAACCGTCCTGTAATACTTCCAGCACACCGGCGCCGGAAATCGGCGTACCTTGGCTGGCCAGCTGTTTGAGGATCGCAAACATCATGTCCTGTTTGCGCATGGAGTTGCAGTTTTCGACCTCTAACTCTTCTGCAAAGGCCAATAATTCTGCGGGTGATCGTGTTTTTAAGTCTTGTAGGTTCATACTGCTACTATGCTTTGCATATGCGAAAATCGAAAACTAACGTGTGTGTTTTAAGGGGGTTTACTCTTAAATGCTCTGTTTGACGTTCTGTGTGAAATGCTCTCAAGCCCTGAGGCGGAAGCTTTTTTCCTAAACGCGCAGCCGTCTCACTAAATTATGCGGCGCTCAATAAATTCCTAATTTCTTGGATATCTTTTTAAGATATTGCTTTATAGCCATAACCCCTAAAAGGTGTCAAGGCTTTATCTCACCTTTTTACTGTAACGCGTAAAGTGTTTTCAAAAGCTTAACATTCAACGTTAAAATGGCTGCGCCACCGCAAAAATAACAATACCGATCATCAAAAGTGTCGGCACCTCGTTTAAAATCCTGAAATACTTGGCAGATTTTGTATTTTCATCCTTGGCAAATCGTTTGACGGTTTTCGCCAATACACCGTGTACGCCCGACATCAACACCACAAAAAGCAGCTTCGCATGCATCCAGGGCTCGCTAAGCAAACCGGGATTGCCGTACAACATCAGCAATCCGAATATCCATGCGGCAATCATCGCCGGATTCATAATGTATTTGAGAAGCCTGTACTCCATAACTTTGAAAGTCTCGGACTTTTCGGAGCCGGTCTCGCTGTCGGCATGGTAGACAAACAGGCGCGGTAAATAGAGCATCCCCGCCATCCACGAAATGACGGCAATAATGTGCAACGCACGCAGCCACTCATAGTGAAGGGAGAAAAATTCCTGCATTCAGATTATTTGGATACTGTATCCCAGCTATCGGTTTTGCCTTCGAACGGCTTGGCCAGCTGGTCTATTTTTCGTTGTTCGGCCGTAATCGCAGTATGGTCCAAATCAACGGTTTTCGTACAAGAAGAGGTGTATCCGTCCGATTTATCGGCTTGGTCGGCACATGCATCATATCCGTGCTCGTTCACAAGCTCCTCGAACTGTTTGCCCTTTTCCTTATCCGGAAAGGCGACATAAAAATCGATATCGACAGGCTCCTTCGGTGAAACACCGTTTTCGATCGCTTGCCAGATGGCATCCCCTTCGGGACCACTCGGATAATCTTCTCGTTTCGGCGGCTGTACTTCCTGCTCGGGATGTAATGCCTTTTTGATCAGTTTAAATACCATGGTTTCCTCACGCTGCGTCTCTTCGTCGGTATTGTGCTTCATCGGGCGGCAGCATGCAACACCCTCTCCCGGTACTATGAAAATAATCTTGCAGAAGAAATAAAGATTATGGTAAAAGCCGCGCATGACTGAAACTGTTCTCTACCGTGTATTCGCCGATAAGGGCGTTCAGGGTTTCGCCGCCGATAGCGGTCGGGGCAGGCAGGTCTTTACCAAACCGCAAGGCACATTTGCGGAAGATTCCGAATTCGCACAAACCATCAATATGGACGGCACGAATGTAATCGGTCTTCTCGATTCCGACCCTGAAAGAGAAATTGCCCACCATGAGCTCGCAAAACGGTGCGCCAGCATCTCCAGACAACTGGCGTTCAGTATCCACCGCTATGATAATGCCGGCGAATTGATCCGTTCGGTTGACGACGATGTTCTGAAAGCCTTGCTCCGCTTGAACACCGACCTGTCCGACGTACCAGAGGAGCAGCGCCTGTCCGCCAGCATCACAGATACATTGCAAAGAATTGAAGGCACGATCGATCCGAACCAGCCTGTCGACTTCCTGTTTATGTTCATGAAAGCAGGCGCAAATCCTTTACCGTTTATCCACGAGTGGCATAACGAGGACCGCTACCCGAAAAAGACAGGACAAAGACAGGTCCAGAGATCATTGACCGATCAGGGTATGCAATTTGCTTTTCAGTACGGAACACAAAGAAATGAAGACGGCACATATGAAGTTAGCGCTGGCGTAGCCATGCCGACCGGTATTGCAATGTTTGATTTTCTGTCCAAAAACGTCCACCGCGCGCCGCCACCATCCGAGACGCAAGACCGCATGACCTATTCATTGACCTGCACACCGATGGGGCAGGGCTAGGCCGCCTTTTTGTGGTGCGAACAACACGCATCGTGATGTAGACCCTGCATACAACATCTGTTGAATTCGCGCGGGCAAGGACGTTCAAAACGCTCCGCCTTCACGCCGTCATGATCCAGATGCTTGAATACCATGTCAGCCATTCCCTGAATATAGGCCGGATGTATACCGGCCGTTTCCGCACGGTAATATCCATGCAGCCCCATTTTCTCGGCCTCTTCCTTATATTCGATATCCAGCTCGACCAGCGTTTCGACATGTTCCTGTGTGAAAGCATGCGGATAAATAATCACGGCCTTTCCGTCCTCGGCTGCTTTTTCCAGCGCCTCTTCCGTCGACGGGCCGATCCATTTTTGCGGCCCGACACGGGACTGATAACAATATTGGTAATCCAACCCTTCAATACCTAGCGCCTTCACAATCGCTTCCGCGCTTTGCTCACATTGCCACTGATACGGATCACCATCCTTAATCACCTTTTCGGGCAATCCGTGCGCGGAGAATAATACCCGCGGTTTTTCATACCCGTCTTTTTCCGCTTGCGCGTATCGTTCGCGAATATTCTCGGCCGATGCTTTCACATAGCCTTCATTGTCGTGGTAACAACACACAGTTGATGTCGGAATTTTCAATCCCGCTTTTTTCATCTCTTTGTTCCATTGCTCCAGAGACGACCACGTTGTGGTGGTGGAGAATTGCGGATACAACGGAATAATCACGATTTTATCCGCACCCCATTCTCCGACTTCGCGCACGATTTGGTCCGCCATCGGATGCCAGTAGCGCATGCAGATAAAGGTTTTGAATTCCGCGTTTTCTGTTTCACGTGAATCTTTCAAAAGCTTTTCCAGCGCCTGCGCCTGAACAATCGAATTTTCCAGCAACGGTGACTTATCCCCCAGCTCACCATAACTTTCCCCCGCCTCTTTTTTCGAGCGTCGGTTACTGATCAACGACGCAATCAGGTACCTGAACGGCAAGGGAAGCCGGATGATATTTTTATCCATGAAGAAGTTCATCAGGAACGGTTTGATCGCATCCTTGGAGTCAGGACCGCCCAGATTGAACATCACAACAGCAATTTTTTGAGACATGATATTTTCGCTTAATCAGCGACCTTTAACAAAATTCACTAACGCTTCAACATTTTCGGGCGGTGTTTCCTTATTCACACCGTGCCCAAGATTGAATACGTAAGCGCCGTTTTTCAGATCACCTAAAATTTGTTCGGCCGCCATAATCATCGGATCACCTCCCGCCAGCAAATATGCAGGGTCCAGATTTCCCTGCACCGGCAACACCGGTTGCAATGTGCGCGCCGCCCATTCCGTCGGCAGGGTGTGATCAATCCCGATTGCGGTGATCCCCGTGGATTGCGCATATTTCAACGAATTCTGCCCCGCCCCTTTCGGGAAACCGATTATCGGTACATGCGGATGTGCGGCACGAACAAGCTCGACAATTTGCTGCGTCGGTTTAATGCACCAACGCTTGAAATTCTCTGAATCCAGAACACCTGCCCAGCTATCAAAAATCTGTACGGCTTCCGCCCCCGCATTGATCTGGTTGATCAGATAGGTTGCGCTGGCCTCAACCAGAATATTCATCAGCGATGACATCGCCTGCGGTTGTTCGATCATCATCCGCTTGGATTTCATGAAATCGCGGGACGATCCCCCTTCGATCATGTAGGTCGCAACCGTCCACGGCGCGCCGCAAAAACCGATCAAGGCGGTCGCGTTATGCCCTTCGGCCTTCAACTTGTCCTTCGTGGCCGTGATCGCATGATAAACTTCATTCAACCTTGTGAAGTTCGAATAGTTCAGCGCGCTGATATTCAACTCCCCCAGCTTGGGCCCTTCCCCTTGCACAAATTCCAGATGCTGCCCCAATGCCATCGGCACGGTAAGAATATCCGAAAAAATAATAGCCGCATCCAGATCGAAGCGCCGTATTGGCTGCATCGTAATCTCGCATGCCGTATCGGGATCAAACGCCATTTCGAGGAAACCGCCCTTCGCCGCACGCAGCTCCCTGTACTCCGGTAAATATCTACCCGCCTGTCGCATAAACCACACAGGGGGGCGATCTGCCGCAATACCGTTCAGCGCATCTAAAAACGGTTTATCGGTTTTGATTACCGGTGCTGGTTGCATTTCATCCCTTCCGTTGGGCGCCATTTCCCAACTCTTAAGCTCGCTATACTAATCCTTATATATATTTTAAAAAGGTTTTATTTATAGTAGGGCCTGTGAGTAACGGGTATAGAAACTATCCCGTTTTTTACCCCCAGATCGGCCGCTTAAAAACTCCGCAGCTTCTTTTGGATTCGCATAGATTCGCCCAGATAAGTTCAAACCATTGAAATAGGCTTTTCCCCATGGGGAAGACTCCCCTTTAAAAAATGGAACCAAATGGGGGGAACTTAATCCCAGATTTATCCCGTGATTCCTTCATAAACTGTGAACAGCTCTATACAGGCATGCTAGGCGTAGGCTGCAAACTATGGTAATCATAATAGAAGACATGTCTAACACGCCGGATATTTCATGTATCAGGATGCTTTCGCAAAACTGGAATTAGCAGAAATCGCAACGATCCTCGATCAGGTTAACACCAAGATCGACGGTACTGCTTTCGACCCTGTCGAAACAGTTATTCTTGCTCAGGACCTTCCTTTTTATAAGGACTACCGTCTGCTGGATATCGCAGATCACGCATCCATGCCGCCAATGCGCCGCTACGTTATATATAAGCCGGACGACTTCACGATCATAGATTTCACCAATGAGCCGATCTATGCACTCAATCAAAAAGTGCCGATAAAGCTGACCGAGGAAAACGTTGCCGATTACGTGCGCTTCTTCTTCACATATGTTCGTGGCCGTCACGGACGCTTTATTATTACCGAGGCTGTAGACGATATTCATTGGAAGGAAGATCCGCCACCGTCTGCCCGTAAGGCGATCGGCAAAATGCTCTATCCGATAAAGTTTGTCGATAAAAGCGATAACGGCGCCTTCAACCTGAAGTCATGCATGGTGTTCAAGGACAGCCTGTTTCAAGCCAAGGTTAAAGTTGAAAGCAACGGCTTTGTCGCATTAAGTGATGAAGAACTGCTGGTCGAGGATATTCCTGTTCTGGACGATACATTCGGCCAATAAGGCATAATTTTAACGCCGCAAAACGAATCACCCCTTCAAAAATTCAGTTTTTGTAAGAATCAGAGCCTCAAAAATTAAGAGCTGATTAACGAATATAAGTATTACGTAAAGTAAACGTAAACAGACTCTAAAGATTTGGCCATTATTTTCTATAACACCCCGTATTTCTTTGTTTTTTCTTAGTTTTAGAAAGGTTCCGTTAAGAACTTACCCTGCATAATGGAAACATAAGCCGCAGATAAAAAGCGGCATGGGTTCTACGTCAAATACGGTTGGGTTCTAAAAAGATGAGCGATTCCTTTGGAGATATAACAGGTCAAAACCACGCAGCAAGAATGCCTTGTCGTGTGGCTTATACAATTAACAACACACAGCCCGTCATCAGTACGATCATTGGTGACCAGCCGCTGTTCTATATGGATTTCGATTGCCAGTACGAAGATGTTGAAGATATGCGCTTCGATGCTGCCAAAATGGGAATTCTGGAGAGCGAGCTTGCTACGCTGAGAAAAGAAATCGATTCCATCGATTCTCTTTCAAAATCATTCACACATGATGAAGTAAACAAGGTTGAAGACTTCATGGCCGCCATGAGCGAAGCAACAAAGACGTTGGCCGAGCCGACAACATCTATTGACGATGTTATGGAGTCTCTGCGCGACAGCCGTCTGGCGACTGCTTACATGGCGTGCGCTGAAGATCACAATATTACAATCAAGCACTCTGCACAGGTTGAGTCCGGTTGCTATGACCGCGAAAGCGGCACGATCCTCATCAATCCGAATATGGAGCTGGCGAACCAGCAACTTGTTCTGGTGCAGGAACTGCGTCGTCACTGGCAACACCGTCAGGGCGCGTTGATCCACCCATTAATGTTCCACCCGGACAATGCGGTCTTGGTCAATAGAGCACAGGTAGCGGATTTGTTGGTTTCCATCATCCGCGTCGCATGGGAATTGCAGCTTTCCGGCAAGAAGGAAGCATGGGAGCGTATTGAAAACTCCCCTATGGCCGATCTTGGTCGTGCCTTCGCCCGCGAAGCATTCCTTGATTTCCGTACAATTAATAATGGTCAGGCGTCAGCCGCTGTTTTTGAGGCATGGTTCCTCTCCGAACGCTGCCGTCAGCAGGACAAGCACCTTATTAATATGATGCTGTCCGACTACAAAGGTTACGTCTTCGCATTGGAAGAATCAGAACAGCACATCACGCCGACATTGATTGCGGCACTGGGTGCAATGCCATTCGGCAAGAATTACCTGGCAGAACATGCCTTAACCATCATGGAAGATCCGATCTTTACGGACATCCGTGACCGCTCTAACGCGAATTTCCTATGGTTTATCAAGTTTGAGCGCTCTTTCCGCGAAACGGAACACGACTTGCAATCCTCTGACAGTCATTCCGCAGACCGTATTCCCGGCTCTGCATTCCCGGATCAAGGAGAGGATCGCTATGAATTCAGCCCAGCCACATCGGCGGACGTCGTCACGCTTTATGAAGCAGAACCCGAATCGAATGAGAAAACAGGGGATAAATCTGCGAAAAAAGCAAAACGCCTGGCTCCAAAAGCCAAAGGTAAACGTATGTCCAAAGGAGACGACAATTCAAACGTCGTTTATATCCGCCGTTGGTCAGGAGAATAATTCTAATGCCACGTCTTCAAATCTGGGGACACCACTGAGTTCGGGGGAGAGTAAAATGAACAGATATGGCTCGCCTTTTAAAAATCCCTTTGTAAAATATCAAAAAGCACGTCTTGAAGATTTCGCTTCCGATGTTGCTGAAGCGGATGCTGAAACAGGCACATTCAAGCCTTTGGGACGCTATCTCGACGATTTTTGTGATTCAATGTGTGACTCATGGTCACTGAATACGCTATGCTCGGAAACATCTGAACATAGCGATCCTGATGACCTTATGAGTGTTGCCGACAACAAATACAGGGACAAACACACGGTCTTGCGCTGGGCAGTTCAAAAACTGCTAGGCAGCCCGACAGCCCGCATGTTGCTGCACGAAGCAGAAAAAGAAGGCTGGTCCATCATGCTGGATTCGCTCGATGGCCCCGACTTCCACATGGATGTCCCGCAAAAACTTATTATTCTCGACAATCAAAACCTGTCGCCGTCTGCGCTGGTCCGTTCCGATTACTTCAAAAACGGCCTTCTTGTCACGCTGATCCGTGCTTTGCGCGATATCTGGCAGGAAAAACGCCACGGTGCCTTCGATGAGAAATTCGCACCCGAACACGTATTGATGCTGGAGCGTATCCGCGCTGCCGATCTCGATGTGATGAGTGTTCTGGTGGCATGGGAACTACGCGCAGTCAGCAACGGTGACGTTTGGCGTCACCTTATCGGCTCGAATGATGGTGATATTGCCATGCGCTTCTCCGGTTATCTTGAGCGCGATCCATCTTGCTCCGTTTTCACGGGCAAAGCTCTGTTCGCCGCTTTCCAGCAATGGTTCAACAGTGACGCCCGCATCAATGCCTGCGACCACGAAACATTGAACTATCTCGATTCCGTTGTTCAGGACCAACTCGAAGGCCAGTACAGCTTCGGCGATGCGTCTTTGCGTCCCGTCGATGTTGAAATTCTGTCCTGTCTGCCTGACAGAACGGCTTACCTGCAAGGTCAGGGCATGGATATCATGCGCAATCCGAAATATGCGGGTCTGAACGACGAAATCAATCAGGCACATTTCATGCAGATTCTGTATGACCTGAAAGTGACGTTGGTGCAGGACGTTCCGTTCCGCGATGCGGATCTGGCGGGCAAGATCTTCCCGAACGGGCAATTCACACCTGAAACGGAAGACGCCCAAAGCTAGGTTCAGCCGCTTTTTTACAAACAAAACTCTTTTCACTCAGCGCCCCCGCCCGTAGGATGGCGGCATGAGTGATGATCAAGAGAATTTTCCTCCGAAACAGTTTCATTTGCATCTGGTTTCCGATGCGACGGGTACAACCCTTTTGGGGCTGGCCCGCGCCTGTCTGGCGCAGTTCGAACATATCGAACCGACACAAAAATTCTGGCCGCTGGTCCGCTCCGAAAGGCAGCTTGAGCGCGTGATTGCACGCATCAAGGAAACACCGGGCCCTGTTATCTTCACACTCGTTGACCGTAAAATGCGCCGTCGCCTGCAGGATTTCTGCGAAGACCTCGGCATTCCATGCGTCGCCGTACTCGACCCGATTATCCGCAGTCTCTCTTCATTTCTCGGCGAGCACGCGGTTGGTGTGCCGGGGCTGCAACACGCGATGGATGATGCGTATTTCAAACGCGTCGAAGCCATTGATTACGCCATGCGCCATGACGACGGAAAAACGCTGGAAGGCCTCTCAAAGGCCGACGTTATTCTGGTCGGTGTATCGCGGACATCCAAAACACCGACATCGGTCTTCCTTGCCCGTCGTGGTATTAAGGCCGCCAATATTCCGCTGGTTCCGGGTGTCGACGTGCCGGATGAAAAGCTTTCCATTCCCAACATTATGTATGTCGGCCTGACAGCCGCGCCGGAGCGCCTTATGCATCTGCGCCGCACCCGTTTGCATGCCAAGGAAGATACGATGCCGGCGCATGTGCAGGAAAATAATTATCTCGATCAGGAATTGATCGAGGAAGAAGTCCGTAATGCCCGCCGTTTGTTCAGCCGCAAAGGTTGGCCTGTCATCGATGTGACAAAAAGATCGATTGAGGAAACGGCTGCGGAAATTCTCGCGTTGCTGCAAAGCTTTCAGGAGCAAGAAAATTCAAAAGACGGCGTGGTGCCGCGATGAGCATTATTCTCGCCTCAAAAAGTGTAGCGCGGCAAAATATGCTGCAGGCTGTCGGGATGGAATTCGAATCCATTCCTGCCGATCTGGATGAAGATGCGCTGACGGAAAACGCTATCGCGCAGCATCAGTCGCCACGTGAAATCGCCCTTATGCTTGCACAGGAAAAAGCGCTGGCGATCTCGAAACAAAACTCTGATGCGCTCGTCATCGGCTCTGACCAGATTTTGGAATGTGACGGACAAATGCTCTACAAAGCGGAAGATGATGAGGCGGCAAAAGAAAAGCTGAAATTCCTATCGGGTAAAACGCACTACTTAATCTCGGCCGTGACGGTCGTGAAGGCATCCGAAATTTTATGGATGCATGCGGATAGTGCAGCCCTGACAATGAAAAATCTCGATGACGATTACATTGAAAAATATTGCGCCCGTGCAGGGGAAGCTCTGACACGTTCGGTCGGAGCGTATGAAATTGAATCGCTCGGTGCGCGGCTTTTCGAAAAAGTCGAAGGGGACTTCTTCACCGTTCAGGGCCTGCCTCTGTTGCCTCTAATTCAATACATGGAAGATGAAGCGGGGCTGGAGCTATGAGCAAATTCACCAAAGCCGCTGTCATCGGCCATCCCGTCAAACATTCAAAATCCCCGATGATCCACCAATACTGGATTGAAAAATACGGATTCGAAGGCTCATACGAAGCGATCGATATCGCTCCTGAAACACTCGATGACGGGATAAAGAAACTCGTCGATGATGGCTATAAAGGTTTTAACGTTACCATTCCGCATAAGGAATCCTTGATGGCGATTTGCGATGAAATCTCGCACAACGCCAATGTCATCGGGGCGGTCAACACCGTCACCATCGAAGACGGAAAATTGCATGGCCAGAACACGGATGGCTTCGGCTTCATTCACAACATCCTGCAAAATACAGGCAATTTTGAATTCAAAGGCAAACGCGCCGCGATTTTAGGGGCGGGCGGTGCAACGCGCGCAATCGCCAGCGCTCTTATCGGTGAGGAAATAGAGCAAATCGTGCTCCTTAACCGCACCAAAGAACGCGCTGAAAAATTGGCCGAAGACATTGCATTCGTCAGCGACATCATCGTGGTCGAAGATTGGGAAAAACGCAGCGCGGTTCTGGAGGGTATAGATCTTCTCGTGAATGCAACATCGTTGGGCATGGATGGCCAGCACCCGCTGGAAATTGATTTGGGCGCTTTACCCGAAACGGCACTGGTCAATGATATTGTCTATTCGCCACTGCAGACACAGCTTTTGAAGGACGCACAAGCCCGAGACTTACATACTGTCACCGGAATTGGTATGTTACTGCATCAGGCCCGACCGGCATTCAAATCGTGGTTCGGCCTGCTGCCCGATGTCACGGACGAGCTTACGACAATGGTGAGCGCATGATTATTTTAGGCATTACCGGCTCTATCGGAATGGGGAAATCGACCATTGGTTCGATGCTCGAATATCTCGGCGTGCCCGTCCATGAATCCGATCACACTGTTCGTGAAATGCTGCAATTCGGAAGTCCCGCATGGTTCGCACTGGCCGCAGAGTTCCCGTACTTTTCCTATCCGCAAATTTACGGCAAGCATCATTTCTTCAATCCGTTCAAGGAAAGCAAACGCTACCTGAAACGCGATGCTCTGGGTCAGCTTGTTTTTGATAATGAGCGCGAACGCAAAAAACTCGAAGGCGTGCTTCACCCGTTTGTCCGCCAGGCGCAAAACAACTTCATCAAGAAGCACCGCACATTGGGTAAGGATATTGTCGCACTCGATATACCCCTTTTGTTTGAAACCGGTGCGGACCAAAGACTTGATCATACGCTGGTTGTTACGGCCCCCGCATTTCTGCAGGCCCGCCGTGTGCTCTCCCGTCCGAAAATGACGCTGGAAAAATTCGAAGGCATTTTGAAAAGTCAGATGCCTGACGGTGAAAAAGTCGCACGTGCGGATTTTGTAATTCATAGCGGTCTGGGTCGCGCCTATACGATGAAGGAATTGAAAAAAGTCCTACACACGCTACGCAGCAAGCCCGAAGAGGAAGCCGCATGAGTAAGCACGCCCTGATTTTTACCCATTTGCAATGCGAAGGCCTCGCCATCATGGGCGACGTCCTTTTTGATCGTGGCTTTGACATTGAACGCTGGAACACGCCGCGCCGTGGCGTTGATCACGTTGATGCAATGAGCCCGGATTTGCTCATTGTTATGGGCGGCCCGATCGGCACGTATCAACGCAACGACTTCCCCTATATTCAGGGCGAGATTGATTTGGTCAAAGCCCGCATTGAAGCAGGCAAGCCGACGCTTGGCATTTGTTTGGGTGCCCAAATCATTGCTGCCGCGCTGGGAAATAACTCGTTTCGCGGATCCCAAGGCAAGGAGCTGGGCTGGTTCCCGATCCGTGTGAATGAGGAAGGCATGAAAACAGCCGCCCGGCACATGGACGGAGAGCACACCAACATGTTCCATTGGCACGGCGATACGTTTGAGTTGCCCGAAGGCGCGAAATTGCTGGCCTCATCCGATATGTATGAAAATCAGATTTTCTCCTATGGCGATCATGTCATGGCGGTGCAGTGCCATCCCGAAATCCAGTCTGACCAGCTCGAAGAATGGTACGTCATGCTGCATTCACAGATTACAGGCGACAATCCGCTGGTTCATATTGACGATCTGCGTAGCGATACGAAAAGATATATAGAAGCCTTGAACGCACAAGGCCGCCGTTTTTTCCTCGAATGGCTGGAGGAGCAGGGACTGTAAAATGAAAGAAATCGTACTCGATACTGAAACCACAGGCATGGACCCCTCGACCGGTGATCGCATCATCGAAATCGGGTGCGTGGAATTGTTTAACCACATCCCGACGGGCAACACGCTGCAGCTCTACATTAACCCCGAGCGCGATATTCCCGCCGACGCCACAGCCGTTCACGGCATTACCAATGAATTTGTCGCCGACAAGCCTGTGTTCTCACAAGTTTACACAGAGTTCATGGATTTCATCCAGAACGGCAAGCTTGTCATTCATAACGCCGAATTCGATATGAAGTTTTTGAATGCTGAACTTTCTACCGTCGGTCACCCCGCCATCGGCTGGGCCAATGTGATCGATACACTGGCGATGGCGCGTAAAAAATTCCCCGGCTCACCTGCGAACCTTGATGCGCTTTGCCGCCGCTTCGGCATCGATAACACCGAGCGGACATATCACGGCGCGTTGCTTGACTCCGAATTACTTGCCGAAGTGTATCTGGAGTTGCTGGGCGGTCGTCAACATGGCTTGGGTTTGGCGGCGAACAGCAAAAAAGCCCGCGATGAAGAGCGGGCTTCGGTAAAACGTGTATATCGTGAACCGCGTGACCATCAACCGAATGATGAAGAGCGTGCGGCCCATGCCGAATTGCTTGAACAATTGGATAACCCGCTTTGGTCAAAAGCGGGCTGATATCTATTTTTATTACTTGCTGTTCTTTTGAATATTTTCGCCGGCCTTTTCAAGGTCCTGACCGAAGCCATCCACGGTGTTGCACGCACTTAAAGATGCAGCAAAGCCGGACAATAGTATTAAAGACAGTAAAATTCTCATAACAACATCTCCATATTCATGTTTAAGAGTCAGTTTTATCCTTGGCCTCGGCCTGTTTGGTGGATTCTGCTTGCGGCTGCTCGGCACCTGCCTGCTTTGCGGCTTCAATTTCCTCTTTGTACCGCTCCATGTAGAGCTTCTGGAAATCGACAGGGTTTAACATCAGTGCCGGAAAACCGGCTTGCTGAGTCAGGTCGCTGACAATCTGGCGAACATATGGGAAGGCCAGACGGGGAACTTCAATCATCAACACGGGGTGTCTGTTTTCTTCGGGAATGTCTTTGAGAACGACGGCAACACCGTAAAGGATCTCCAGTATAAAAGTCGGGTTTTCATCGCCGTGCCGCGCAAGCGCTCTCAGGCTGATAACCGTTTCATACATGTTCTCGACGGAGTCATCGGGAACTTTGCGGGCATCTACGCCGATATTGATATCCAGAACAGGCTTGCCGAGATCGGCTTTCAGCGATTCCGGTGCCAGCGGGTTTTCAAAAGAAACATCGCGTACATATTGAGCCAGAATATTAATCTGGCTTTCGGGCGCATTTGTAGCCGCGGCAGGGTCCGTTTGTTGGTCGCTCATAGTGAATCCTTTTTTATTCTTAATGCATTAGCACGTTTGTATGGCCCCATCAATCCAAACGGGGTGTGTCGTCCTTATCTTTCCGAGGATCATTTTCGTCCATACGTTCATATTCGCCTTCAATAATCGTCGGATCATAGCCGTGTGGGTTCCTGTGATTGGAATATGTTCCCGACATCGCCCATTGTGTGTGGTTTTTAATATAATGGCGCAAGGCTTTGCGAAACAGCGGAACAAGCAGTGCAAAGCCGACGGTGTCGGTTATGAATCCCGGTGTAATCAGCAAGGCACCGGCAGCGACCAGACAAAACCCGTCAAAAATCTCGTCCAGCGGCATTTTGCCACGATCCATGGAGTTGCGCATGGCCATGATGGTCTGGAACCCTTGTTGTTTAACAAGCGCTCCGCCGATAATCGCGGTCATAAGCGCGATAAACAATGTTGTAAACAAGCCTATCTGCTCGCCGACGGCTGCAAAGACAAACAATTCCATGAGGGGAATAATGACGAAAATAACGAAAAATGGCATAAGCCGTTGGTATTCCTTGGTTTATTTTGATATTCGCGCTTTCGGGCGCCGATCATCTGACCGCTTTTATAAAGCTTTTATTGGACAATGTATGGTAAAATGAACATATTGCACTATATATGAGCAAGAAAACAAAAGGTTCAAGATTTTGCCTGCAGATTTAATTGTTTACGCGTTGGTCGCCGCAGGGTTGGTATTCTGGCTCAGAAATATTCTGGGAACCAATCATGAAGAAGAGAGCGAGCGTCCCAACACCTACATTTCCCCGGAAAGTACGGATACATCCAGACCGGATGTAGACCGCTCCGAGAAGCCGCAAAGTGCCGAGCAGCAGATTATTGCGCTGGCCGATGATAAGCGCAGCGATTACGGCGTTGATAACAAAACGGCGGAAAACGGCCTTATCGATATCGCCAAGGCTGACCGTGACTTCGATGTCGAGTTTTTCCTGCAAGGTGCGCAGGATGCATTTGCCATGATCGTAGAGGCCTTCGCCGCCGGCGACCGCATCGCTTTGAAAGAATTGCTGGCCGAAGAGGTATTCAAAGCCTTTGACGGTGCCATCGAAGAGCGTGAAGAAAAGGGCCACACACAGGTCACGGATATTCATGCCATTCGCAAAGCCATGATCACCAAGGCTTACGTACAAGGTAAAAAAGCGTTCATTACTGTTAAATTCACCGCCGATGAGAGCAGCGTCACCCGTGATGCCGAGGGCAATACAATTGCCGGCGATCCGGACAGAGTGACCAAGATGAACGACATCTGGACATTCGGTCGCGAAATTCGTTCTAAAAACCCTGCGTGGTTGGTTTACGAAACCCGCGGCGATATCGAAGACGATAACGACCTTATCCCCGACAGCCATTAAAAAACGATTTTGCGAAATATGCGCATGTGGTAGATACATCACATGCGCGTAATTCTTTTTGCACTGTTGATGTTTGTGGCGGCGTGTACGACCACTCCCGATAAAAAACCCGAAGACAAGAAAGTCGACTTGCGTCTGACGAAAACCAGCTTTGCGCAATTGCCGGGCTGGGGACGTGATGATATGCAAAGCTTCATTCCCGCGTTTGAAAAAACCTGCGCCCGCATCATGAAAAAACCGGCAGACGCCAAAATGGGACCGCTGGCAGAGGCGGGCACTTACGGCGACTGGCAACCGATTTGCCGCAGCTTCGTGAATATGCGCCCTGCGCAGATGAAGACATTCATCGAAAACCGCTTTACGCCGTACCGCGTCAGTGACGGCGGCGATGCCGAAGGCCTGTTCACCGGGTATTACGAAGCCTCCCTGAAAGGCTCCTTGACCCGACAGGGTCCATACCAAACACCGCTTTATAAACGGCCCGATGATCTGGTCATGGTCCAGCTTGGTGATTTCCGCGACCACCTCAAGGGCGAACGCATCGCCGGCCGTGTGATCGACGGCAATCTCAAACCGTATGAATCCCGCGAGCAAATCGTTGCGGGTCAATGGCCGCATAACGGCGAAGTGCTTGTCTGGGTCGATGATCCGATTGACGCGTTCTTTGTACAAATCCAGGGCTCGGGCGTGGTGCAGCTTGATGACGGCCGTGTCATGCGTATTGGCTACGCGGGTCAAAACGGTCATGTCTACTACGCGATTGGCAGAGAGCTGATCGAGCGCGGTGAGCTAACTAAAGAAAACGTATCCATGCAAAGCATCCGTGAATGGCTGGATGCAAACCCACAGCAAGCGGACGAGATCATGAACACCAACGCCTCTTATGTGTTCTTTCGTCAGCTTGAAGGCGAAGGCCCGATCGGCGGCGAAGGCATAGCATTAACCGCCGGACGCTCATTGGCGATCGACCGCTCCTTGCTTGCATACGGTCTTCCCGTCTGGACGGATATTGAAGCGCCGTTTGAAGGGGCCGCACCATTGCGCAAGCTTATGGTCGCACAGGATACCGGTGGCGCTATTCGCGGCGCGGTCCGCGGTGATGTGTTTTGGGGCTTCGGCGACCGTGCGGAAGCCATCGCCGGACCGATGAAATCCCGCGGTCAGTACTGGATTCTGCTCCCTCGTTAAAAAAGTTCTTGCATTCAGATTTTATAGGCGTATGTTGCCCGCCCTAACCAACGGAGGGACGACTCGCCATGAGAACCCAAGACCTAAAAAACATCTATATTTATGACGCTAAACCCGAAGACAGAATCAAATTCTGTGGTCGGGAAATTAAACGCCGTGGACAAGCGGCGCCGAGTAAGCCGATTAATATCGAAGGCATAAGAGTAAGATTTCTAACGGATTTCGCTTCGGCAGCTGCACTGGGCATTGATCAAAGGCTTGATATAGCGGCTGTAAATACGGAGCAGTATCGCGGCAGCCGCATGGATATCCAATATCTGGGCATTGCGGGTGTGTATTCGCTGGAGATCGCTGAAGTAAATTAATGCAGTCCTGAAGAGGGGTGCATCGGCTCGCCGCCGAACTCATAACGTTTGATCTCGAAATACTTTGAACGGCGTGTGTCGTGCGGGTGCGGCGCATCAGGGTGCTTTTTTGTATAACTGTCCGCGAGTGTAAATCCGGTCACTAATGCAGGCTCGCCCTGCAATATGCGGTAACGGTCCAGAATCCTGTCACGCTCTTGCAGATGATCATTAGGGTGGAATATGCGCCCGAAGGTGACGTGCGGCACCACATCGAAACGTCCGAATTTGAAACCGTTTGGACGCAGCACTTTTAATGCCAAGGGTCGATGCAGATTCTCGACAATATGTTGGCCTGCCTCCTCATCGGTTCCGAAATATAAAACGTCGCGCGGTTTACGCCGCCTGCGGTTTTCAAAATGTCCGACATGGTCAAAATGCATCCAGAAAGGGCGCGCCTTGGCGGCAAATTCCGTCAGCAGGCTATCCAGCTTGTCTTGCGCCTCTTCACCTTTAACCGATCCCGTAAAAACCAACGACAGGTGGTCATCAACCGGCCGTGTCAAAAGCCAGTCATGATGAGCATCCGCCAAATCATCGCGGATGTGTTTAAAGCCCTGCTGTTGTCGCGGGTCTATTGTGAAAGTGATAAAGCTACGCTTTAGATCACCCTGTTCAACATGCATCCTTCATTAGTAAGGCACAGGATAATCTTTGTAAACGTCCTCGATGTCGTTCAAAACCTCCGCTGACAGCGTAAGGTCAACAGATGCGATGTTGGTTTTGAGCTGTTCCATTGTGGTCGCACCAATAATTGTGGCCGTCACAAACGGGCGTGAATTGACGAAGGCGAGAGCCATTTGGCATGGATCCAGCCCGTGTTTATCCGCAATCTCGACATAGCGTTTTACGGCCTTGTTGGCCTGCTCGGTATCGCGCGCGGCTTTGTTTGTCATCAGCGTCCAGCGGCTGCCTTCGGGTCTTGCACCGTCAATATACTTACCGCTCAGCATGCCTGCCGCCAATGGTGACCACGCCAGCAAACCGCAATCTTCGGCTATAGCCAGTTCGGCAAAGCCTGGTTCGAATATACGGGATGTCAGGGAGTATTCATTTTGCAACGATTGCATGCGCGGCAGATTGTGTTTCTGGGCCAGTTCCAGATACCGCATCGTGCCCCATTCGGTTTCATTCGACAGGCCGACATGACGTATTTTTCCGGCTTTTATACATTCATTCAGCGTTTCCAGTACTTCGATGAAGTTGGCTTCCTCCGCCTCTTTGTCGAAGCTTGGATTGTATGTCCAGTGACGGGAGAAGTGATAGGAGCCGCGATTGGGCCAATGTAATTGGTATAGATCGATATAGTCTGTTTGCAGGCGTTTCAGCGAGCTTTCGACGGCCTCGAGAATATTCTTTCGGTCAATACACGCATCGCTGCCCCGTATCCACGGTAAACCGGGCCCTGCGATTTTTGACGCCAGAACGACATCTTCACGCCGTCCTGTTTTCGCAAACCATGTGCCGATAATCTCTTCCGTCTTACCGTATGTATCGGGCGTAGGGGGAATTGCATACATCTCCGCCGTGTCCCAGAAATTCACACCCTGATCGAGCGCGTAATCCATC
Organism: Alphaproteobacteria bacterium; assembly: GCA_016764775.1. Classification (GTDB taxonomy): domain Bacteria; phylum Pseudomonadota; class Alphaproteobacteria; order Micavibrionales; family Micavibrionaceae; genus TMED27. The sequence continues at coordinate 50,120 of JAESRE010000016.1, forward strand.
TGTTCATGACCTTCGGCCTCTGTATTCTGCCGTCCCCATGTCATGGTGCCCAGACAGATCAAACTGACGTCGATATCCGTCCGTCCTAATTTTTTATATTTCATGCTGTAAAGCCCTTATGCGTTTTGTTTCAAACCAAATGGTGGGCGTATCTGATTAATTCAACCCTCTAACATTCAACTGGAAGCGGAATGCGTCGGTGTTGATTTGCAAGCCTGACAAGCTGTCCGGCAGTGGCGGAGGAACTACGAGTGAAGGCGGATAATCGCGGATCACGGGAATAGAGCGGTTAAAGGCTTCAACCTTTGCGGGGTCAACTTCACGGCGGTTAATGGCAACCTTGTCCAAGCGCATACCGAGCGTTTCATCGGGAACGTAGTTGCATTGAATTTGTTCCATGCGGTATTCACCGAACGCGTCCAGCTGCGTGTACCAGATACGGACATATGAGCCGTAATCATCCACCGTGCTTACACGTAAATCCTGCGGATACTGCACATCCAGCTCCAGATAAACCTTACAGATTCCGTATTTCATGTCGGACGTATAGGGTGCGAAAAGGAAGTCGTAAGCCCAGATAACAAAGGTCAGGCCCAGAACATAAAACCCGTACTTGAAGTATTTTTTGCGCTGCTGGCGCTGCTGCTCGGCCAGTCTGCTGTTGGCCAGAGCTTGCTCGATTTCATCGGGTTCCTGAGAATCCTTCTTGGCTTTGGCCGCTTTTTCCGCCTCTTTTTGGGCTTTTCGTAAGGCCTTGCGTTCTTCGCGGTCAACCATTTCCACACCGAGTACGACGGCTTCTTCATCAGGAGATAATTCGTCACTCATGGTTTAATGGCTCCAAAGCTTGCTTATACCAGCTTCACGCGCTTGGATAGTTCTGCGCGTTGACTGTTTTTACTTTCCTCGACGAGTTCCTCAACGATCTCTTCGATAATGGCGCTGATCATGGCCGCACGTGCATCGGACTCCTCGCTTCGTGCCAAGACACGACGACGAATCTCGCTTCGCGCACTTCCGCCCGGATACGCAGCAGCCAACATCTGACGGCCGCGGCTTGCACCGAGTTTGTTATACAGACGGTTACGAATGGCCACATCTTCCGCAGATGTAGACAGCGCCCACAACTCGATCGGGCCGAGTGTGTTGTAAAGGTGTTGTTCGTATCGTCCGTCGGTCGAACCCAGAACGAACAGACACGGCGCACCGATGGATTTCGGACCGGTCAGCTTGTGACGGATAACGGCTTTCGCAGTCGCGGACAGACCGAAACGGTCGACCACGTCATCCACGGCCTTATCGGAAATCGCAGTACCCAGAACCCACACACCGGTGGCCAGGTCGACCATGTCCTTCGAGAAGTCATCGATCAGCTGGGATGTCAGAACGATCTGCACACCGCGCTTACGACCCTCACGCACGTCACGGATAATCTGGTTCCGCACCGCGTGGGACTTACTGGTTCTGTGGAATTCGTCATAACACAGGCGCTTCGGTGATTCAGACAATTCCTGAAGGCGAAGCTCGTGATATTCCTGATATCTCTTCGGCAGATATTGAACCGCTTCTTTACCCATCCACCAGCTGCGAACCAGCGCGTGACGGGCCAGCATGTACATGATGGATGTCTGGCGGTCGGCGGCTTCGTCCCCTTGTGGCGCAACGTCCATAAGGTCGAGAGAGCAGACACGCGCATCGGCGATATCGAACTGTGTCACGGATGACAGGATCGGGTATTCACGAATGGCTGATGTCACCATACGTTCGAACGCACCGATAACCGTTTCGGCGGAGAACCCGACGGATGTTTCTTCCAGCAATGAGCGAATCTGTGGTCGGCGTGACGCGGTAATCGAGTCATTCAAAGTCGGCACGGCGTGACGCTGGGCGAGGTTGGCGATATGGTACTGGCCAAGCTCGAACATCTTGTCCACGATGTCCCACCAATACGGGTCTGTCGGCAGGTGGACGTTAAATTTGTGAATCGCCTCGTCGACCTCTGCCTCCAAACGCGGCAGGTAAGGACGAGGTTCGGCGTTCGCTTCGCTGTCATTACGCCAGCGGAACATTTCATCCACTACAAGACCAGCCAGCTGCTGCATACCGTCATACGGCTTGTCATAGCCTGCAGGTGTACATAAAAGCGTAATCAATTCAGACAGATAGCTTCTCTCATCCGGCAGAGGAACACGGGAGCCGAGCTGCGTATCAAACGGGTTAATCGCATATTGGTGGCTCATTTGCAGGCGGTAATATGCGGCTTCATGTTGACGGTTAAGCGGTAATGCTTCGCGGATCAACGAGATCAAACCTGAGGATGACGGACCGATATCGATAACCGCCACAAACGGCAATTTGTTCAGACCCGGTGACAGACATGTACCGAGGTTGAGTGTGTTCAACAGAACCGATTTACCCGCACCCGGTTGGGCGAAGATGAGGTCAAACCATGTCGTCGTCAGGTTTGTCCCTGTCTGGTACGGCCAGACTTTACCATCCGGTGTACGGAACAACATCGCGCCGCCTTCGGTAAACGGACTGGACGGGCGCTGCCACGGAAGCAAGCGCATAATCTCGATCATCGGGGCGATACCTGTCGGGGCCGTACCCGAACAGTGAATACCCATGGCCGAGGACATGATGCAATCTAACGGGTCGCCGGAAAATTCACTGACCTGACAGTAACCCCAACTTTCAATCGCCTGTAGCAAGATGGATTGACGGTCGAGAATTTCGTCCTTCTCATCGACGGTACACCATGTCGCAAAGGAGCAACGCATCCGAACCACGGGCTCGTTACGGGCCAAGGCCTGCAAACCTTCCAGAGAGTATTTGATCTGTTTGTTGGCCGCGTTTGTCGGACCCATAATGGTCGCAAGGAATGTACGCATTTGTGTCGCATACACACCGCCACCTTCGATCAAGAAGGAGATACGGAACGGAATATCGGCATCCACAAGACGGTTAAGCAGGGACGGGAATGCGGTCGCATCCATCGGACCCAGCGTCATATCGCCACCGGCCCAGTATATGTTACCGATGCGGACAACGGCTTTGCTTAAAACCTTGGCATCACCGGCCACAATCTGGTTCGGAACGCTTGGCCACAGGATATCGGACATATCAATGCGGTTTGTCGGCGCACGTGGTGGGATCGGGTCACCCGGCAGGCAGGCTTTCCATTGGTCATTGGCGCGGTCAGGGAACAGGTTGGCGCGTACGGCCGTCATGGCGTCGTGCACTTCCAGCACATTGCCGCTGATACCCATTTCGTCTAAAGCGCCCAAAACGGCGGCCATAAAACTTTTGTGACGTGTACGAAGCGGCTCGAGAGCGGCCATCGGATATTGTGAATTCGGGGCGTTTACCCAGTCTTTCGTATTTTCCTTGGCCTCTTTCGTCGCGCGCTCGGACTCGTTTTTGGTCAGAACGCTCGGACGGGTCCAGAGCACGAAATAGGCTTCTTCATGGCTCAAGAAGCGCTGCAAGTGACGCACGCGCTCGTCGATCAGATCGTCAATTTCAATGCCGACATTGTGCGCTGTTTGGCGGATCGGTCTGACCAGACCTTTCAAAACTTCCTCGATACGGCCAGGATCACGCACATAATAAACCTGCATCGCGTGACCCTGACGGTCGAAACGCGCACCGATCTTGATGGTCGAGGATTCAACAATCTTGTTGTATTCCTCTTCACCGATGATTTGTTTACTACCTTCGATTTTTACGTAAGACAGCAGTGAACCATCCGTTGAAACCATAACGGTATCACTGTCGGCGGTTTCCAACTGGACGAAGGAAGACACCGATTGGCGCATGGCTTTTTGGAACGGTGCAATAAGTTTCTGAATTGTATTCATAACTGGAATCTGGTCGCTTAAGCTTTGATCAGCATTATTCTTTTATAAATATAACCAAGTTACAGGCCCGCGGATAGGGCTTTTCACGATAAAAAACAGTTTATTAGTCTATGAAAAGCAAAGAATTATGCCGCCTGTAACAGCTCTTGGTAAATCGATATCCACTGCGGTGGTGTTTTTCCGCCGAAAGGTCCGTCTTTTGAACGCCAATAGGCGAGAATTTGCGGGAACTGGTTAAACTCCAGATCGGCTTCCTTGATAATCCGCCGATCAAGTGGGAAAAGCCGTATGCCTTCGAGCTTTTTCTGCCGTTCTTTGTAATGTTTAGGCGATAAATAATCTTTCAGAACGGTCGCGAGGATATACGGATCATCCGTATGGATACGGTTCATGACCTCTTCACGTCGGCCTCTTAAGATGTCTAATGATTTTCGGGCCGCTTCGGCCACGGGCCCTTGTGAAATACGGGCGACATATATGGATCGCGCAATATGATGCAGCGTTGTTTGCTCTATCTCGGGCAGCCAGATCAGCACGCCGGATTTCATGCCGCTAACATTTTCCAAATGGAAACATTGGTGACAGAAGATGCAAACGGTCAGCAAATTGCTGTCGCTCTTATCGTTTTTGTTGAAATTCTTGAACAGGACTTCCTGATATTTTTTGGACACAAAGCCACAGCACTGACACGTGTGATTGTCGCGCTCGAAGATCTTTTGCTTCTCTTCCTTGTCGAGTGCTTTGCCCTCAACAGAAGAAGAGCCGGATGGTCCGGCTCCTTTCTTTGTCTTGGGTGAACCGCCCGTTGGACGGGCGATCCCAAGAAATAATGGATAGTTTCCCATAAATAATATTATGGTTTAGATCAGGCCAAGTTTAACCTGTTGCAGTTTGGCTGTAGATGTTGTCGTACCTTCACCAATTGTCTCGAACATAGATTCGAACAGAATTGGAAGGGCGAACAACGCGCCACCTGCTGCCAGACGGATCGCACCATCTTTCAATGGAGTCTGAGTTGGGTTCTCAACGTGGTCTTTGATTTTCATCACGCCAAGTACACCGATCAGCACACCGAAGAGGTATGACAGCGCGGAGATCAAACCGGGTAATGACCCGATAGATGTCGCGATGTTTGTAGCGATCGAGCTAAAGTTGTTAGCAGCCTCAGCTTCCTGAGCCTGACCTGCAACCATACCGGCGACCATAAGTGCGCCCATACGGCTGTAGTTACGTTTTACTGATTTAAGCATAGTTTTCTCCTCTACCAAAAGGTTGTTTGCTCACTAAATTTCCCAGTTCTGAAAGCCTTACGGTTAACTGAACTGGATACCAAATGCCCCAAGTCCAAGCGTTGTTTGCACAGCGTTGAGCAAGGGACCCAAGTTCACGGCCAACGCACCACCCACTAAGTGGGTTATACCTGCCATGATCGAGGCCTGTTGATTGCCCTCGGCAACGTTCCTTACTATAAATATACCACGAACGAAGCTTATGAGGCCAACAATGATTACAAATTGTAATATCGCACTGATGGTGGAATGCGCAGCTTCGGCTTCAGCTGTCGTCATCGCACCTTTTGCGTAACTGATTTTTGCGAATGTTTTTGTCGCGCCCGGACCGACCAAAGAGGTGGAAAATGCGCGGACGATTTCGTTATAGGAAATCAACGCACCACCGGCGACAAATGTCATAACCGTACCGATACCACCCGGACCGCGCGCACCGTCTTGTGCACTTTTAATCAGGCGGGAAATACCGATCATAATGAAGATAATACCGGCGACATAGGCAAAGAAGTTGGTCACGATATGGAGCGGACCCATAATATCGCCCATGAAGCAGACCAGCATATTGTCCAGAGAACCTGTGCCTGAACAGCCGGTCGAGTTATAGCTTGTTACGGAGTTCGTTAACCCTAAGAAGGCTGTCAAACCACCGGCGCTACCGCCTGTTAGTGTGTTACGGCCAACTTCAACCAGAATTGGAAGCGAGAAGAACGCACCACCTGCAAGCAGACGGGATACACCTTCCCACAGACCTGTCTGTGAAGGATTAAGAACGTGGTCACGCAATTTCAGGATACCCCAAAGACCGAGCACCAGACCGATCAGATAACCGACCGCACTCAGGAATGCAGGCAACGCCGAAGCATGACCAAGGAAGTTACAGAGCAATTCGCCCATACCGGGGCCGGCACCACCACCGCCCAGACCGGGAATACCAAGACCGCCGAGGAAGCCCAGAAGCGCCGTAATACCGGACGCCAGACCAGTCAAACAGTCTGTTTCACCATAACCGGATACCACAAGGTTGGCACCGCCGAACAAGCCGGAGAAAACAGCACCGACACCTGCGCCACCACCGGAAATGGTCATGAACATTGCATTGAAAACTGTAGGCAGGGCGAACAACGCACCTGCTGTAAGAAGACGTACAACGGACTCTCTCAACGCTGTCTGATCAGGATTTTCTACGTGATCCTTGGCTTTGAGAATACCTTGTACACCAATAATAAGTGCCAGCAGGTAACCAACCGCGGAGACAATACCCGGGGTGTTACTGATGGAACTAATAATATTGTCGAGAATAAAGTTAAAGTCGTTAATGAGCGCGCCAATGACCGGAATACCGGATGCGGTACCGAACAGGCTTCCGATGGAGTTAACAATGCTGAAAGCATCGAAACCGAGCGCATCGTTACCGATTGTCTCGCGTGCAGCTTCATAAACGATAGGCAGCGCCATCAATGCGCCACCGGCAAGTAATCTTATAATAGGGGTTCTAAGCGGGGTTTGTTGCGGGTTTTCGACATGTTCCTTGAATTTTAGAACAGCCAGAACACCAAGCAATAAGCCTAAAGCGTAACTGAGAGCGGATACGAGACCGGGCAAAGCACTTGTAGACGCAATCGCGTTGTCGGCAATATCGTTAATATCCGATGTGCCCGCAAATGCGTCGAAACCAATCAAAATGAGAGGTAATGTTAATAAAAACGTAGATAAACGTTTGAAATGCCCTGTCATACTACTCTCTACCATATTCTTATTATGTACACCGCCATAATATATTACATTAAAATCAGCCTTATGGATACAAATTCAATTTGCACTGCATAACACAAGGCTATCCAACCTAATCTATGGTAACACGGAAATTACAAAGAAATCGTTACTAACAATTTTATGAGTATTTTTAATAAGTTATTGGTATTTTACCGCAAAATTATTGAGAAACAGAGCCTTGTGAGCCCTGAACGACCCATTTTCCACCCTGAACAGCAATAGATTCAATGCGTCCGAGGCTAGGTACGGAGTTACCGACCTCCACAGTGCGCAAATCTCCGTCCTGAGTAGCCAGAGTGGCTCTGCCGGGGCTGGCGGAGCGTAAAGTCCACTTCACAGCTTTTGGCTTGGGCGCTGGTGCAACGGTTTTCGTTGTTTCCGGGGCTTTGGCCGCAGGCGGCTCAGAAGTGGTTGTTTTTGCTGGGGTTTTAGCTGGTTGCGGTGCAGCAGAAGTGCTGGATTGAGCCGATTCCAGCTCATTTTGCAAGCGTGCAATCTCGCTTTCAAGTTCTGTAATTTTGGTCTCAGCTTTGTTCAGCTGTCCTGATAGCGCCTTGTTTTCGGCTGTAGCATCGGACAAAGACTTTTCCTTAGAGCTCAATTGCGTGTTCAAATCATTGACCAAAGCCTTTAATTCGCCATCACCTGCACTTGTTTCAGCTGTTGTAGCGGCTTCTTCCGTCACTTCCGGAGCGGAATCCATAGGCGGCATTTCTTCGGCTGCAACGGGCATTTCCGGCTCGGCCATGTCTTCAACGGGCTCTGCTGTCGGTTCGTCTGAGCTCTCGGATGTCATGGCTTCAATAGCTTCCATGTCCTCGAGCATCGCTGTTTCCTGCTGTTGCTCGCTGTCATCAAAGTTTAGATCGGCAAGCTCCGTGTCTTCCATGCTGTCCGCATCCGGCATGGGTGTAAGAACATCATTGGCTTCGGCGCTTTCTTCAGCTGCCGGTGTTTCACCATCTTCAAATTCCAGATCACCCAGATCAAGGGAATCCGTGTCGATGTTTTCGATATCTTCAATTGTTCCGGCCATTTCATCGGCTGTACTTTCAACCGGCGCCGGCATAGGAGGAAGGTCGCTGTTAAGCTCTTCTACATCCAGAAACGCATCATCTTCCTGTGGCAGGGCTGCTGTTGTATCGGTTGCCGGTGGTGCGTCCGCGGGCACTGTTTCGGCCAACGTATCGGTTGCCTGCTCTGCTGTTGGTTCAAGTGGCGGAACCGGTGCCGGTCCGCCGGAGAATACTGTGAAATATAATATGGCACCGCCAATAACTACGGCACCGCCGATAACGCCCATGGTGAAGGTGCTGTTGCCACCTTTCTTACCTTTGGCTTTTTTGCCTTTTGCAGGCGCAGCTTCTTCAGCGCCTTCGGCAAACGGATCTTCTTCAAATTCATCGTCTAAAGGCGCACCGGCAACTTCGGCGTCCTCGTCGAAATCATCCCAGCTTTCGTCGTCCATGTCTTCGCCGACATCGTCGAAATCAATATCTTCGAAATCATCTTCAATTTTAGGATCGTCACTAGGCATAGTTAAAGTCTTTCCAAAAGTTCAATATGTTTTGAAGTGTAATCAAAGCCTGAAAAAAGTCCAGAGACGACAATACTTAAAAGTTAAAAGTCGTCTGCTGTTTCGACGTCAGGGTCGGACAATACAGGCTCAATAAAGAGCAGGCCGAACGGCGTACCGGCTTCGACACGGATCAAGACTTCCGTATCGTCGGCGATTTCGTCAAGAATCTCGCTCAACTCCTGTCCGACTTCTTCCAGACCGGCGGCGATTTCCTGTTCTGTGTCTGCATCCTCGGTTTCCTCTGCAACGGTTTCACCTTCGATAGTGATCGTTGTAAGGCCTGATTCTGCAACGGCTTCGGATACACCTTCAACAAAGGCCGCAGCTGCCGGAAGAACAATACGTTTGAAGTAACGGTGGTCAACTTCGGTGGCCATACCCGGCAATGTCGTGTCAGGGTCCAGAGCAACCGCATCAATGGTCAGGCTCTGCCCGTCAATAACAATCGTGTCGAAGTTCAATGTCAGATATTCATCCTGTGCTTCGAAGCTCCCCAATACACGGTTGCCTTTCAATGGGCCGGACATAATTTCAGCCAGAACCGGACCGGGCGCGTCTGTGTTGGCCTCTGTCAGGAGCTGCGCATAGGCAATCTCACCGGCAGGGAAAAGAACTTCAGGCTCAGCTTCGAGGTCGAGATCGTCGCCGTCTTCGTCAACGAATTCACCATCAACAAACTCACCGTCTTCCATTTCCTGCTCGTGCAGTCTCTCAAGGAAGTCTTGGTCAGTCATCGGGCGCTGTGCGACCGTAATCTCGTTCTGTGTAGACAGGATAGACTGCATTTGTTGGGACATGGCTTCGGCCAATGCCTGAATGGCTTCCGCACGCTGCTGGTCGGCGCCTGTATCTACAGGGACGGCAGTCTCACGCTGTTGCAATTCACGCTCGAGACGCTCTTCCTGCAGTCTTCTCCAACGCTGCAGCGGGTCTTCCGCTTCTTCTTCTTCTTCAGGGACGTTAATCGTTCCCGGTGTTGGCTCGATCGGCACAGGCAGAGAGCTGTCACCCTCTTGCAAGGCTCTTTCAACATCGGCCTCGTTAATCTCGCGAACCGCTTCACGGTAAATTTCAGAAGCACCTTCACTGCCCGGAGGGGCTTTAATGTCAGCTGCAGGACTAACCATGGAAGGCTGTGTTTTCTCTTCATCGCCGCCAAGGAATGAAATCAGGACGAAGAACAAAATACCGGCACCGGCAATGACACCGATTTTGAACAACGCATTATCGCGCCACAAATCGCCAAGCGTGTTGCCGCCTTCTTTTTTCTCGAAATCGTCGAATGAATCGTCGATGCTCAGATCGTCATCCAGATCATCACTCATCTAAAAGCTCCTCTAACATATCGCCGCGTGATGAGAGGCGGGCGCGCACCATTCTTCCTCTGTCGGACAGCAGTAATACAGGCGCATCATCAATTTCATAAACACGCGTACCGTCAGCCGATGCTGCCGAACTGTTCCAGCCCGGAGATAGCAGTGTCAGCGGTGTCCGGACATAAACAAGATCATTGTATCTGTAGGCGGACGTGCGACCGTCAACGCCGTTAACATCCAGACGAACAGCTTCGGAAGGAATGCTGCCTTGCAGGATTTGCGAAAGATCCTGATCACCGGCCGTTGTTGAGATGCCTGTCTCGATAATCGGCGCCTCGGCCAGAGGCCCGAATTCAGGCAGAACGGCATCTACGCGGTAATGCACCACATCACGGTTGGTTTCCAAGGTAATAATGACGGGCGTCAAAAGGCCGGTCATTGTAATCGACATGTTTCCGTACGCATATTCGGATTGCGGCGAGATGCGGAAAACATGTGTGAATTTTTCAGGGTCCTGCTGCACTTCCAGAACTTCGAAGTTACCCGCCCAGCTTACGCTTTGCACAGGCCAAGGCGCACCGGATGAATCCAGAAAGTTGACGGTTGTCACGTGGCCGTACGCCATTTTAATGACAACCGGCTCTGTACCCGGGTCCAGAGAAATGTTTTTAACAACAACTTCAGGCTTCGGGTTCGGATAAACAGGCGTCTGTACGGATTCTTGCGTGCGGTCAAAGCGCTCCAGCAAGGTTCTTATTTCTTCGGGGCGCAGAGGCAGCAAACCCTCAAGTGCGGCGTCAAATGCTTCTTTACGGGCCTGCTCTTGCAGCTCATCGGCAGAAGGACCGAAGCCAAGCGCATCGTCATTCTGGAATTCCATGCTGAACGCTTCATTTTCACCGGGCGGCAAGGTGTTGGTGTCCAGCGCCGGTGGGTTTTCACCCGGCAATGCGGGCATTTGCGCTTGAACGGGCGCAGTGTTTGATACAGCAAAAACCAGCCCCGCTGAGCTTATTAGCGCCCCGCGAAACAAGAGATTGGTGGATTTGGTCAGTGTGGAAAATAGAAAACGCATGCTGTCTTACTTAAAATTTGAATAAAGACCCTTAAAAAAAGAATAAGCCCAATAAAAACCCCTGTCATCCGTCTAGCGAGATATTTTCAAAACTGCGCACAGCTTAAGAAAACACATCAACTATCGCGGAACCGCAACCCATTGCTCGATACCAACACCGTTGGCACTCTCGAGACGCGGAACACGGACAATAACGATGGTCACAAGCAGACGATCCTGTCGGGTGCGGGCACCGGCCTGATATGTCAGAACCATCGGCAACTGCACTTCCCACTGATATCGCCCTGCGACCAATCCTTCGGAAACCACAATCGGCGCACCGGCGGGTGCAGCCGTCAAAACTTGCTGGTTGGCCTCAACCAACTCAATAATACGTGAGCGCTCCAAGGCACCCGTAAAGCTCTCCCACCCGCGGCGCGTGAAGTTACGCGAAGCTTCCTGCAGGCGGCGGCGGTAATCGTTGAAACCGAACGTCATCACTTCCGTTGCGGCCTGCGCAACCCATGACATCAGGGCCGGCGTGCTCAGGTTAGGCTCGCTCAAGGCAACCATCGGTACGAGGCGCCCGTCTTCAGTTGTAGCGAAATAGCGGTTTTCAGGCTGGTGTGTCTGGATAACGAAATACATCGCCCCGATCAGCCCGACAATAATAATGGATAAAATCAGAGTTAACCGCAGGAGGGTTCTGTAACCATCGCGATAGAACTCGTTTCTGACAACAACCCGCCCCAGTCCGGAAACGTCTTCCGCTGCTGCTGCATCTGCTGCCGCTGCTGCTTCTGAAGCCGCGTCTTTTTTACCCTTGGCGGGTTTCTTCGCCTTTTTATCTGCCATAAATTATCAATGCCTAAGTATATAAAGAGCAAAATTCAAAAATATAGTGGACGAAATCAAGGCGCGATACAACCCAAGCAATTTAAATCAATTCATTTTTTCACATTTTGAAACGTGCCTTTTTATAAAAGGCTGTGCTACACTATAAAGAGTGAGCTATTATTTTTCCTTATAATATTATTCGAATTATAGGGAAGACGGTTATTTTTTATAGAGGCATGGGGCAGTGTAGGAAGAATGCATTACCGATCTGACGCGTTTTGGGGATTTCATAAAATACTATTTAAAAAGTCCACTCAGGCTTTGCTGGTAGTCAGTCTGGGTACTGCGTTTTTGGTGTCTCCTTCGTCAGAAACACGCGCAGCCTATGATTGTGCAACTGAATGTACCGAGTTAGCGAACGAAATTATCAGCCAGCACGAAGATACGCTTCGCCCCGACGTAACCGAACATATTGCGGACGAGTTTAACCAGCACAGAGACTGGCTCACCAACACATTCGCACGTGAGCAAGTAATTCCCGCCTTACAACTATTTACTGAACAAATGACTGCCGTAGCAATGCAGCAGACCATGATTATCGGGACCTTCTTCGACGCTAAGCACCAGCTGGAAACACAAAGACTGTTTCAGGAACTGCAGGTGCAGGCACACAAAGATTATCAACCCAGTACGGCATTCTGTACATTCGGTACGGCAGCCCGTTCTCTCGCATCATCCGAAGCCGGCGGTCGTTACACGGCTGTGGCCATGGGTGAAAGACAGCTCGCACGACATCTCGGTCTATTCAACTTTGCCGGTGCCGATAACGCCGAGAATGACAAAGTCGCCCGTTGGGAGCAGTTCAGACATATTTATTGCGACCCGCAAGACAACAACTGGCAGGACGCACCGAATACAGGTCTTGTGCCTGATGGTGCCGGTGTTACGGACCCTGTATGTTTGACGGACGAACCGCCAGTCGGGGATTACAACCGCGACAAAAACCGTATCAACATCGACATCGATTATACCCGCGCCATTGAAAACAAGCGTACACTGGATATTGCCCGCCAATATGACGTGGCATCGAACGATGAAATCGACATTCAGGCTCTTGGGAACAACCTTTACGGTAGTGACATTCTTTTCCGTGATATTTCCCGAAGCAATTTGACCGATGATGACAAGCCGGACCTCTTCCTGACATTACGCTCTATTGCCGCCAAACGAAGCGTTGCTGAAAACTCGTTTAACACGATTGTCGGTATCAAAAGCCTTGGTGATGCGGCCGGTGTGTACACGACAACACCTATTGAAACATACCGTTTCATGGGCCGTCTGATTATGGAGCTGGGTGTACCCGAAGACGAAGTACACGAATATCTTGATCTGCCATATGCTGTTGGCGGCTCTACGCCCCCAAGTGCATCGGATCGTCGCTATCACATGAGTTACTACTCGCAACTCGAGATCATGGCGAAAAAGATTTATCAAAACCCCGATTTTTACGCGAACCTGTATGACAAGCCTGCCAACGTTCAGAGAACAAGCGCAGCACTGAAAGCTATTGAATTGATGCTGGACCGCGCGATTTACGAAAGTCAGATCCGTCAGGAGATGGCGATGTCCGTATTGCTGTCATCACGTATCGGCGTCAGGTTCTTTGATGTGAACAAGTCGCTGCAGGGTGACAACTAATGGGAATTGAAATGGGCCGAATACTTGGAATTATAAACCGAATGAAGCTGATCATTACCACGTTTTGCGCGGTGATGATTTTAGGCGTCACGGCTGTGCCAAAGCCTGCGCTGGCCGTCTGTACATGTTGTACGGAATATTTTCAATGTATCACCTGTTCCAACAACCTGGTTTTCAACGTCTCGTATACCGAGGTGCTGGAAAGCCGTGACATTATCAATGAATTCGTAACCGATGAATTTGTAGCTCACCGTCAATGGTATGTAGCCGTGTTGTGGGAAGATCACATTCTGCCGGCAATGATGCTGATGGCTGACCAGCTGTCTGCGGTGGCGATGCATCAAACCATGCTTGTCGGCGGTATGATGGACGCCAAACACCAGATGGAAACCCAGCGTGTATTGCAGACTATTCGCGCACGGGCACACAAGGATTATCACCCCAGTAACGGTATGTGTGAATTCGGTACCAATGTACGAAGCCTTGCTGCGTCGGAACGTAAGTCAGAGCTGAACGCGCACGTCATGGCACAAAGATCACAAGACCGTCACCTTGGTAACGCAAACGTTGCCTCGGCAGCCGGTCCCGACGATGACTTTGACAACCGTCTGGAACATTACAAAAGAACATACTGCGATCCTATGGACAGCAACAAAGGTCTGGAGCTTCTCTGTGACCATGACGGACCGGGCGGCGGTACAGATGTCGGTGCAACCGATCTTCGCCGTGTGAACAAGGACCTCGACTATGTCCGTGCGATTGAATTCCCGAAAACACTGAACATCGACTTCACCGACACCGACCTGACGGACGAAGAAGAAGACGTGCTTGCGCTGGCCAGCAACCTCTACGGAGATGTGGTCTTCAGCCGTATTCCTTCTCCGCAAAGACTGGCAGATAAACTGAGCGGTGCGGCGTTGCGATCTGCATATCTTGATACGCGTGCCTTGCTTGCAAAACGAAGCGTTGCTGAAAACTCCTTTAATGCCATCACGTCCATGAAAGCCGCCGGTACAGCAGGGTCGAGAGACTTTCTCGCGGCCGTTCTCGAGGAACTGGGCGTTCCTACGGATGATGATATGACCCGCAGCCTTCTCGGTTTTGATGATAACGAGCTGTCAGGCTTTGACTTCAGTACCGACCCTGTAACAGAGGCGTCAGGCTACGAAGAAATGGGCCCGAGTTACGATGCCCAGATGGAAATTCTGACGAAAAAGATTTATCAAAATCCGGATTTCTACACGAACCTGTATGACAAGCCCGCCAACGTCGAGCGTAAGAAAGTCGCGATGCAGGCTATCGGGCTGATGCAGAAATTCGATCTGTACAAAAGCTACTTGAGAAACGAAGCCAACATATCGGTTCTTTTGGAACTGGCTATTGTTGACTTGCAAACAGCCACAGAGAACTCCTTGAGTTCGCAGGACTAGAATTGTGGTTTATGAACACACATATGCGTCATAAAAGAAAAAACATTCCCTCCCGGATCGTCTTCTGTCTGGGTGTGTTTTTCGTGTTTCTGTCCTTCGCCGCAGTCAGCATGTTTTCCGGACAAACGCGCGTAAACGCATCTTTGCTGAATGAGCAACAGGATCAAGAGCCTGAGGTCTTTGCCCTGCTGTCAGGGTTCGAGCCGGGCACAAAGGTACGTTACCGTGCTTTCGGTGCGGATATCGACACATTTACAGCATCAGGCGTCGTGGATGAAAACGGCGATTTAAGTTTGCTGTCTCCACCGAACATGAAGGGGATGAAAAACAAAATCCGCTATTCCATGGATATCGGTGAATATGCGGAAAGAGTGAGCGTCACATTCCACTTTGACCCCAGACAGGGCCGGATGTCTTTTTCCGGCGAGTTCGTACGCGATAACGGCGATATAGAGTTTGCCGCAGCTAAAAAAGTTTTAAAAACCCGCGCTGACTGGGCGGGCTTGTTCGAGGAAACGGGCATCAAAATTCCTCAAAACGTGTCTAAAAAAGACCCGATTCAGGTTTCTTTCTTCAACAATGACGTTGCGTCGGATGCAGATAATTATCAAAGTCCGGCAGTTATTCAGGTCCTCACCGCGCCCGGTGGCGGGCAAGTAGGTTCCGGCGGTGTAAACAACTGGTCGGAATCCAACTGTGGTCTTTATCCGCTCAGTACCTGTGATACGGGCGCTGTAAATTCGCAGAATGACAGCTGGGTAGAGAATTTTGTACTTCCTATGCAATTGATGGCAGAGCAGTTGACGGTTGTCGGCATGCAGGAAATGACGGCCATCGCGATGTTTTTTGATGCAAAGGACCAACTGGAAGCACAACGCGAGCATCAAAGACTGAAAGCGCAGGCTGTAAAAGATTATCACCCCAGTGGCGGTCGCCGTCATGACGGCACCAACGGCCCGAGCGGTCAGATGTGTCGCGTCGGCTCTTTCATGAAGGGTATTGCTGATACCGAATACAAAGCCAAACAGGATCATCTGGCTCTCAGCACCGCGTTGATGACCACATACACAAACGTGATGAACCACGGTACTGCTTATGGCCCCGAGAACGACTTCAAAAACCGTTTGGAACAATACAAAGAAATATACTGTGACCCGATGGACAGCAGTAAGGGTTTGGAACTGCTGTGTGACCATGACGCCGGAGGCACAGGTACGGATGTTGGTGCAACTGATTTACGCCGTGCAAATGCCGATGTTGCCTATGGCCGAACCATTGAATTTCCGTACACGCTGGATGTCGACTTTTTGAACACGGATGAAACCGAAGACGAGGAAGACGTGCTGGCGCTCGCTCGTAACCTTTACTGGCCGGTTGCCATGGCTCAGGTAACAGATGAAAGAATACGTGACAACGCTCAGTATTATCAACGTGTCCGTCACCTGATGGCGCTGACCAATCTGGCGCATAACTCCTATGCGAAACAGGTTGCCATGAAGGCCCGCGCACCGGACCCGCAAAATGCGGGCGCAACATACGGTTGGGCGCACATGAAAGCCATGATGCGTGAATTTGGCTTAACCGATGCGCAAATCGAAGAATATTACGGCGAACGTCCGAGCTATCACATGCAAATGGAAGTTTTGACCAAGAAAATCTATCAAAATCCGGATTTCTACACGAATTTGTACGACAAGCCGGCGAATATCGACCGTATTCATACCGCGTTGGAAGCAATCAAGCTGATGCAGATGCGCGATCATTATGAAGCATCCTTGCGTCGGGAGATGCTGGTATCCGGTATGATAGAAGACGAACTGGCCACCGATGCGGAAATTCTGCAGGGTGAATTGATCGACCCGACCCGTAAATAACCTCTCTACCCCTTTTTAGATCTAAATAACCGCTTAAAGCGGCTTTTGGCATTGCCTTTGCATATTTGAAACCGAAGACACTCGTGTAAGGCATGTTTTGCCTGCGCGTGGTAACGAATTGAATAAGGATATTAACCATGGGCATAGCCAGCTTGGACGCTGCTCTCGCGGGTTTACGCGTCTCGCAGCAACAAATTAGCGTTATTTCCAACAATGTGGCCAATGTCAGCACCCCCGGCTACACACGGAAAGTTTTGCCGCAAAGCTCGCAAAGCGTTGATGGCATTACGGTTGGCGTGCGTTCGGAAACAATTATCCGCAATGTGGACTTGAACCTCGAGCGTGATTTATGGACGCAAGTCAGCGCTGTAGGCTCATTAGACGTACAGAAAACCTACTTGAACCGCATCCAGCAATTCCACGGCGCACCCGAGGCCGAATTGTCGATCGCGGCAGAAATTTCCCGCCTGCGAGACAGTTTTTCAGCCCTGTCCGATGTGCCTGATGATGCGTTCCTGCGCGCCAGTGTTCTGGATGACGCTGTTTCTTCGGCCGACAAACTCAATGATCTGGCCGGTTTGCTCAACACTCTGCGCAACGATGCGCAAAACGACATCTCCCAGACAGTTGACCGCGTGAATGACTTGCTGGAGCAAGTAGCGGAGCTTAACGACCAGATTCAGGACAATGCGAATATCGGCCGTACAACCGCCCAATATGAGGATCAGCGGGACGAAGCAATCAAAGAGCTGTCCGGTTTGATCGAGATTTCATTCTTCCAGCGCGGCGACGGTGTATTGGTTGTACAAACAAATCGCGGCGTGGAGCTGGCGTCAGAAAAAGCGACCTTGTTAAACTTTAACCCTACTCCGGTCAGCGCGACATCTTCATACCCCGCATCCGTGAACGGCATTTTTGTCGGCGACCCCGATAACCCGTCCGCAGTAGATATTACCGAAACCATGCCTGGTGGCCGTTTGGGCGGCTTGCTGGAATTGCGCGATGTAACATTACCGCGCCAATCCGCACAGGTTGATGAACTGGCCTACAACCTTGCCAGACGCTTGGACGAACAAGGCTTGCGCCTGTTCACCGACAGATCCGGCTCTTTACCGGCCAATACCGCGCCTGACCCGACAACCGATCCGCCTACACCGGTTGAATATGTCGGCTTTGCCGCTGAAATCCGCGTCAACGAACAGATCATCGATGACAATGAATTGCTTCGTAACGGGACATACGGCGCGACATTGCAAGCCGGCTCAAATGAAGTTATCCGCCGTGTGCTCGAATTTGGCTTCGGATCAATTGAATACGAAATCGCAGAAAATCAGGATCTGGCAACACAGGTTGATTTGCTGAACACAGGCGGTCTGGATCTACAGAGCGTACTGGGCTTGAGCTCATCCAACCAAATGCTTGGTGGTCGCGACCTTGCCGCATTTGCATCAATCGGTGACTTGATTACATCGGCTGATGGCGCGCTGGACGATCCGAACGACCAATTCCAGATTACATTCGAAGAAGTCCGTACAGGCCTCGGTCCCGACACGATTACAGTTGATCTAAGTGATGCCGATCTCGCGCCGGGTGTAAATGCCCTCGACCAGCTCGTGAACTATATTAACGGTCTTGCCGGTGGCGTTGACCCCGGTCTCAATGTTGTGGCCAGCGCAGGACCGAACGGCGAACTGCAAATAGATACCAGCGGTTCGTATGAAATTGATTCCAACTTCGGCCCGACAGGCATCGGTCAGACAGGTCTGAACTTCCTGGGCTTGAGCGATAATGCGGGCGCGCCCGTCCTGCCCGAAGATCCGTACTTTGATGTGCAGATCGGCAACAAGGAGCCTGTGCGCATTACACTTGAACCCGGCGACACAAGCGTTGAATTGTTGAACAAACTGGATGCCGTACCGGGCCTCGCCGTGGATACGGTAAACTTCGCAATCGACGGTGTTTTAAGGCTTCGCCCGGGTGACGATTTTGACAACCCCGACTTCGGTGGCGACATCCGAATTATCGGTGGCCCGTTTGAAACATCGGGCGCAGCGTATGGCGCTCCACCCGCAACAACGGTCAGAACGAGCATCGATGACGGCGTGAACATCAGCTCTGCCCTTTTCGGAACATACTCGGTTGCCGGTGGTGACATTGTAGATGAGCCGATTGTACGCGAAGTTGCCTATACATCGGAAACCAATGCATCACTTGGCCCACCCGTACCGACCACATCGTTCCGTCAGGATTTCCTTGGCCCGAATGCCAATATCTCAACAAGAGTAATCGGCTCGTCCAGCCTGATCGATTTCTCGCAGAAAATCGTCAACCAGCAAACGCAGGAAACGATTTTGGTTGAATCGAGACAGACAGACGAAGAATCCCTGCGGGATGCTCTGGAAACCCAGCTTTTGAACGAATCCGGCGTCAATCTCGACGAGGAACTGGGTAACTTAATTGTGTTTCAAACCGCGTTCAGCGCGTCGGCCCGTGTTGTCACGGCCGTAGATGAATTGTTTCAGGAACTATTGAGCGTCTTGCGATAGCAGCGTTTAAAGAAAGTTTGAGGAGGAAAATATGTCAGGAATTTCAACATTAGGCGCAGCCCTTAACCGTATCAATTTGATCAATGTGCAAACCGATCAATTGAACACGCTGACCTATCAATTGGCTTCAGGTAAGAAAACAGCCAAATTCACAGGATTACAAACGGATGTCCTGACATCCAAGCGCGCGCGCGCGGATTTTGTTGCGCTCGACACCTACATGAACAATATCGACCACGCGGAACGCCGCATAAGCCTGACACTAAAAGGAATTGAGGAGTTTCAGGCACAGGCCGAAAACCTTGCCAACTCACTCGAGACATTTAACCAGCAATCGGTGCATCAGGAAGGCGACGTCATTTATTACGATGATCCGCTCACACCCGAGGTCGAGAATATTCCTGTCGGTATGAGCTCGGGCGACCCCGATACGGCCCTTAAAGGCATTCAGGATTTGGCATCGAATATTTTCGATTTCCTCGGCGATCTTTTGAACACAAAGGATACGGACCGTTACCTGATGAGCGGCGCCGCCACGAATGAACAACCCTATAAAGATACAGGCACGCTGGATACGGCGATCAGCTCATTGATCGGCCGCTGGAAGGATGAAACCCTTCCCGCCGCACAAAACCTGACCAACAATGAATTGTTAAGCGCCGTCAAAAGCCGCAGTTCTTCGCAAGACACGAACGCGATTACAGACACGATCGTTGGCTATTCACCTGTATTGAGCAGCAACAATGCCGGAGATGTGTTCGTCCGTGTTGATGAACGCTCCGAAATCGAATACACGACGTTGGCCAATGAACAACCTTTCCGCGACTTGATGGTGGCGGCAGCCTTTATCAAAAACGAGTCTTTCGCACCGATCGCGGATGCATACGCGGAGCCCTATACGGCGGGCGATCCGACAACTGCGGATGGCGCACCGGGCGCAACAACCGACGAGCAAAAAGATAACTTTTTCGAGGTTTTCAATGAACTGACCCGCATGGTCAACAAGGCGCTGGACGATATGGATTCCGTGCGCTTCAAGTTGGAAAATGCACGTGCCCGCATAGCCGAAACGAAGCAGTCACACCAGAATTCACAAGCCATTTTGCAGACCAGCATTGATGATATCGAGAATGTGGATGTTGATGAGGTGGCGTTGAAGATCAACACACTCCAGATTCAACTGGAAGCGTCATACCGTGTCACTGCGAACGCGCAGCAACTTAGTCTCGTGAACTTTATTTAATAGGGATTAAACGGGCTCTTTAACAACCAAAGTCGGCTTTTCGGCGTCGCCGCTCTTCTTAAAAATGAAGCTCGGTGCGTCTTCTTTGCCGATACCGTCATTGATCAGTGACTTCAGAGCCATGCTGAATTCACCGGCAACCAGAACGTCGGATTCGATTGTGTAATCATGCATGGCGGACCATGTCATTTCAAAATTACCCGCTTCGCTCCAGCTCTCCAGTGTTTCTTTCAGGCTGTCACCTTTTTTCGCTTCCCAAACCATGCGCTCTTCGCCGGCGGCAGGAGCAATCTTTGCCAAAGGTTGTCTTTCAGACAGAACCTTCATTGTTTTTTGCGGTTGGGCTTCGCCTGATTGACCGGGGTCGTTGATCACAGCGCGGTTAATATTGATGGGTTGCGCTTCACCGGCGGCCGGCTCGATCGTGGCAGGTTCGATAGAAACAGGCTCCTGATCTGCTGCGGGGGATTCGATAATCTCCGGCGCTACGGCTGCTTCATGCTGGTGGCTGACGAAAATCACACGGCCACGAATGCTGGCTTGAAGACCCAAAGGTTCGATCATGCCCTGCATAACGTTGACCCAGTTGTCACCGCCGGACCATGAAACTTTGGCACCCGGGTTGATGCTTTCACCGAATGAAAATGCATATCCCGCAGGGGCGACTTGTTGCAGCGCCAGTGCGAGAGGAATATCCGTACCAAAGCCGACAACATCTTTTTCTTCCAGAGGTGTTTGTGCAAATGGCTCACGTACGGTTGGCGTACCGGCAGGAGCAGAAGCGTTCGGGTTTGCGACCGGGTAAGGATTAACCTTCAAGCCGTTGCCGGAACTGTTTGCGACTGCGGCTTTAACCTCATCCGGCGTATCGTCGGGCATAATCGCTTTTTGTTCCATAGGCATGGGTTCCGGTTGGTCCAGATCCATCGGCATAGGTGTTGCGATCTCTTCAGGCTGGGCCATCGGCTCCGGCGCAGGAGCAGGTTGCTGCATGCCGGCTTGCGTCTCGGCCTCGGCACCCATGTTCAGTGTTTTCATCTGCGGGCGGGATGTGATCGGCATTGGGGCGTCACTGTTGTCCGCAACAGATTGCTGTTCCATCGGTGCTGTTTCTACAGGTTCGGCCATTGTGTTTTGTTGCACAGGCTCAGGCGCGGCATTCATGTCTTCTGCGGCCAAAGGCGCAGGTGCAGGCTCTTCACCGGGAATTGGCAAAAACGCATCATCAGTCGGTTCGGCTTCCGCAGGAGCGGGCGAACTTGGTTGTACATTCTCGATTTTTGGTGCTGGCGCAGGTGCAGGTGGAATCCACTCAAAACCGGCTTGGCTGTTTTGAGAAAAGCTGAAAAATGCGATACCCGCTGCCAAAGCGGTGAATGTCAACGGCTGACGTTTAAGAATGTTAAGACACGGCTTCATGGTGCATATCCTTAGAATAAACTTTATATACTATGTTAAGTTTAGACCTTAGAACGCAGCATTCTAAAATACAAGTATAGGATAGCGTGTAAGCGAAATATTCGGGGTTTTTTCTAGCCGAAATCAGTGAAATTACGTTTTTGAACACCGATCCAGCCGGGACGGTCAATGCCGACAATCCATGAGCGCAGGTTGCGCATCGCCGCCGGAACGGTCAGGCCTTTGTTTTCAAGGAATCTGAAGACCAGAAGCGTGACGATTGTCAGGACGATCGTGGAGAGGCGCAAATACACCAGCAAAACGGGGATAGGCGCCGCCGCACGGGCATCAAATGCAAGGAAACGTACGACCCGCATGGAATTACGCCAATGCCAGTTCTGTTTCTCCTGGAGATTCTCTAATTCCTGTGCTGCTGACATCCGTAAGGCCCTCTTCGGTGTTGAACTGCGCGTTTTTTATCAACGCTGCCAATATCTTATATGAAAAGTGTAGCGGGGTAAATATTAAGACGAGGTTAGCAAAAACCGATATTATGCGCCTGTTGCGGAGGAAAGCAGCAGATAGTGGCGACGGTCGATAACGCCGTTCTCATATTCGATCTCGGCAGAGCGCTGCATTGTTTGGCCGTATTGATTGATCATACGCTGAATCTCGTTCGGCCATTCCGTGAAATCCATGTCCATCAACTTCTCACGGACCTCATCGGGGAACTTCATCCATTCGCGTACACCGCAACGCCCGCCGCCTTCACGCGGAACGAGCGCTTGGGTCACGATCAAACGCAAAGTTTCCATCAACGCGATCGCACGTTCTTCCCGCTCTGACATGTCGTAACTGGAAAGCATACGCTGGATTGTGTTGGCCACACCCATTGTGTGCGTTGTCGTATAAACCGCGTGACCGGTTTGGGAGGCTTCGATGGAAGCGTTGATTGTTTCCTTATCCCGCGATTCACCCACCAGAATGATTTCCGGTTTACGACGCAGCGCGTTACGTACACCATGCGCGAAATCGGGCAAGTGACGGGGGATTTCACTCTGTGACACAAGCGAGCGCGGGCTTTGAATCGTATCGTACGTATATTCGATCGGCGCCTCGTAGGTCAGCATCTTGCCGCACCCTTCCGGACGCTCCAGCAAGAAGCGGTTTCCGGCGGCTAGCAATGTGGACTTACCTGAACCCGTCGGACCGGTAACAACCACCAGACCCTGACGCGGGGCCCATGCATTGACGATTTCTTCCTCGATCCCGAGGTCCTTGAATGTCGGTGGCTCACTCGGCAGCACACGCATCGTGATCTGTGCGGCATCACGTCCTTTGGACAAAACGGCAGTGATGTTCACACGGAAACGGATACGGGTGTAACGGTCGGGGCGGATTTCATAGGATACGTCGAGGTCGCGACCCGATGCCAAGCGCGCCAGCGCTTCTGGGCCGTAAATCTTGGACAAAAACACGGCCATATCTGCAGCGTCAATGTGCCTGAACGTGCCGGGATATAGGACGCCGTGAATTTCATTATAAATCGGGCGGTCGCTTTGAATGGTTACATCAGAGGAATTTTGTTTAACGCACCAGAGCAAGCATGGGTCTACAAGCTCTTCCGTAAACCGGTCGGGTTCATCGGGCCAGGTTTCCGCAAAGTTGTCCTCAGCTTTGAGGAGGCTTATCGGTTTGCGGGCTTCCATTGCTCCGATCCTGTTATCAACTCGGGTACGCCTGTGATTTGAACGGCGCGGTCACCTACGCGCATTTCAAGACCGTCTCCTGTAACGCCGCGGTCCACTTGCAAGGCATATGGCTGTGAAACCATACCTTGTGACAATAATGTACGGTAACGGATCATACCTTCGTAGTCGGCAACCAGTACATTCAAGTCTTCTTCAAAAATTTCATTGGCCTGACGCACGCCTTCTTCCCATCCGCGAGCGACCAGCTCGATCCAGATTGCGCGCTCTTCTTCATCTTCGGGGCGAAGAATATCGGGCGGCTCCTCGACAGTGCCCCATTCACGCTCCAGATATGTACGCCATGTGCGCGGGCTGGAAACGATGCGGGCATTGTTGACGATGTGGAAGATACGGTCGGAAACAGCGGCCTGCTGTCCGTCGCCTTCAATCAACATGGCATTGACGGATTCGCTGATAATCGGCGGCTCGATCAAAAGACCGGAAGGCGCAGCAATCAAAAGCTGGCTAAAATCAAAAACACGGTCCAGATACCGTGCACGTGTGTCCAGTTGTTTGCGGATCTGGTATGAACGCCATGCCAGACCGCCACGGGCACCCAGAGAGATTGCAGCCTCTTTAATAGCATCGCGGCGAATATCCAGCGGCAAACCGTCATTTTCAACCAGCGTGTTTTTCTTCTCCAGCGTCTGCAACTCTTGCAGGGACGGCGGAACGGGAGGCTCGTTTGTGGATTGCGCAAAAGCAGGCAGACTGTAAGCAACGATCATGGAACACGCTGCCAGTCCCAGAAAAGATGTCTTGAATTTACGCATTGGGCTGAACATTCAAAAAAACCTAGCCGCCTATACCTGTATTGGGTGGGTAATGGATTTCAACAACGCGGCTCTGGCTGTCAACTTTGACATCACCGCGAACACCGAGCTGCAGACCGATATCACGCAAAACGTCGATAACAGGACGGTTTTCGATGTCGAGGGACACAACCACCGGAACGGGCGGAGGTGTACCGATTGTCAGGAAATCGTAGCTTGCGCGCTCGGCCAGTGACTCGGTAATGGTCTCGACGGGACCGATCCAGCTTACGGTGACGGCGCGGCGTAATTCGGCAGGGGCATTCCCTACAGGGCCGACATTTGTTGCGGGCGTACGTTGTGATTCTATAGCTGCCAGAGTTTGCAGCGCGTTGGATGCGCGGTCGGCGGCCGTGGCGAGCATCGCACTGACTGTATCAGGTGCGGCTACAACCTGCGGCTCATTGTTGCTGTGTTTGGTAATGTTGGAGCAAGCGCCGGCTCCAAGCAGCAATACACAGAGTGAAACACGCGATAAATGGGACAGTACTACGGACATAATTATACTAGGCCTAATGTTAGAACGCGTTGTGTGCGTTCATTTGCAAATTCACTAAAAGCATTAGAACAACACAACACCGAAATCAAGGTTAACGGCTTCATTAAAGCACTGCAATCCTAACTAGCAAGCTGTTCGAAAACTGCCCACAGGCATTATGTGTAAAGCTATTGTTTGGCCTTGATTAATCCATTCTGGCGCATGATGTCGATCACACGGCCTTTATACTTGGTTCCGTGGACGGGGGTGCGGGAATGGTAATGGGCGATCGCCTGCGACAGGCTGCGCGTTTCATTTAAATGCGTTTTGAAAATCCATGCTGCAACACCGACATTGGTACAGGCATCATCACGTACCCACCGGCGGGCGGTTTCTTCACTGACGCCCCATCGTTTGGCCAGATCAGGCATCCATATTGTGTTGATTTGCATCGGGCCGAGATCGTAAGAGCCGTTTGTGTTGCGCACTTCCTGCCCGACCTGACCGCCTTCAGCCTTGTATATGCCGACAAGCACAGCCGGAGGGACGGAGTATGTCTGGGAAGCAAGCATAAGGCATGCGGCTAGAACTTTACTGGCGGCCATTATTATTTCCTGAAATCACGCAATAATTTTAAAGGGCATTATATGCTGCGTTTTCGATAATTTTCAAGCATGCCAAACACAGAATCCACCCATGCTTTACGACATGCCTGACTATTCGTCTTTTTTGAAGAAACTCATAGGGCTTCCGCCGCCGCCCTGACCTTGTTGGTCTTGCTCGCCCTGTTCCTCTTCGCCTTGCTGTTGCGGCGGTTGTTGAGGGGGCTGCTGGGGTTGCGGAGGTTGCTGCGCCGTTTCGGTTGCCGGTGGCACAGACGGCTGCGCAGGGGGCTGTACCTCTGCGGGTGGCGGCTGTGTCGGTGGTGCGGCAGGCGGGGCCTGCGGCGTCTCGGTTGGAGGTGGCGTAA